>CAZYWA010000158.1:0-14992 GCA_964650975.1 uncultured bacterium
CTTCGCGTAGTGGCCGGTCTGGCCGCCGAGCGACGCGATCGACACGAAATCCACCGCCGGTTTGGTGAACATCATGCCGCCCACGCGATCGAGATTCCCGGTCACGATGTTGGTGACCGTGAGCAGCCAGCCGACCAGCCCGCCGAACTCCTGCGTGCACGCACCCACCCGGCCGTACGCGATGGCGGACCGCGCCGCGGTGAAGTCGAGAGCGAGCTGGCGGATGTGCGCGGCGGCGACGCCCGTGAAGGCCGCCACGCGTTCCGGTGGGAACCGCTTCGCCAGCTCACGGATCGACGCGAGCCCGTCGGTGAAGTCGGCGAGGCGCCCGAGCCGCACCCGATCCTCGGCGAAGATCACGTTCAGCATCCCCAGCAAGAGCGCCGCATCGGTGCCGGGACGGATGAAGAGGTGGCAGTCGGCCAGCTCCGCGGTCTCGGTACGGCGCGGATCGACCACCACCAGCCGGCCGCCGCGCGCCTTGAGCTGCTTCAGCCGGTTCGCCACGTCGGGGGCCGTCATGATGCTGCCGTTCGACACCACCGGATTGCCGCCGATGCACAGGAAGAAATCGGTGCGATCCAGGTCCGGCACGGTGAACAGCATCTGGTGGCCGAACATCAGCAACGAGGAGAGCATGTGCGGGAGCTGGTCGGCGGACGTGGCCGAGTAGCGGCTGCGTGTCTTGAGCGCCTGGATGAAGGGCAACCCGAAGAGGATCGAGCCGTAATTGTGGACCGTGGGATTGCCGAGGTACATCCCCACGGCATTGTGGCCGTGCTCTTTCTGGATCTCGCGGATGCGCCGCGCGACCTCGTCGAACGCCTCGTCCCAGCCGATGCGCTGCCAGCCGGTGGCGGTGCGCCGCACCGGCCACTTGAGTCGGTCAGGATCCTCGTGAACGTCCTGGAGGCCGACCGCCTTGGGACAGATGTGGCCGCGGGAGAAGGCGTCGTCCTTGTCGCCGCGCAGCGAGACGATGCGATCGCCGTCGACCTCGATGGCGATGCCGCACATCGCCTCGCACAGGTTGCAGGCGCGAAAATGGGTGCGTGTCATGGAAAGCCCCTCCCCCGCATCCAAGCTAGCCGAGGGCTGGTTTTCAGGCCACTTCACCCCTCACCACGCGACGATCCTCGACACGGCATTCCCATCGAGCGGCGCACGGCGCGGAACTCCTCGGTCCACTGCCCGTCGCGATCGCGAACCACGAGAGCCGCGGTGGCAGACGCTGGCGTCGCGCTCCGTTCGCGCGTGAGGGCAAACAACCAGAAGAGCGCCTCGCGACCTTCGCGCGGGACGACCGGCCGGGACGACGCGATCGAGAGTCCCGCCCGATCCGCCGCGACCGCCACGCGATCGGGGTCCGAGTGGCAGACGACGGCCCACCCACCTGGCGCGACCGCCCGGCGAGCCGCCGCGAAGTAGTCCTCGATCCCGCCGCGCAGCTCGAAGCACGCCGGACCGCGCTGCACGCGTGCCGAGACCACGCCGTTTCCGAGCGGGATGTAAGGCGGCGTGCCGGTCACCAGATCGAAAGCACCCTCTTCCGGACCCAGCTCGAGCTCACGCAAATCCCCGTGACGCACGGCGCAGCGATCGCCGGCGCCGTTCCACTCGATCGAGCGGCGCGCGAGCCCGGCGCTCACCTCTTGGGCCTCGATGCCCACCACCCGCGCCCGCTCGAAGCGCCACGCCGTCATGAGCAGCACCGAACCCGAGCCGCAGCCGAGATCGAGCGCGGTCCTGACGTCCCGGCCGCCCACGCTCTGGCACGCGAACCACGCGGTCGCGAGGTCGTCGAGGCTGAAGCGGTGGCCATGGAGCTTCTGGAAGATCCGCCATTCGCCGCACAGGTAGCAGAGATCCTCGTCGGACGCGGGCCAGCCGTCCGCCCGCGATCCCGGGCCGGCGGGCCTCGGGCCGGGCGCGATCCACCCGGCTGGACGCCGGGGCGCGCGCACGATGCCGCGCGGTTCGTGCGCCACGGCCAGCGCCGAGGTCATGCCGAGACTCGAACGCGCCGCGTCAGCGCCGCGGCGAGCGTCCGGTAGTGCGCTGGTTCGTTGTAGAGCTGCGCCGAGATTCGCACCAATCGCTTCGGGAAGACCGGCCACTTCTGCACCAGTCCGTCGATCCCGTCCTCCGCGCGCAACGCCGCTTGAAGCGGATCCCAGCCCCACGGGTGGGTCGAGGGTGCGCCGCTCGCGTCCGGCAGCGGCACCGAAGCCATGCTGCCGATCAGCTCTTCGTCACACGGAGCGGCGACGCCGAGCGCTTCGCACAGGATCGCGCGGCCAGCGAGCGCGAGCGCGCGGTTCCGCGACAGGATCGCGGGCCAGCCGCCTTCGACGGCCGACGCGAGCACACGGATGGCGGCGGGCACGCACAGAAACGCGGTGGGGTCGTCGGTGCCGAGCCAGTCGAGCTCCAGGCGGAACCGCGAGCGATCGGTGCGGGTCGAGTTCGAGCCGTGGCTCACCACCGGAGGCTCGAAGCCTTTCTGCCGCGACCTCTCGA
This sequence comes from uncultured bacterium, assembly GCA_964650975.1. Taxonomy (GTDB): domain Bacteria; phylum JADJOY01; class JADJOY01; order JADJOY01; family JADJOY01; genus CAZYWA01. The sequence continues at coordinate 2,521 of CAZYWA010000158.1, forward strand.
CCCACAGGAACGCGGCACCCTTCGGCGCGCACAGCCACTTGTGGCAGTTTCCCGCGTAATACGCGGCTCCCAGGCGCTCGACGTCGAGCGGCACCATGCCGGGAGCGTGGGCGCCGTCGACGAACACCTCGACTCCGCGCGCGGTGAGCTCGCGGACCAGCCGCTCGATCGGCAGCACCAGCGCCGTGGGGCTGGTCACGTGATCGACCAGCGCCAGCCGGGTCCGCGCCGTCACGCCCGCGAGCACGCTCTCCACCACGTTCTCGGCGGTGGTCCCGGGAAACGGGATCTGCGCGACCGTGACCGTGGCGCCGCCGCGTCCCGCGATCTCGACGGCCGCGTTCCGGACCGCGTTGTACGTGTGGCTCGTGATCAGGATCTCGTCGCCACCGCGCCAGTCGATCGAGCGCAGCACGGCGGTCACCGCCGTGGTGGTGTTGTGCAAGAACGCGAGATCGTCCGGATCGGCGCCGAGGAACGCGCCGAGCTCGCGGCGCGCGCCGTCGAGCAGCGGCTCGAGCTCGAGCGCCATGAAGCCGACGGGGTCGCGCTCGAGCCGCGCGCGCAGCCTGGTTTGCTCGGCGAGAACCGCAGCCGGACAAGCGCCGAACGAGCCGTGGTTGAGGAAGATCCGCTGCGGATCGAGGTTCCAGAGCCGCGCCAGCTCCGCGGACGCCGGCGTGACGCCGCTCATGCGCTGTGCTCCTTCGTCGCGACTCCACCCGCCACCGACTTCGCCGCCGCGTTCACCACGATCGAGCGCGGCACCACCTTGATCGCGAGGGTGATCAAGCGGTTCACGAGTCCCGGCACGTACACTTCTCGACCTTGCTCGTAGGCCGCGAGCCCGCGGCGCACGGTCTCCTCGGCGCTCAGGAGCGAGAGGCGGGTCCGCAAGCCTTGCTTGGTGAGATCGGTGACAGGCATGCCCGCGGCCTGCTGGAAACCGGTCTGCACGGGTCCGGGACAGAACGCCATCACGCGCACGCCGTGTCCGCGCACTTCCGCGGCGAGCGCCGCCGACAGGCTCAGCACGAACGCCTTGGTGGCGCCGTAGCTGGCGAAGAAGGGCGTCGGCTGAAAGCCCGCGATCGACGAGAGCTGGATCACGCCGCCCCTCCGGCGCGCGACCATGCCAGGCAGGAAGTGATGCGTCAGGGCGAGCAGCGACTCGCAGTTGAGACGCACCATCGAGAGCTCCCGCTCGACGGGACTCTCGATGAAACGCATTCGCGAGCCGAAACCCGCGTTGTTGACCAGGTGATCGATCGGAATGCCCAGCGCGTCGACCGCGTCACAGAGCCGCGCCGCGCCGTCCGGGGTGCTCAGATCCATCGGCACCACGCGCGTTTCGACGCCGTGCCGCGCCGCCAGCTCCGCCGCCAGGGACTCGAGTCGCGCGGTCGTGCGCGCGCTCAGGACGAGGTTCGCCCGCTTCGCCGCCAGCTGCCGCGCGAGCTCTTCACCGAGCCCACTCGAGGCACCCGTGACCAGCACCCACGAATCCGCCCACCGCCCGCTCATCGTGCGCGGTTCAACTACTTGAGCGGCGCGGCCGGGGCAAACGATCGAAGGTCAGGAGGGACGGCGATCGAGCTCAGCGCACTCTGCGGACACGCACAGTCGGCATGTCGCCGAGGCTGGCGATCCCGGGCGTTCGTGCGCCGTCGAACACCGAGCTCGACGTGCGGGGCCGCGGCATGCCGGAGCGAAGCCGGGGAGCCGAGCAGGTCTGGCCTGCTTCGAGCTGCTCCACGCAATCCTCGCAAATCCCGGAGGTCGGCCGGGTATCGAGCAGTGGCTCTTTCTCACCGAGACTGGCGCCGCACCATGCACATTCGACGATCATCACGCACCGCTTGGCCTTTCCAGCCGCCGCCCATTGCATCCTCGTCGGCGGGCCAAGCTCACTAACAGCAAGAACCGCGCCCGAGCTCGGGTATTTGCGACTCCGCTGCACGTCGCGGTTCGATTGGGTTTTTCCGATATCCGTGGGAACCCCCATGTGTCAAAAGGCACAGTCGTGACAAGGCATGTCGACCCGTTGGGACGGGTTGACCCACGCCCGATGCATTTTTCGCGGGCGAACCGGGCCGAACGTCAGCGAGCCAGACCAGGCATCACCCAGCCGCCGAAGGCTTGCTCGAGCACCTGGGCGACCGCGATGGTCACATGGTCGTTGCCGTGGACGGCCGCGACCTGAACCCCCAGCGGAATGCCTCGCGCGTCCAGTCCCAGCGGCACCTGCGTGACCGGCAGCTCCATCACGTTGAGAACCGCGGTGTAGGCCCAGCAAACCGGCGGAAGCAGCGGGAAAGCATGGCGTGGCGCCACGCTCGCGTAGGGCGGGTAGAGCAGCACTCCGTTCGGCCCGATCAGATCGACCAGGTCCGAGCGCAGCGCACGGCCGACCGCCGCGAGCTTGCGGGTGTGGCCGGGCGTCCACTTGGGAACCTTCTCGAGCAGCGCCAGCACGATCGCGGGAAGCGTGTGGTCCGAGCGGCCGAGCGCCCATCGGGCCAGCTCGCGGAGGGCGCGAATTCGCGTGCCGTTGCCGAGCAGCGTCGAGAAATCGTCGCCGCCCGCCGACGAGAGCATCGCCGACCAGATGTCGAGCGACTGCCTGAGACGCGGCACTTCCTCCCATTCGACGCGCGCGCCGCGCTCCTCGAGCGCTCGCGCCACGCGCCGCTGCGCCTGCTTGAGATCGTTGCTCACGGGGATGAGCCCGTTGTCCTCGATGCTCACCACGCGCAACCCATCGATGCTCACCCGCGCGGGATCGCCGAGCGGCCAGTCGATGCAGCCGGTGTCCTCACCGTCAGGTCCCGCGAGCACGCGCAAGAGCGGCATCAGATCCTCGGCGCGTCGCGCGAGAGGCCCGGTGGTGCAGTAACGCTTCGCCTCGTTGGAGGCGAGCGGGTACTGGCCGGTGTTGGGCACCAGGCCGCCCGTCGGCTTGTGGCCGAAAACGCCGTTGAAGAAAGCCGGCATGCGGATCGATCCGCCGATGTCGGAGCCGAGCCCGAACGGCGCGCCGCCCGCACCGACGATGGCGCCTTCGCCACCCGAGCTTCCGCCCACGGTTCGCCGCACGTCGTACGGATTGTTGCTGCGACCGTAAACCTTGTTGCTCGACTCCATCCACATGCAGAGCTCGGAGATGTTGGTGACACCGAGCGGAATGGCGCCGGCCGCGCGCAGTCGCGCGACCGCGGTCGCATCCCTGGGTGCGAGATAGCCGCGCCGCGCCACGAGCCCCGAGGTCTGCGGCATGCCGGTGAGCGCGAAGCACTCCTTGATCGAGCACGGCACGCCGTGAAAGGGCGGCAAGGAGCTCGGATTGGCGCCGCGGAGAAGGTCGTCGGCACGGCGCGCCTCGTCGCGCGCCGCATCGAAGCGTTCCGCGACCATCGCGTTGAGACGCGGATTCACCCGCTCGATGTGCGCGATGTGGGCCTCCACCACCTCCGCCGAGGAAAGGTCCCGGGTGCGGATCCTCGCCGCGAGTGCCGAAGCCGAGAGCGTGACCAGTCGCTCCATCATCTGTTCTCCGCGCCGGCTTCCGCCTCGAAATCGCCCGACGAGAGCTGCCCGGTCACGCCCACGCCGGCACCGACTTCGCCTTCCCCGAACATCCACGGATAAGCATCGCGCCACGCGGCGAGCATCTCGGCCAGCGGGAAGTCGGCGTACTCCCCTCGGCGGCGCACGTACTCCATGTGCTTCTGGCCGTCGCGGTCGAACGGGTGAAAGAGCGCGTCGTGCTGGCCGTCGAAGTCGAGCGGCTTCACCCGGAACTTCTCGCACAGCGACAGATTGAACGTGGGTGTCGCCTTGACCCAGCGTGCGCCGAGCCACAGCTCGACGTAGCCGTGGAACACGAAGAGATCGGTGCCCATCCGTTCGCGCAGCTTCTGCGTCGAGAGATGGTTCCGCACGTCGGCGAAGCCCAGCCGCGCCGGGACGCCGACGGCGCGCGCACAGGCCGCGAGCGCGATCGCCTTCGGCACGCAGAACCCTTCCAGACGAGCGAGCACGGCACTGGCGCGAAACGCCTCGGCGCTGAGGTCCGATGCATACGGCTGGTACTTGATGCCGTCGCGCACCGCGTGGAAGAGCCGCACCGCCTTGGCTCGCGGATCGGTCGCGTCACAGACGGCATCCGCGGCGAACGAGCGCACCGACGGCTCGTCGCTGTCGAGGAACCAGGTCGATTCCAGGTAAGGGGCCAGATCCGGCTCGGTCATCGGGGCCTCAGGGAGGTGCGGGAATGGTCGGTGTCCCGGCCGCGCACGAACCGAGGAAATGACCGTATTGATACGTGCCTTGCGGGTTCTCGAAGAGCGCGTAGTGGCCGTCCTCGGGATACTGCACCACTCCCAGCGTCACGCGGCTGCCGTCGCCCGCGACGACGTTGCCGCTCACCGGCGGGCTCGCGGGATCGATCCCGAGGATGGTGAGCCCCTCGATCGGCCGGTAGGCCCTCCCGACGATCTGCGCGCCCGCGGCCGTGGCGTGCGCGGCGGTGGTCGAGTTCGGCACCTGGAAATCGAGCAGCCCGTCCGAGATGAAGACGCTGTGCGGCGCGCCGCGCGGATGCTGCGCGTAATAGGGCGCGTAGTTGAGCGGATCGCCTTCCTCGATGAAGAGCTGCAACAGCTGTCCGAGCGGATGGAAGAGATCGAGCTCGTGGGTGTCGAGGATGCCGGCCAGCGCTTCGACGATGAGCACGATCGGCACCGGGTTCACCTTCTGCAGCAACGTGAGTCTCAGCCCGCCGCCCGAGCCGCTCATCACCGCGCAGCCGATCTGATCCTCGGCGCCGATGAAGAGCGGTCCCTCGGTCCCACCTTGCGAGTGACCCATGAACATCACCCGGCTCGGGTCGAAGCGGGTCTCGACACCCAGCGGGTGGACGTCCGCCGGGATCACCAGCTCGCGCACCTGGCGGAGCTGCTGCACGTTGTCGGCGGCGGCTTGCAGCAGGTTGCCGCGCGCGGCCACCGGGTTCAGGTAGTTGAAGAAGAAGAACGACCAGTCCCTGTCGCCCTCGACGCGGGTGCCGTGGATCGGCTGATCGATGCCGAGCGCCGCGAGACCGTTGGCCGCGAAGTCGAACGCCTCGCGGTGGATGAAGCTCTCGTAATCGCCGCCGGTGCCGTGGGCGTAGACCACCACCGGCCAGCCGCCGGCCGGCGGCGTGCCCTTGGGGACGCTCACCGCGAAGCGCAGCGATTCGGTGCGCTGCACGATCGGGTCGCCGTTGGCGTCGAACTCGAGATCACCGCCCGTGGTGAGATAAGGCGGTGTCCCGGTCTCGAAGTTCGGGCTCGCGTAGTGGCCGGTGAACTCGTAGAACGAATCGGTCTCCTTCTTGAACACCAGATCGGTCGGAGGATTCACCGGAAAATTGGCCTGCATCCAGTCGCGGATGCGGAACATGTCGCGAGTCACGTCGCGCGTGGTGAACACGGTGGCCGCCGCCACCTCGCTCGATTTGGGACCGTCCGCCGCATCGAGGGTTTCCCAGAGCGGCCGGTAGAGGTCGACGAGCTTGGCGACGCGCGCGTCGCCGTTGGTCCGGCCCTTCTCGATCTGCGCCAGGAGCGGGGCCACCGCGAGCGGACGGCCCGACGCGTCCTTCACGCCGCGCGTCACCACGAACGCGTAACGGGTGCCGCCGTGCAGCGGGAAGCCCATGAGCGGCGCCACCGCCAACGAGTTGCTGGGCTCGTAGACGTCGGCGTCGTACTGGTAGGACACCACCACCGGCGTGCGCTGCCCGCGCGACGGCGAGGCGGGATCGACATCGATCAGGAACACCGTCGAGTCGCTGGCGAGCGACGCCTGGGCGCCGAACGGCAGCGTCGACGGATCGATGGCGCCGGTGGTGCGGAAGAACCCGCCGTGATTGGTGCCGAAGCCGTAGGTGTGATCGGCGATCTTGCCCAGGTAGTTCGACACGAACTGCGCCTGGCTCGGCGAGCGAGTCGGCAGCGGAAATCCGGTCAGGTCGATGCGGCCGTCCTCTCGCAACCGCAGATCGTTCGGCCACGGGAAATCGAAGAAACCGGCGCTTCCATCGAGGGCATCCAGATCGAAGAGCACCTGAGTGCCCTGGGTTGCGGACGAGCCGTCACTCGAGCCGCAACCGGAAACACACACCACGGCTGCAGCGAGTAAGGCGCCTCCCACAACGGCGAGCGGGTGGAGGCTCCAGTTCCTGGGGTTCCTGGCATGAACCTCGAAACAATTCGCCATGAAATCCCCCCGGCCGGACGCGTCGCGGGGCAAGCCTAGCAGGCCGGTCGTTTCTCAGCTCACCCTCGTGCCGCCTCGCGTGCCGGGCGGCCCCAGCCTCGACACGAGACGGCACCGTCAGGCCAAAGGGCTCGAAACCTGGGAACGTGCGCGCTATCTTGGGACGGTTTTGGTGCGTGCCCGTGGATCCCCTCATGCAACGTCTTCGACGCGTTTGCGTTTGCGCTGCCTTCGGGTTGGCGGGCGTTGTCGCGCTAGCGGCGCCCGCGCGCGCCGACGGCGATCTCCCGCCGCTCGAGGTCGGAACCGGCGAGCGGCTGCTGGTGATCGCGCCCCATCCGGACGACGAGACGATCGCGTCCGGCGGCTTGATCCAGCAGGTGCTCGAGCGCGACGGCAGCGTGCACGTGGTGCTGATGACTGCCGGCGACGGCTACCGCGACGCGCTGCTCAAGATCACGCCCGACATCCCGCCCTCGCCCGCCGAGTACGTCGCCTACGGCGAGCGGCGCTTGGTCGAGGCACGCGCCGGCACCCGCGAGCTCGGTCACGACCGGAGCGGCCGGATCGAGCTCGAGTTCCTCGGTTTTCCCGACGGCGGCCTCAAGGCCTTGCTCGACGAGCACTGGCAGAGGAGCCATCCCGAGCGATCGCCCACCACCGGCGCCTCGGATCCGCCTTACGACAAGGAAGCCCTCGAGCCGAATCTCCCTTACAGCGGCGCCAACCTGCGCGCCGAGCTCGAGCGGATCGTGCGCGAGACCCGCCCCACGATGGTGTGCTTGCCCGACCCGGCCGACATCCACCCGGATCATTCCGCGGCCGGAACCTTCGCGCTGCTCGCCATCGACGACTGGCAGCGCTCGCTCGCGGCGCAGCATCACGCTCTCCACGCCGAGCCGCGCGTGGTGAGCTACCTGGTGCACTGGCCCAACTGGCCGGGCGGCTGGACCGAGCGCGCACCCACGCTGGGCGAGCTCTCGGCGACCGACATCGAGGTGCCGAACCACCTGCCGGCGCGCGACGCTACCCTCGCGTCGCTCACGCTCACGGCCGATCAGATCGCGCACAAGCGCGCAGCGCTCGCGAAGTACGCGAGCCAGCTCGAGATCTCGCCGGGTTTCTTGAACGCGTTCGTGAGAAGGAACGAGCTCTTCGTGGAGCTCGGCGCCACGACGGTTCACGACGTAATCGCCAAGTACCCGTGGGCGTCGCCTGCGCACACCGCCGAGGCCGCTCACCACCCGCGCGGACCGACCGCCCAGCGCGAGGACGTCCGTGAACGATGACCTCGAGGTGATCTGCCCTTACTGCGGCGAGACCCAGACGCTGGTCATCGACCCCCTCACCAGCGGCTCGCTGGTGCAGGACTGCGACGTGTGCTGCAACCCGTGGCTGGTGAACGTCACCCGCGACGACGACGGCGACCCGATCGTCACCGTCGACCGCGCGCAGTGAGCACGATCGACTACGGCGCGGTCCTGAACGACTGGAAGTCGTCGAGGTAGATCGAGCCCGACGCTCCCGCCTTGACGCTCATCGCGCCCAGCCGCGCCCAGTCCACGTGCGCGCGGCGCGCGACTCGGCACTTTGCACGTTCTTGGTTCGAACGCGACGGCGCATTCGATCGTCGTGTGGGAGTGGCGCGTTTTTTCGCGGCCGGCAGTAGCGAGCGAACTGAGACACTGCCCGGGTCCCTGGGGACGCAGGGCCGCGCTTCAGCGCGGGGTCGCGTAGCTGGGAGGCGTGATGCGCTCGACGAAGTCGAGATCCGCGATCGCCGCGACGCGGTCGTAGGGAATCCACGCCTGGACCAGCTTGAGGCGCTCGGATACCACCTCGATCTTCGCGCCGGCGGCTCCGAGTGCCTTGCGCTGCTCGGGATCCCACGAGCGCAGGTGCAGGTAAGTCTGTACGCGCCCGGCGTCGTCGACCTTCACGAACGGAGTCGAGAAAAGCGACGGTGAGCGCGGGGCTCCGCTCCCCGACGAGGCCGCCGACTGGGTGAGCTTCCCCACCGCTTCGGCGATCGGCGTGGCGATCTTCCCGGCCCTCGAGGGCTTCGCGGCGGCATCGGAGGCGGCCGGGGCCGCCTCCGCGAGGGTGCGCATCGTACCGTCGTCGCTCCGAGGCGCGTCGCTCGACTTCGCACCCGCGCACGAGAACACCAGCACCGCCGCCATCGCATTGGCACCGAGAGCGCACCTTCCCGCTGATCTCTGCATGCCGCGCAGGGTAGGAGCGCGCCCCCCGGCGGTCAAATCCGCTCGGAGGGCTGCGGGTCTCGCACCGCCGCAGCCTGGCGGCCGCGTTCTTCGCGTTCCACCTGCTGCTCGCGTACCTGGCCGACGTGGTGGACATTCACGTGGCGTTCGCCATCGCCGCCGCCACCTGCGTCGGGCTTGTGGTGAGCTATCTGCGGATCGTGGGCGGGGCGCGTTTCGCCATCCTCGAAGCCGGTCTCGCGCAGCTCGTCTACCTGGTGCTCTTCAGCTACGCGTTCTTCTTCGAGGGCTACGCCGGCCTCACCATCACGCTGGGCGCGGTGGCGACGCTGTTCGTGCTCATGCAAACCACCGCCCGCGTCGACTGGGGCGAGATGTTCGAGCGCGGTCCCGCGCAGGGGCTGCGAGGGACCGCGGCCCGGCCGGTCACTCCAAGATGACGAGCTGACCGGTGACGTGAGTCGGGTGGAGCTGGCAGGCGATCGGGAAGACACCGGCCTTGTCGGCCGTGAAGCTCACCTCGACCGTGCCCTCGGGGCTGTCCGCGACGCCCACGATCTTCTCGATGCCGAACGCGGAAATCTGGAACCCGTGCGGGTTGGCCAGCTTGTTCACCAGCTTGAGCTTCACCGTGTCGCCCTTCTTCGCGACGATCGTCTCGGGCACCCAGATCTTCACACCCTGCGGCGTCTCGACGTTGACCACCGTGACGCTGACCTCGCCGGCGTGAGCCGGACGGACCGGCGCCAGCAGAAGCCCACTCGCGAGAGCAAACGCACCGAATCCACGAACCAGCAAGCGCTTCATGGAAAATCTCCTCGACAAGGCGCGTCCGCGACGTGCGAAGCGTCTCGTGGAAGCTAATCGACGCGTGGAAACCGCCGCAAGCGAGCCACTGGAGCGCGCCGGTCTCCGGCGCGTGGACGATCGATCACTTCCCCGCCGGGGACCGGCGGGCTCCAGAGGCGGATCATGCCTCGATCGCGACCCGCACTTCGGCGGCTCCTGGTTGCGCGCGAAGGGCCAGGACCTGCGCGACATCGTCCCAGGTGTGCTCGGCGCCGGCCGCGTCGACGCGGAACGAATCGCTCCACAACCGCGCGCGGGGCACGAACACCTCGGTCGCCGCGTGCTCGGCGATGCCTGCACCGCCTGGCGTGTAGCGCAGCTCGTAGCGCCGTGCTTCGCGGTCGAACCGAGACGAGATCGGCGTGCCGGCGATCGCGCGCGGATACGGACGCACCAGCGGGTCGAGCCAGGGGCGCTCGGTGCCGCCCACGTCCACCAGGCTGGCCCCTTCGTCGTTCCAGTCGGGGCCGACCGGGTCGTACGACCACGCCGCCCACGAGAGCCAATGACGATCGAGCGCCCGGCACTGGTCCTCGAGCATGCGCGGCGCGTCCTTCACGTGATTGAGCGCGCCGAATTCGCCGATCACGGCCGGCCAACCGCGTTCCTCGGAGAATCGCGCGATGGCGCGCGCCGTGGGACCGAAAGTCGAGCGCTTCCAGCCCAGATAGCGGCCGGAGCCGATCGACAGCAGATCGTAGATGTGCGGCGCGAAACCGATCGCGGCGCCAGGCACGGCTCCCAGACGCACGCGCTGTCCGAGCAGTAACGGCGCCGGCTGCACGAAAACGATCCGCTCGGGATCGCCGCCGCGCACCGCCGTCACCGCGCGCGCCTGAAACTCGGGCAAGACCTCGCGCTCGAAGCGGCCCGAGAAAACGCTCGACGGCGGCCCCATCGGCTCGTTCAGCACGTCGTAGCCGATGACGCCCGGCACCTCGCGGAACCGCTCCGCCACTCGCGCGAGCGCGGCGAGAAATCGGTCCTGAATGCCGCGCGCGTTGCGCCAGAAATCGCGCTCCGCCGCGATCACGCCGGGAGCGAGGAAATAGCAAAAGAACCAGCGCTTCCCGCGCAGCCAGCCCGGCGCATCGCGATCCACCGGAGGCAGCGCCCACGACGGTGCCCCCGAGCCGCCGTACGCACGCGAGAAGATGTCCTGGTGAAGATCGACGATCAGGTGAAGGCCGCGCGCGGCGAGCGCGCGGCCGAGCGCCACGGCGCGATCGAGATAGTTCTCGTCGATCCGTCCGCGGACCGGCTCGACGCCCTCCCACACCAGCACCAAGCGGGCCAGGTTGAAGCCCCAGCGCGCCAGCGGATCAAGGTGGCGCGGCTCCGGATCGAACGCGAGAAAGGGCGGCATCTTGGCGCGGCCGGAGACGTTGACGCCGTGGAAGAGCCGCACTCTTCCCTGTGCGTCGCGAAACCAGCGGCCGTCGGCGCGGATCGGATCGAGATCGCGCGTCATGGAGCGGTCCCGGGCACGAGATGCTGCTCGCGAAGGAAGCGCGCGATCGCTTCGCCGATCCAGCGATGACCGTCGGGCCCCGGATGCCACGGGTCGTCGGGATGAATGCGCAGCGATTCGATCGGAGTCGCCGCCGGACCGGCGCGAAGATCGACGAGCGGCACCGCGAGATCGCGCGCGATCGACACGATGCGATCGCCGGCGAGCGCCACGTCGCTCGGCGCGGTGCCCAGATAGGGCAGCACCGCGATGGCCACGCGCCCGCCGGCGCGGGCTTCGCGGTCGCGAATCTCGCGGTACGCGGAGGCGTTGGCCTGGTCGAGACGGTCGAGCACCGGATCCGCTCGCCCCTCCGACGCACGATGATCGTGCACGGTCTCGAGCACGCGTCGAACCAGCGCCGAATGCTGCGCGAGAGCGCGCGCAAAAGGCCCGTCTCCGAGCGCCAGGGGCACGAGCGCCGGAGCCACGAAATCGATCCGCCAGTGATCGCCTTCGAGCGTCTGCCGCTCGGGCGCGCCGAAATCGTTGAGGCAGAAACCGATCACCACGAGATCCGGCGAAAGCTCCACTCCGTGCCGCTCGAACCAGGCCGCTTCCTGGCGCGCGTTGTAGCCGATGACGCCACCGTTCCACACCTCCACTCCGGGCCGTTCTCGGTCCAGCGCCCGTTCCATCACCTTGGGGTACGTGTCGTCGAGCGGCATGCCCGCGCCCAGCGTGATCGAGTCGCCGAGCACCAGCACGCGAAACACGCCCGCGGGCTTCGCCGCGGGCCGCTCGACGTCGCGCATCCCCAGCGAGTTGATGCGCACGTGGCCGAACGCCACGTTCGGCACCAACTCGTAGCCCAGCTCTCCGGCCGCCGGGCGGTGCAATCGGTAGGCGTCGTTGCTGGCCGGAAACGTGAGCGTCCCGATCACCCGCGGCTGCTCGGTCCAGCGCGCGCCGATCTCGCCCATCGCGCACGCGACGATCGCGGCGGACGAGGCGATCGCCAGGCGGGTGCGAGCTCGGAGGTGCATCACCAAGGGCAGCCGTCAGGAGTCTGGTTGCCGTCGATCGAGCCTTGCGGACGCGGAAGACCGCGAGAGACCGCGTCCGTCCGGAGGGCTGCGATCCTCGCAGCCGCCGCTCGTGGGGCAGAGCATGCCACGGGCTATAGTTGCGCGCCGGGATGCGGTTCCTGACTCGAGCGATCGGAAGGGCGCTGGTCGCGCTGCCACTGGTGGCGTGCACGGGCGTCGTTGCCGGAGCGCGCGAGGTTCAGATCCCGATCCTCTTCGATCACGAGCTGCTGCGCGAGCGCCTCGTCCAGCAGGTTTTCACCAGGCCCAACCACTCCGCGCAGCCGTGGCAGGACGACGCCGGCTGCAACGGGATCACGCTCACCGACCCGCAGCTCGACGGACCGGACGGCAAGCTCCGTCTGCGCACCCACGCCGAGGCGCACGGCGGAACCCCGATCCTCGGCTGGTGCCTTTTCTCCTTCACCTGGACCGGCACCGTGGAGGTGTTCGAGGAGCCGCGCGTCGATCCGGCGCAGCCGATCGTGCGCTTCAAGGTCGTCGATTCGAACGTCTACGACGAGAAAGGCGAGAAGGATCTCACCGGGAAGATCTGGGATCTCGCGAAGGACACCGTCGAGCCGCGGCTCGCCGGC
>CAZYWA010000159.1:0-14977 GCA_964650975.1 uncultured bacterium
AGCCGCATCGTGAATACGCACGACACGTGCCTCGATGCGCGGCCGGCATGCGCATCGAGGTGGAGGGGCGATCAAGTGCGATCCCGGTCGGCGCGGAGTCGCGCCGGATTTGGGGGTGGGGCCCGGCAAAAACCGCGTTTTTTGCGGGGCGGGGGGCTTGGAAAGCCCCCCGGGGAAGCGACTGTCTCATGAGAACCACGAGTGCGTACGCGCGGACACGCTCGACCGTTCGTCACCGGCCGGCGACCGGCAGGATCGTGCTGCCTGGATCCGCTCCGGCGCACGCTCCCACGCCCGTCGAGCCGGAATCGCTCGCCGCTCCCCGTCCTGGCCGATCGCCCGAGCGTTTGGGCCTCGCATTCCGCTGGTACGCGGTGGTGGGCGTGCTCACCGTCGCGGCGCTCGGCGTCTTGGCCCTGCGCCTGCACGCGTACGACCTCGCCTACGAGGTCGCGACCCTGCGCAGCGAGAACCAGGTCCTCGAGCAAGAAGGCCGCGAGCTGCGCGTGAAGGTCACGGCGCTCACCGAGCCGAGTGTGATCGCCGAGCGCGCCAAGCGCGAGCTGGGAATGCACCCGCCCGACCCCCATCAGCTTCGTCCGATCGAGTGATCCGGTGATCGAACGCACCCAGCGCCACGAGCGCACGACACCCACCCGCTCCGCGGACGCGGCGCGCCTGCGTGTCGTCGTGGGCGTCCTGTCGGCTGGGTTCGGAGCGGTGCTGCTCAGGGCGTGGGCGCTGCAGGTGCTCGAGCATCCCGAGCTGTCGGAGCGCAGCCGCAGTCAGCTCGAGCATTTCCAGGTGGTGAGCGCGCTGCGCGGTCAGATCACCGATCGCTCCGGCCGGGACACCCTCGCGGGCAACGTGATGTGGCAGTCGGTGTTCGTGGATCCGCAGCTCTATGCGAAGGACGAGCGCGCGGCCGACCCCGCCGTGCGCGCCGAGCTCGCGGAGGCACTCGGCCTCGAGCCGGCGGCGCTCGACGAGCGTCTCGCGCGCCCCGGCCGTTACGTGCGGCTCGCGCCGCGCCTCAGCCCGGCCTCCGCGGATCGGGTGCGCGCGCTGCATCTCGCGGGCATCGCCATTCGCGACCAGAGCTGGCGGGTCTACGCCGAGCGCGAGAGCGCGGCCCAGGTTCTGGGCTTCGTCGGCGCCGACGGACGTGGGCTCGAGGGAATCGAGCTCGCCGAGGACGAGGTGCTCTCGGGCGAATCCGCGCACCTCTCGGGCCAGCAGGACGGTCGCGGCCGTTCGCTCTATCTCGACGGGCTCGGCGATGACCCGGCGACTCCCGCCGGCGACGACGTGGTGCTGTCGCTCGACCTCACCATCGAGCGAGCGGCCGAGGAATCGCTCGACCAAGCCGTGACTCGCTATGGCGCGCGAGCCGGTATCGCGGTGGTGCTCGATCCGCACACCGGCGACGTGCTGGCGCTGGCGAACGCGCCGTCCTGGAACCCCAACTCGCTCGACCGCGACGATCCCTCGGCGTGGCGCGACCGCGCGGTGACCGATCTCTTCGAGCCGGGCTCGACCATCAAGCCGTTCGTGGCCGCGCTGGCGCTCGAGTCGGGCGAAGTGGCGGAGAGCGACACGATCGACTGCCACGACGGCAAGTGGAAGCTCGGCAGTCACTGGATCCACGACCACTCGCGCCACGGCGTCATCTCGTTCGGCGACGTGATCCGCGTGTCGAGCAACATCGGCGCGGCGCAGGTCGGATTGAGGATGGGCCCCGAGCGGCTCGGCGCCACGCTCACGGCGTTCGGCTTCGGCGCGCGCACCGGAATCGGTCTGCCGGGCGAGGCGGCCGGGGTGCTGCGTTCGCCTTCGCGCTGGCAGCCGATCGAGACCGCGAACATCGCGTTCGGTCAGGGCTTCAGCGTCACGGCGCTCGAGCTCGCGTCGGCCTACGCGACGCTCGCGAACGGCGGCGTGCGCATGGCGCCGCGCCTCGTGCTGGGCGTCCGTTCCGCGCGCGACCAGAGCTTCGCGCCGCGCCCGCCTCGGGAGGTCGAGCGTCCCATCTCGGCGCCCACCGCGGCGCGCGTCACGCGGCTCCTCGAAGCGGTGGTGAGCGCGGACGGCACCGGCGGCGAGGCGCGGGTGCCCGGCGTGCGCGTGGCCGGGAAGACCGGCACCGCGCAGAAGGCGTTGGCGGTCGGCCGCGGCTACGACGACGAGCGGGTGGTGGCGTCGTTCGCGGGCTACGCGCCGGCCGACGATCCGCGGCTGGTGATCGTGGTGGTGGTCGACGAGCCGAGCGGTCCGCTCACCTTCGGCGGCGAGGTTGCGGCGCCGGTCTTCCGCGAGATCGCGATGCGCGCGCTGCCGGTGGTCGGCGTGGCGGTGGGCGCCGACGAGGACGAGCAGCGCGACCACTCGACGTCCGTTCCCGGAGTGGTCGAGGCGAGCCTGCGCTCGAACGGTGAGCGGCCGGTCGCGGCCGCGGCGCGGGTCGCGTTGTTTCCCGCACCGGTCGCTCCGCGAGCGAGTGCCGCCTGGGGCGCGGCGCCTGATCGCGAGTCCGGCCAGCCAGGTGTGGCCCCGGATTTCGCGGGCCTCAGCATCCGCGCCGCGCTGCGCGAGTCGGCACGGCTGGGCGTCGCGGTGCAGGTGAGCGGCCGCGGTTTGTGTGTCGCCCAGGAGCCGGCGGCCGGCGCGGCGCTCGCGGGCGATCGCGAGATTCGCGCCTGGTTCGCGGCACCGGGCGCCGTGCCGGTGGTGGTGGGATCGATCGCCGCTCACGGAGAGAGATCGTGATGGACGCGGCCGCTCTCGCCCGGTCGATCCCGGGCGCGCGCCTCGAGGGCGACGGAGCCGCGACGATCGCGCGAGTGCGCTCGGATTCGCGCGGTGTGCGGCGCGGCGATCTCTTCGTCGCCGTGCGTGGGACCCATCGCGACGGCCACGAGCTCCTGGACGAGGTGCTGCGCAGCGGAGTCGAAGCCGTGCTGGTCGAGGGCGCGGCTCCGGTACGCGGCGCGCGCGCGGTGATCCGCGTTCCCGACAGTCACGCGGCGCTCGGCCGCGCGGCCGCGGCGGTGCTCGGCTGGCCGGGTCGCACGATGCGGCTGGTCGGGATCACGGGCACCAACGGCAAGACCACCACCAGCTACCTGGTCGAATCGATCCTGCGCGCCGCGGGGCGCATGGTCGGCGTGGTCGGCACCGTCGAGTACCGCTTTGCCGACGTGCATCGCGCGGCGCCGCTCACCACGCCAGGCGCGGAGGCGCTTCAGGAGCTGCTCGCGGAGATGGTCGCCGCGGGATGCACCCACGCGGTGCTCGAAGTGTCGTCGCACGCGCTCCATCAGTCGCGTGTGGCCGGGTGCTCGTTCGCGGTCGCGGCGTTCCTGAATCTCACCCAGGACCACCTCGACTACCACGGCACCATGGATGCCTATTTCGAGGCAAAAGCGCTGCTTTTCGAGGAGCGCGGTCCGGCGGGAGCGCCCGGCCGCGCGGTGGTGAACCTCGACGATCCGTGGGCGCCGTTGCTGCTCGCGCGCGCCGAGTCGCCGGTGATCACGTTCGCGGCGCGGCCGCTCGCTTCCAACGACCTCATCGGGCCGAGCCGCGAGGCCGACGTGTACGTCACGGCGCGCTCGCTCAGCCGTTCGGGAACGCGCGCGCGGCTCAGCACGCCAGCCGGACCGGTCGAGATCGAGAGCCCGCTGGTCGGGCACCACAACCTGGAGAACCTGGTGGCCGCCGCGGCGGTGGGGCTGGCGCTCGACATCGACCCCGCCACCGTGGTGCGAGGGCTCGCCGCGGCCACTCGCGTGCCGGGACGGCTGGAACGCGTGCCGCCTCCGTCCGGGGTCGACGTGGACGTGCTGGTCGACTACGCGCACACGCCCGACGCGCTGGTGCGCGCCCTCGAAGCGGTGCGTCCGCTGGCGCACGGCCGCGTCATCACGGTCTTCGGCTGCGGCGGCGACCGCGACCGGCGCAAGCGTCCGCTCATGGCGCGCGCCGCCCTCGACGGCAGCGACGTGGTGATCGTCACCAGCGACAACCCACGCACCGAGGATCCCGCCGCGATCATCGACGAGATCGTCCCCGGGCTCGCGAGCGGAACGCTCGTCGCGCCGGAGCACCTGGGTACCGCGGCGCGCGGTTCGTACGCGGTTCTCGTCCCCCGGTCCGAAGCCATCGCGTGCGCGATCGCCAGCGCGCAGGACGGCGATCTGGTGCTGATCGCCGGCAAGGGTCACGAGGACTACCAGATCGTCGGCACCGTGAAGCACCACTTCGACGATTGCGAGGAAGCCGCTCGGGCGCTCACGCTGCGCGCCGCCGAGGTGCCCCGATGACCACCACGGCGCTGCGTCTCGAAGACGTGCTCAAGGGCACCGGCGGCGTGCGGACGCGCGGCAACCGCGAGCGCTTCCTGCGGGTCTCGACCGACTCCCGCGCGGTGGCGGAGGGGGACCTCTTCTGGGCGCTCGAGGGGCCCAACTTCGACGGTCACGATTTCGTGGCGACAGCGCTCGCGAAAGGCGCTGCTGGCGCGGTGATCGCCGCCGGGCGCGAGCTCGACTTCGGGGATGCGGCGGAGGATCGGACCGTGGTCGCGGTGGACGATCCGTTCCACGCGCTCGGCGATCTGGCGGCCTACTGGCGGCGCCTGCGCGGCCCGAAGGTGGTCGCGATCACCGGATCGAACGGTAAGACCACCACCAAGGAGCTGATCGCGCGGGTGCTCGGCACCGGCTCGCCGGTGCTGGTGACCAAGGGGAATCTCAACAACCTGATCGGTCTGCCGCTCACCTTGCTCGGCTTGCGCGACGAGCCCGTCGCGGTGCTCGAGATGGGCATGAACACCCCGGGCGAGATCCGGCGCCTCGCTCAGATCGCCCGTCCCGACGTGGCGATCATCACGCAAGTGGCCGCGGCTCACCTCGAAGGACTGGGGACGCTCGACGGTGTCGCGGAAGCGAAGTGGGAGCTCTTCGACGAGCTCCAGGCGAGCGCCATGGCGCTGCTCAATCTCGACGACCCGAAGCTCGTCGAGCGTCGCCCGCGGCTGCGCTCGCACGTGCGCACCTTCGGCCTCGCGCACGGCGACGTGCACGCGGAGAACGTGATCGACGGCGGGCTCGAGGGCTCGCAATTCACCGTGGTGGCGGAGTCCGGGCGTGCCGACGTCCGGCTGCCGCTGCTCGGGCTTCACAACGTCGGAAACGCGATCGCGGCGATCGCGGTGGGCGCGGCTCTCGGCGTGCCGCTCGCCTCCGCCGCGGCTGCCGTCGCCGCGGCGACGCCGGTGCCGGGGCGCATGTGCGCGCTACCGCTCCCGCGCGACGTGGTGGTGCTCGACGACACCTACAACGCCAATCCGGCGTCGATGGCCGCGGCGCTCACGACCGGGTCACGCGGCGCCGGCGCGCGGCGGAAGTTCGCGGCCCTGGGCGAGATGCGCGAGCTCGGAGAAGCGAGCGAGGCGGCGCATCGCGATGTCGGCGCGATCGTGGCGCGCGAGAGCTACGACCTGCTGGTGGCGCTCGGTGCCGCTGCGCAGGGCTACGCCGCGGGCGCTCGCGCCGCGGGCATGCCGGATTCGCGCATCCGCTCGATCGAGAGCGACGACGCCGGAGCGGCCGCGAGCGCCCGGG
This sequence comes from uncultured bacterium, assembly GCA_964650975.1. GTDB lineage: Bacteria > JADJOY01 > JADJOY01 > JADJOY01 > JADJOY01 > CAZYWA01. The sequence continues at coordinate 5,625 of CAZYWA010000159.1, forward strand.
TCGGGGCGCTCGCCGGACCCACGGTGGTGGTGGTGAAGGGCTCGCGCGGTGCGCGCATGGAGCGCGTCGTGGCCGGTCTGCGCGAGGCGCTCCGATGATCTACCTGCTGCTCTACCCGTGGCGGGACGCGTACTCGGTCCTCAACGTTTTTCGCTACATCACCTTCCGCACCATCTACGCGTCGATCACGGCGCTGGTGGTGAGCCTGGTCATGGGGCCGTGGCTGATCCGGCGGCTCACCCGCGATCGGGTCGGCGAGACCATCCGCGACGACGGACCGGCCACCCATCACTCGAAAGCGGGAACGCCCACCATGGGCGGCACGCTGATCGTGTTCGCGCTGGTGGCGTCGACCCTCCTGTGGGGCGATCTGGCGAGCTCGTACGTGTGGCTGGTGATCGGGGTCACGCTGTCGCTCGCCGCCGTCGGCTTCGTGGACGATTCGCGCAAGGTGCGCGGCATCAAGAAGGGGCTTCCCGGCCGCCGCAAGCTGCAGCTGCAGACCGCGATCGCGCTGGTCGCCGTGCTGCTCTTGCTGCTGGTCAACGAAGGCGACACCACGCTCGCGGTGCCGTTCCTGAAGCACGTCAAGGTCGAGCTCGGCTGGTGGTACGTGCCGTTCGCGGTGTTCGTGATCGTCGCGGCGTCGAACGCCGTCAACCTCACCGACGGGCTCGACGGGCTCGCGATCGGCCCCACCATCATCGTGGGCGCGCTCTACGGCACCTTCGCGTACGTCGCGGGCAACTCGAAGTTCGCCGGCTACCTGCAGCTGCCGTACTTGCCCGGAACAGGCGAGCTGGCGGTCGCGAGCGGCGCGCTGGCGGGCGCGGGGCTCGGGTTCCTTTGGTACAACACCTACCCCGCGCAAGTGTTCATGGGCGACACCGGCTCGCTGGCCTTGGGCGGCGCGCTCGGGTTCCTCGCCGTCGCGACCCGCAACGAGCTGATCTTCCTGCTCGCCGGCGGCGTCTTCGTCATCGAAGCCGCTTCGGTGGTGATCCAGGTGGCGAGCTTCAAGCTCACCGGCAAGCGGGTCTTCCGGATGGCGCCCATTCACCATCATTTCGAGGTGAAGGGCTGGCACGAGCAGAAGGTGGTGGTGCGGTTCTGGATCGTGTCGCTGATCCTGGCGCTGATGGCGCTGAGCACGCTGAAACTCCGCTGAGGACGCATGCCTAGAGCTTCTCGAACCCGATCGTGGCAAGGACGCAGCTCGCGGCCGCGCGCGTCGCTCAGGCCACGCACCGGCGAATCGCAGCCACGGGTGCCGGCGCAGGTGCCGGCGCGCACGCTGCTCTTCACCGCGCCCGAGAGCGGCGATGGCGGCACCGGCGGTGCCCGCTCCGAGCGTCCCACCGCGCGGGTGGTCTCGACCTGGGATCACGAGCTGGCGGGCAAGCGGGTGCTGGTGGTGGGCGTCGCGAAGACGGGTCTCGCGACGGCGCGGTTCCTGATCGATCGTGGCGCCAAGGTCACCATCAGCGAGCGCCGTCCGCGCGCCGAGCTGCCGGCCGAGGTCGACGAGCTCGAAACCGCCGGCGTCACCGTCGAGTCCGGCGGGCACCAGATACCCACGTTTCTCGAACAAGACCTGATCGTGGTGAGCCCGGGGGTCCCCATGAACATCCAGGCATTGCAGAAGGCCCGTGAGCGCGACATCTGGGTCGTGAGCGAGCTCGAGCTCGCGGCGCCCTATCTCACGACGCCGATCGTCGCCATCACCGGCACCAACGGCAAGAGCACCACCACCACGCTCATCGGCCTCATCATCGAGGCCGCGGGGCTCGAGGTGTTCGTGGGCGGCAATCTCGGGACACCGCTGGTGGCGTGCGCGCCGCTCGCGGCTCGCAAGGATTTCCTGGTGGTCGAGGTGTCGAGCTTCCAGCTCGAGGGAATCCACGAGTTCCGGCCGCACGTGTCGGTGCTGCTCAACGTGACCGAGGATCACCTCGATCGCTACGCGAGCTTCTCCGATTACGTGCGCGCCAAGGCGCGGATCCTCGCCAACCAGGGCGCCGGCGACACCGCGGTGCTCAACCACGACGATCCGGTGGTGCGGGCGCTCGCCGCCGAGAGCCGCGCGCGCGTGGTGTTCACCAGCTTGCGCGGCCGTCCGCCCGGTCCGGCCGCCTGGGTCGAGGGCGACCGGTTCTTCGTCGATCTCGGCGACGGCGAGGGCCAGAGCTTCGATGCCAGCGAGCTCAAGCTCGAAGGTGTGCACAATCGCGAGAACGCGATCGCGGCGCTCGCGGTGGCCAAGGTGCTCGGCCTCGACGGCGAGCAGGCGATGCGCGCCATCGCCGCGTTCCCCGGTCTCCCGCATCGCATGGAGCGGGTCGCGGAGGCGAGCGGTGTGCGCTGGATCAACGACTCCAAGGCCACCAACGTCGCCGCCGCCGCGCGCTCGCTCGAAAGCTATCGCGGCAACGTGATCCTGCTCGCGGGCGGCGTCGACAAGGGCGGCAGCTACGACCCGCTGGTGGCGTCGGCGCGCGGCCGGGTGCGCCGCGCGCTGGTCTTCGGCGAAGGCCAGGATCGTCTCGCCACCGCGCTCGAGCGCGCCATTCCCACGACCCGGGTGGAGGATCTGGCGGCCGCGGTGGCCGCCGCCGCCAGCGAGGCCGAGCCCGGCGACGTGGTGCTGCTGGCGCCGGCGTGCGCCAGCTACGACCAGTTCAAGAACTTCGAGCACCGCGGCGAAGTGTTCCGCCGTCTGGTCACGGCCGAGCTGCGCGCCGCCAAGTCGCGCGGTGGTGCAGGTCCGGAGGGCACGGGGTGACGGCCGTCGGCACCATCGCGCGGATTCATCCGGGGCGAGCCTTCCCGTCCGCGGCCCTGCACGATCAGGCCGAGCGTCGCGAGCTCTTCGCGCGCGCCTGGACGCTCGAGCTGGCGTTCGTGGTGCTGGTGGCGCTCGGGCTGGCGCTGGTGTGGAGCGCCTCGAGCCCGATGGCGCTCGAGCGGCACGAGTCCGGCACCTACTTCCTGTGGAAGCAGGCCAGGTGGGCGGCGCTCGCGGTGTCCGCGTTCTGGATCGCGAGCCGGCTGCCGATGCGCGCGATCGAGCTGCTCGCATGGGTCGCGCTGCCCGCGAGCGTCGTGGCGCTGGCGGCGCTCTTGATCCCGGGCGTTGCCGATCCGCACGGCGGCGCCACTCGCTGGGTCACGCTCGGCGGATTCTCGATCCAGCCGGCCGAGCCCGCGAAAGTGGCGCTGGTCATGACGCTGGCCGCGTGGCTCGCGCGGCTTCCGGCTCCGAGTGCCCGCACCACGCTCGCGGTGCTGGCCGCGGCCGCGGTTCCCGCCGGGCTCGTGTACCTCGAGCCCGATCTCGGAACCGCCGTCATCCTGGCCGCGAGCGCATTCGGTCTGCTGTTCCTAGCGGGAGCCGAACCGCGCCACCTGCTGTCGGTGGTGGCCGCGGCGATCCCCGCGCTCGCGTGGTCGATGATTCACGAGCCTTACCGGGTGAGGCGGTTGATCGCGTTCTGGCACCCGTGGGAGTACGCGCGCACCCTCGGCTATCAGATCGTGCAGTCGTTCGTAGCGTTCGGCTCGGGCGGAGTGCTTGGCCGCGGGCTGGGCGGCGGAACGCAGAAGCTCTTCTACCTGCCGGAGAGCCACACCGATTTCGTGTTCGCGGTGGTCGGCGAGGAGATGGGCTTCGTCGGTGTGCTGAGCGTCACGGTGCTGTTCCTGTCGCTGGTGCTGCTCGGAGCGCGGGTCGCTCGAGCGTCGCGCGATCGTTTCGGCTTCCTGCTCGCCGCTGGATTGACGGCGCTCATCGGGCTCACCGCCGCCGCGAACATGGCGGTGACGATGGGTCTCGTTCCCACCAAGGGCCTGGCGCTGCCGTTCCTGAGCTATGGCGGCTCGGCGCTGGTCTCGAACGCGGTGGCGCTCGGCTTGGTGCTCGCGGTGAATCGCAGCGCGCTCGCGCCGCAGGTCTCGCGAGGAGGTGGCTCGTGAGGCTCCTGGTCGCCGGCGGCGGAACCGGCGGACACCTCTTCCCGGGGGTGGCGGTCGCCGAGCGCTGGCTCGCCCAAGGGGCGGATCGCGCGGTCGCGTTCGCGGGGACCACGCATGGAGTGGAAGCGCGGATCGTTCCCGAGCTCGGACACCGCTTCTTCGCGGTCCGTTCCGGTGCGGTCGCGGGAGGCGGCTGGCTCGCGAAGCTCACGTCGTTGCTGCGAGTCGCGCTGGGCGTGAAGGATGCCGGGCTCGTGCTGCGTGAGTTCGATCCGCACGTGGTGCTGGGAGTGGGCGGCTACGCGTCGGTGCCGGTCGTGGTGAGGTCGCTCCTGGGCCGGCGGCCGACGGCGATCCAGGAGCAAAACGCCGAGCCTGGGCTCGCCAACCGGATGCTCGGCCGCTGGGTGCGCCGGGTGTTCGTGACCTTCGCCTCCACCATCGAGAGCTTTCCCGCTGGCCGCGCGACGCTCTTCGGGAATCCGATCCGCGCCTCCCTGCTCGCGCGTCTCGAGGAGACGCGGCGCGCTCGCGCGACCCGCGCCATGTCCGCGTCCGCGAGCGTCTTGATCGTGGGTGGGAGTCAGGGCTCGCGCTTCCTCAACGAAGCCCTGCCGGCCGCGCTGGCGCACGTCGCCCCGCGCCTCGCCGGAGCTCCCCTCCGCATCGTGCATCAGAGTGGCGTCACCGACGAGGCCGCGACCCGCGAACGCTACGCGGCGCTCGGGCTCGACGCGTCGGTGAGCGCGTTCATCCGCGACATGGGCGCCGCGTACGGCGAGGCCGATCTGGTGATCGCGCGCGCCGGCGCTGGAACGCTTTCCGAGCTGGCCGCGGTGGGCCTGCCCGCGGTGCTGGTGCCGTATCCGCACGCGGGTGCGCATCAAGAGGCGAATGCGCGAGCGCACGCGGCGCTGGGCGCGGCGATCTGCATCGTCCAGGCCGAGGCGACCGTCGAGCGGCTCGGCTCCGAGATCCAGCGCTTGCTCGGCGACGCCGCCGCTCGCAAGCGCATGGCGGACGCGGCGCTCGCCGCCGCGAAACCTTTCGCCGCCGATGAGATCGCGCGCGCGTGCCTCGAGCTCGCCGCCGACCGGGCGAGGTGAGCGATGTACCGCAAGGGACACCGCATCCACTTCGTGGGCATCGCCGGCAGCGGCATGAGCGGCATCGCCGAGGTGCTCGCGAATCTGGGCTACCGGGTGAGTGGCTCGGATCTCGCCGGGAACGACGTCACCAAGCGGCTCGCGGATCTCGGCGCGACCGTCCGCAAGGGCCACGACGCGCAGCACGTGATCGACGCGGACGCACAGGTGGTCGTGGTCTCGACCGCGGTCAAGAAGGACAACCCGGAAGTCGTCGAGGCGCGGCGGCGCGGGATCCCGGTGATTCCCCGCGCCGAGATGCTGGCCGAGCTGATGCGCATGAAGTACGGCGTCGCGATCGCCGGCTCGCACGGCAAGACCACCACCACCTCGCTCACCGCGGCGGTGCTGCAGGCGGGCGGGCTCGATCCGACGGTGGTGATCGGCGGCCGTCTCATGGGTCACGGCACCGGCGCGCGGCTCGGCCACGGCGAGTTCCTGGTGGCCGAGGCCGACGAGTCGGACGGCAGCTTCCTGCACCTGGCGCCGACCATCGCGGTGCTCACCAACATCGACCGCGAGCATCTCGACCACCACGGCTCGATGGTGAACCTCCGGAACGCGTTCCTGCGCTTCGTGAACAAGGTGCCGTTCTACGGCCTCGCCGTGCTCAACCTCGACCACCCGCTGGTGCAGGGCCTCCTGCCCGAGATCGAGAAGCGCTGGGTCACCTACGGCTTCTCGGCGCAGGCCGATTACACGGCGGTCGAGGTGGAGCTCGCGGCGCGCCGCTCGAGCTTCGTGGTGCGCCGCCGAGGCGAGGACCTGGGAGCGGTGACGCTCGGCCTCGCGGGCATGCACAACGTGCAGAACTCGCTGGCCGTGGTCGCGGTGGCCGACGAGCTGGGCGTGCCGTTCTCGGCGGTGCGGCAGGCGCTCGGCTCGTTCCAGGGCATTGAGCGCCGCTTCCAGGTGCTGGGCGAGGAGCGCGGCGTGCTGGTGGTCGACGACTACGGCCACCATCCGGCGGAGATCCGCGCCACCCTCGAAGCGGCGCGTGCCGGCTGGGGACGGCGGCTGGTGGTCGCGTTCCAGCCGCACCGCTTCACGCGCACGCGCGACCTGGCCGACGAGTTTCACGGCGCCTTCCACCAGTCGGACGTGCTGCTCGTGACGTCGATCTACGCGGCGAGCGAGGAGCCGATCCCCGGTGTGACCGCGGAGGCGCTGGTCGAGGGCATTCGTGCCCACGGCCACCGCGACGCGCGCTTCGTCGCGACGCTGCCGGAGGTGGTCGACGAGCTGGCGCGAGTGGTGCGCGACGGCGATCTGGTGGTGACGCTAGGCGCCGGCTCGATCGGCACCGTGGGCTCCAAGCTGCTCGAGCGGCTGCGGAGCACTCCGTCGTGACGGGGCAACCGGGACGAGAGATCGACGAATGGGCACCGACACTCGCCTCCGGAACGCCGGCCGCGCCGCGACCAGCGCTCGACCCCGGCTCACCGCCGAGCAGCGCGCCGCGCTGGTTTCCGCGCTGCCTCGCGCGCTCGCGGCGCTTGTGCGCGTGGACGAACCGATCGGTCCGCACACCACCTGGAAGATCGGCGGTCCCGCCGACCTGTGGGTCGAGGTCGCGAGCCCGCGCGAGCTCGGTGCGGTGCTGCGCAGCTGCGACGCGCTCGGCGTCCCGCTTCGCGTCCTCGGCGCCGGCTCGAACGTGCTGGTGGCCGACGAGGGCGCGGCCGGAGTCGTCGTGGCGCTGGGCGGAGACCTCGAGCAGGTGGTCCTGGAGCGCGCCACCGAGCGATCGCTGTCGCTGCGCGCCGGCGCCGGGGCGCGGCTCACCGCGTTCGCGCGCCGGATCTCGAACGAGGGCTGGTCGGGTCTCGAGTTCGCGGTGGGAATTCCCAGCACCGTCGGCGGAGCGCTCGTCATGAACGCCGGCGCTCATGGACGGGAGATGAAGGACGTGGTGACGTGGGCCGAGATCGTCGAGAAATCGGGCGAAAGGCGCCGGCTCGAGCCGCGCGAGCTGGGGTTCTCGTACCGTCGCACCGCACTCCCACCGCAGTGCGTGGTGAGCCGCGTCGGCATCGCGCTCACGCGCGACGATCCCGCGGCGATCCGCGCCCGGGTGCGCGCCCATCTCGACTACCGGAAGCGCACCCAGCCTCTCACCGAGCCGAGCTGCGGCTCGGTGTTCGTGAACCCGCCGGATTCCTCGGCCGGGCGGCTCGTCGAGGAGGCGGGACTCAAGGGACGGCGGATCGGTGGTGCGGAGATCTCGCCGCTGCACGCGAACTTCATCGTGAACGTGGGAGGCGCCAGCGCGGCGGACGTGGTGGCGCTGGTGCGTGAGGCGCGCGCCGCCGTGGCGTCGCGCACCGGGATCGAGCTTCGACCCGAGGTGAAGCCGTTCGGCGATTTCGCCGGCGGCGCGCCCTGGTGAGCGACGGCGCGAACGAGACGAGAGAGGAGCTTCGAGTCATGGCGCGGGTGGCGGTGCTTCTGGGCGGGATCAGCGCGGAACGCGAGGTGAGCCTGGTGACGGGCGAAGCCTTCGCGGCGGCCGTCACGCGCCTCGGCCACGAAGCGATCCGCATCGACGTGGGCGCAGATCTCGCCGCGCGCCTGGTGGAGGCACGCCCCGACCTCGCCCTCATCGGCCTGCACGGCAAGTTCGGCGAGGACGGCGCGGTGCAGGGCCTGCTCGAGCTGATGGGCATTCCCTACACCGGCTCGGGAGTGCTCGCGAGCGCCGTCTCGATGGACAAGGTGACCAGCAAGCGGCTCTTCGCCGAGGCCGGGATCCCCACCGCGCCCTTCGTGATCCACAAGGACGGTGAGCCCGAGCCGCGTCCGCCCGCCGGGTTCCCGTGCATCGTGAAGCCCGCCGCCGAAGGCTCGAGCGTGGGCGTGCGGCTGGTGCGCGAGCCCAAGGCGCTCGCCGCGGCGCTCGCCAACGCGCACCAGTACGACGTGGTGGCGCTGGTCGAGCGCTACGTGCGCGGCCGCGAGATCCAGGTGGCGCTGCTCGACGGCGAAGTGCTCGGCACCCTCGAGATCGTCCCCATGGGCCACGAGCTCTACGACTACGAGACCAAGTACACGGCCGGTCTCGCGAAGCATCTCTGCCCGGCGCCGCTCGAGGACGAGGTGCGCTCGCGCATCGAGGACCTGTCGCGGCGCGCGAATCGGGTGCTGGGCTGCGAGGGCGCCACCCGCGCCGAGTTCCTGCTCGAGAACCAGACCGAGCCGTGGATCCTCGAGGTCAACACGCTGCCGGGCATGACGCCCACCAGCCTGGTGCCGGAGATCGCTGCGTCGGTGGGCATCGGCTTCGACGAGCTGGTGGAGCGCATTCTTGCGGGCGCACGGCTGCGCATTCCGCGCCGCGGGGGGCGGTCGTGAGCTCGGTCGATCGCAAGCTCCACTGGATCTGGGGACTGATCGTGGTCGCGGTGCTGATCGCGCTCGGCGCGCTGGGGCTCTCCGCGCTCCATGCCTCGCGCCGCATGCACGTCGAGGACGTGCGGGTGCGCGGGCACCACCGTCTCACCGCCGACGAGGTCGCGGCGGCGGCGGGGCTCGACGGCGACGTCGACTGGCTGACCATCCGCCCGTCCCGCATCGAGGCGCGCCTTGCGAATCACCCGTGGATCCGCCGGGCGCGGGTCCACCGCAGCTTCCCGCGACACCTGGTGATCGACGTCGAGGAGCGGCGGCCGGTGGCGTGGGTGCTCGACGGCCGGCCGTGCCTGGTCGACGTCGACGGCACGCCGTTTCGCCCGGAGGACGCGGTCGAGACGGTCGATCTGCCGGTCATCACCGGGATCGACACGGGCACCGGGCTGCCCGGTGACGCCGAGCTGGTGCGTCGCACGCTCGCGGAGGCGGTCGCGATGATCGGCGAGATCCAGGCGCTCCCCGAGGCACCGTCGTTCGACGAGCTGCACCTCGGTCCGGAAGGACGATGGTCGATCGTGGTGTCGAGCGGCCGCGAGATCGTGCTGGGAACGCGGGAGCAAACGCTCGCGTCCTGGGACCGGTACCGCTTCCTGGCGCCGCGCCTGGCTCGCGATCCGGGATTCAGAGCGCTCAGGATCGACGTGTCGCCAGAGCGCGAGGCGTACGTGATCGGCACCTCGCCGCAGGCGAGGCCGGCGAGCAACGCGAGCCGACTCGGGGGTGAGGCCCCGCAAAAACCGCGCTTTTTGCGGGGCGGGGGGCTGGAACAGCCCCCCGAGAAAACGTCCGCGGGTTGTGGGGACTCATGTCGAGACGGGAAAACGTGAT
>CAZYWA010000160.1:0-14919 GCA_964650975.1 uncultured bacterium
CCGACACCGTCGATCAGGTCGAAGCTCAACGCCTGAGCCCGCAAGCTCGGGATCTGCCCGATCAAGCCGTAGAGCTCGAGGAGCAGCAGCGGATCCTCCGGTTTCCACGCCCGAGGGCGAGTGCCGAGCAACCGAAAGCACGCCCCGACCGGATGATCGGTGGCGTCGAGCCAGCCGTTGGCGCCGCTGGCGAAGCTCGTCAGCACGGCTTTCGTGGCGGGGTCGATCCGTTCCCAGGACCGCGCGGCGCGTGCGTCGAGCGCCAGCGAGCGTGCCAGCCGGTCGAGCGCCACGCTGTCGAGCTCGGGCCCCAGACGCCGATCGCCGACCCACTCGGACAAGCGACCCTGGCCGAGACGCAGCAGCAGCTCCACCTGGCACGCGCGATCGCGGGCCATGGCGAACCCGAGCCCCGCCCAGACGTCAGGCTCGTGCGCGGCCTGGACGTGGACCACGCCGTAGCGATCGCGCATCAAGCGAGCGTCCGCGGTCAGCCCGGCGACGGCGGCGCTGCCACTCGGCGGCTCGTGTGCCGAGAGCCAGAGCTCAGGCGCCGCGAGCGCGACGGCGCCCGCCGCGACGAGCGCCGTCACCGCGAGTGCCGCCGCGCGGCCCACCCACGAATGCTCCCTCGCTCGGCCCGCGCCGCCCGCCCCGGTGTGATCCATCGACTCGCGCCCAAGTAGACTCGTCCGCTCGAAGTGCCACAAGCCCGTTCTCGCTCGCCTGCCTGGAATTTCCAGCCGATCGCGACCCCGAGCCGTCATGAGCCGCGAAGAACGGGAGAAGTGGCAGCGGATCTACGGGCGCGAGGGCTTGGTCCACTCGTCCGAGCCGGCGCGGTTCCTGGTGGAGACCACGGCCGCGCTCGAACCGGGCCGCGCGCTGGTGCTGGCGATGGGCGAAGGCCGGAACGCCGCGTGGCTCGCGCGTCGCGGCTGGAAAGTCGACGGGATCGACATCGCGGAACACGCGGTGCGCAAGGCCGCCGCGCGCGTGGCCGCGGAAGGCGGCTCGCTCGCCGCGGTGGTCGCCGATCTCTCCGAGCTGCCGCTTCCTCGCACCCGGTACGATCTGGTGTGCGTGCTTCACTATCTGGAGCGGGCGCTCTTCGAGCCGGTGCGCGCGGCTCTTCGTCCCGGTGGCGCGATCGTGTGGGAGACCTTCACCCGCGCCCACGCGGCGCTCGGCTCGCCCAGAAACCCGGCGTTCCTGCTCGACCCGGGCGAGCTGCGCTCCCGCTTCCTCGACTTCGACATCCGCCGCTACCGCGAGCTGACCCTCGACGAAGCGAGCGGCCCGCGCGCGATCGCGAGCTTGTTCGCGTTTCGCGAGCCGCGAGCGCTCACGAGCTGAAGCTCCCCCTTCGTCCGGCTTCTGCCGACGCCGCTCGCGCTTCCACCGGAGGGACGCGGTCGTTGCGTCCACCTCGTCCGCCCGGACGTGCCGGGGACCGGCACGCTCCAAGGCACGACCTGCTGGAGCCCGCCGGTCTCCGGCGGGTGCCCCTTCCGCTATGGCTCATGTTTGCCTTGTTTTGCCGAAGAAACCGCTCGACGTGCCGGGCTGAATGTCAGATTTTTGCCGATCTGAAAGCCGGCAAACTGTCGGCTCATTTGTCAGCAACTTGTCGGCTGATTTGTCAGCAAGAAATGCCACCGCTGGCGCGAGCGCGCGCGACGGCGCTCGACCACTCGGCTACCTCAGGGCAAGAGCCGCGCTGCGTGAGCACCCACGTAGTAGTGGGCGACGATGTCGCTCAGGCTCGCCTTCGCGAGCGCCATGCCGATCGCGCCGTTCTGGCACAGGCCGACGCCGTTTCCTTGGCCGGCGCCGATCAGCACGAAGACCGCTGGATCGCCGCTGCCCGCCGGTGGGACCGTCTGCACCGCGAACGCGGACGACGGCAGATCGCCGAGCGCGTGACGGATCGCCGCCTCGCCCTCGATGCGACGGCTCGCCGAGGCACCCTCGATCACCAGCGCGGTCGCGCGGCCCGACGCGCCGCGCCCTTCGATCCGCAAACCGCGGACCCGGCCGATGCTCTGCGCTCCCGCGTCGCCGGAAACCAGCGCCGTCAGCTCCTCGGCCGTGAACGAGCGAGTCCAGCGATGCTCGCCGGGCTTGGCGCCGCGCGCGCAGAACGTGGCCGGAGGATTGAGCAGGAAGGCCAAAAGATTGGCCTCGACCGAGAAGTCGGGCAGCGCATCGCCCGCGCCCTCCGCGTCGAGACGTGGGCGGAACGTGGGGTCGGGCGGTTGCTTCGGCCACGCGACCTCGTTGGCCTCGGTGATCCCGCCGCAGTCCGGGGTGTAGGCGGCATCGACCAGCCCACCCTCGTGCACCAGCACCAGTCCGCGCGTCGCGTCGACCGCCGTCTCGGTGGCGCTGGTCGCGTTGGCGAGGCCCCGGTACGGCTGGCAGTGAATGTCGTCGCACGGATCGAATGGCCGGTCGGCGTGGCGGTCGCCGAGCCGGGCGAGCGCCGCCGTGCGCGCCACCACCGCCTGCGCCTCGAGTGCCTGATCGGGCGCCTCGGGCGAGATCTCGGAGGGGACGACGCCTTTGACGTAGTTCTCGAGCCCGACCTCATTGACCGCGAGCACCTGCCCGCCGGGGCCGGCGGTCAGCACGATGCCGTCGCGGTAGCCGCGCCGCTTCCCGTCCCAGTCGGGGTGGAGCAGGTAGACCGTGTCGCTCCCCTCGCAGTGCAGGCGCGCGGGCCCCGCCCAGCGCGCGATCTCGATCCCGTGCGCGGTGCTGAGCACCAGCGTGCCGCCGGGTGGCGTCTTGATGCCGGCGTCGGCGGTGCAGGCGATGCGGCTGGTGTCGATGAAGCGGCGGCAGATCCGCTCGACCTCGTCGGGAGCGCGGCACGGTCCGAGCACCAGCCGCGACTTGCGCAGATCGAGCGCCGCGCCGGGTTCGGCGCTATCGTCCGCGACCTTGACGCCGGTGACCTCGATGCGCGGCTGGTCACCCTCGCCGGCGAACGCGGCGGTGACGCTCTTGGGATCGACCGTGTCGACGTCCGCGGTGATCTCGAGCTCGGGACAGACGCCGCCCTCGCCGGGCGTCGGTTCCTCGAGCCGCGCGTGCACCGCGACGCCCTCCCGCACCGAGAAGTGACGGCCCGGCTGGTCTTCGAGGTCGATCCCGAGGTTCCCGGCGCACATCAGCTCCCAGCTGTTCGACTCGCCGAGGCCCACCTTGAGCGTGGTGCGCGAGCCGGCGTAGGACGAGGGCGCGTAGAGATCGGCGATCACGTCGCGCAGCGGGCGTCCGGAAAAGCGCGATTCGACGAAATCCGGCCGGCACGCGCAGACGGCCCCCGCCAGCAGGAACCATCGAAGCGCGCGCCGAGGTCGGAGCATGAAGTGCGAGCGGTGCCTGGACGTGAAGCGGGCGGCAGTGTGAGCGATCGTCGCAAGTCGGGCAATCGCCTCCGGACGGCAGCAGCGTCGACCTTTCGAAAACATTCGATCGATCGCCGCGGACGCGAGGGACGGCGTCCCTCCGGCCGATCGAGGGTCGCGAGTGGCCGCCGCAGCGCTTGGCCGGTGCCGGTGGCACCGCTATATCGATGCGGATGGCCCCGGTCGGGGGCCGCGGAGGATCGTCCGGTGACTGCCAACGACATCTGGATCGGCGACATCGCCCGCCACGTGGGTAGCGAGGTGCGGGTGCGCGGCTGGGTGGTTCACCACCGCTCGAGCGGCAAGATCCGATTCCTGGAGCTCCGCGACGGGACCGGCTACCTGCAGTGCGTGATGGGGAAGTCGGACGTGAGCCCCGAGGTGTTCGCGCGCTTCGATCAGCTGAGCCTCGAGTGCTCGGTGGCGGTGACGGGAATCCCGCGCGCCGATCCGCGCTCGCCGAGCGGCTTCGAGCTGGGCATGAACGGCCTCGAGCTGATCGGCTCGGCGGTCGACTTCCCGATCAGCCCCAAGGAGCACGGCGTCGGCTTCCTGATGGACGAGCGCCATCTGTGGCTGCGCTCGCGCCGCCAGCACGCGCTGATCCGGGTGCGCGCCGAGATCGTGCGCGGCATCCGCGAGTTCCTGGACGGCGAGGGCGACCTGCCGGTCGACGCACCGATCCTGACGCCCAACGCGTGCGAAGGGACCACCACGCTCTTCGAGCTCGGCTACTTCGAGCGCAAGGCGTATCTGTCGCAGAGCGGCCAGCTCTACAACGAGGCCACCGCGATGGCGTTCGGCAAGGTGTACTGCTTCGGGCCGACGTTCCGCGCCGAGAAGTCGAAGACCCGCCGCCACCTGATGGAGTTCTGGATGGTCGAGCCGGAGGCCGCGTTCCTCGACCTCGACGGCGACATGGCGCTCGCCGAGGGCATGGTCGCGCACGTGGTGAAACGTGTTCTCGACCGCTGCCGTCCCGACCTCGCGGTGCTCGAACGCGACGTGAGCAAGCTCGAGAACATCACCGCGCCCTTCCCGCGGATCAGCTACGACGAGGCGATCGAAGTGATTCGCAAGGCCGGCGGCCAGGTGCCGTGGGGCGACGATTTCGGTGCCGACGAAGAGACGTTGCTCAGCCAGGCGTTCGACAAGCCAGTGCTGGTGCACCGCTACCCCGCGCAGGTGAAGGCCTTCTACATGAAGCGCGACCCGGCGCGCCCCGAGGTGGCGCTGTGCGTCGACATGATCGCGCCCGAGGGTTACGGCGAGATCGTGGGCGGCGGCTGCCGCGAGGAGAGCCTGGAAGCGCTCGAAGCGCGGATCCACGAGCACCAGCTGCCGCTCGACGCGTTCAAGTGGTTCCTCGACCTGCGCCGCTACGGCACCGTGCCGCACGCGGGCTTCGGCCTGGGAGTGGAGCGCACGGTGGCGTGGATCACCGGAGTCCCGCACGTGCGCGAGACCATCCCGTTCCCGCGGCTCCTGGATCGGATGTACCCATGAGCGATCGGCAGCGCCGCGCCCTGCGGGTGCTGTTCGTGCTGTCGGCGATCGGCCTCGGCATCGCGAGCTACCTGACCTCGCGCCACTTCCTGGCGGAGCGAGGCGTCGGGCGCAGCGTGTGCTCGGTCAACCTCACCCTCAACTGCGACGCCGTGAACACCAGCGAGTACTCGGAGATCCTGGGTATTCCGATCTCCGGGCTCGGCGCCGTGCTCTACCTGGTGATCGTGGTGTGGAGCGGCGTCGCGCTGGGAGCCAGGCCGAGCTGGGGGCGGCCGCTGGTGGCGCACGTGACCGTGGCCGCGCTGGGCGCGGTGGCCTACTCGGCCTTCCTTGCCGGCATCTCGCACTTCGTGCTGCGTCACTGGTGCCTCTTCTGCATCGGGCTCTACGCGGTGAACCTGGGGCTCCTGGTCACGGCCGGGCTCGCCGCGGGTATTCCGCTCGGGACGCAGCTCGCCGGTCTGCGTGCCGACTGGGCGGCGCTGCGCGCGCGGCGCTGGGTCTTCGCCTCCGGCGTGGCGCTCGCCTGCGTGGCGCTGGGTGGGGTCACCGCGTACGCGGTGCACGGCGATCGGGTGCGACGCAAGCACGACGACGAGACCATCGAGTCGTGGAAGAAGCTCACTCCCGTGACGGTGCCGATCCACGGCGACGAGCCCACCAAGGGTCCGGCCATCGCGCCCATCACGATCGTCGAGTACTTCGATTTCCTGTGCGGCCATTGCAAGAAGGCGGCGCCGATCGTGGATCGGCTGCTCGAGGAGTTCCCGGGCCAGATCCAGCTGGTGGTGAAGCACCTGCCGCTCGACGCCGCCTGCAACCCGTACGTGGGAGAGATTCACCCGGGCGCCTGCACGGTCACGGAGGCCGCGATGTGCGCGCAGCCGCTCGGCCACTACTGGGAGATGCACGACTGGATCTTCCTCATGCAGGCCGAGATCGACGCCCAGTCGGCGCCGGCCAAGGTCGACGAGATCGCCGGGAAGCTCGGCCTCGACCGCGCCGCGCTGCACGCGTGCATGGCGAGCCCCGCCACCTTCGACCGGCTGCACGGCGAGATCGACGAGGGAATCCGGGATCTCGGCATCGGCTCGACGCCCACCTTCGTGATCAACGGCCGCGGCGTCGAAGCGGCCGTCGAGTTGCCGCTCTTCCGCAGGCTGGTGCGCGAGGCGCTGGCGCTTGCCGCGGAGCCCGCGAGCCCCACGCCTTCCTCCCGGTAGCGTTCAGCGGAGGGCTGCGGCCCCTCGCAGCCGCAACGTCACATCTCGATCGACAGCTGCGGACGCGAGGGACCGCGTCCGGGACCGCGTCCCTCCGGACTGGCGCGTAGATCAGCCGCTGAAGACGCGCGGCAGCCAGTCGCAGAGCTTGGCGACGACGCGATCGAGCTGGGCCGGATCGCTGATGCGGTGGTCGCCGGATTCGACCAGCATCAGCTCCTTCGTGTCGTGCGGTACGGCCGCGTGAAGCTCGACTCCGTCTTCGACGGGCACCACCTCGTCGGCGGTACCGTGGATCACCAGCACCGGGCAGGTGAGGCGCCGCGCCGCGTCCGGAACGTCGATGCGTGCGGCGTCCTCCATCAGCGTGAACGACACGCGCCGTCCGTCGTGCAGCGTGAGGTGACCGTCGCGGCGCCACGCGTCGTACCGTTCGCGCGACAGCATCGGGCTCGGCACGCGTCCTGGATGCGCGACCGCCGCGAGCGTCGCGATGCCGCGCACCGCGAGAGGCGCCGCCGGGTGGCGTGCGCCGTAGAGGATCGCCACCGCGCCGCCCATGCTCGAGCCGAAGAGCGCCACCTGCGCCCCGCCGCGCCCCGCGAGCCACGCCGCCGCCGCTTGCAGATCCTCGACCTCGCGGGTGTAGGTCATCGCCGCGACGTCGCCCTCCGAGTCGCCGCACCCAGCGAAGTCGAAGCGCAGCACCGGAATGCCGCGGGCCGCCAGCTCGTCGGCGAGCCGCACGTGCTTGGTGCCCGATTTGTTCGACTCCATGCCGTGACACGAGATCACGGCCAGCCCGCGAAGCAGCTCCTCGGGCGGCAGATGAAGCGCGCCCGCGAGCCGCTCGCCGCGGGTATTCGGAAACCGTACGAGTTCCGTGGTCGATGTCACGAAACGCCCGCCAGCCGAACGAGATCGGTCATCCGATCGATGAGCTCGCGGGCACCGGCCGCGGCCAGGTCGGCGCGCGACGCGAGTCCCCAGGTCACGCCGACGAAGCGCACCGCCGCGGCGCTCGCGGTCTCCACGTCGATGCCCATGTCGCCGACGTAGAGCGTTTCCGAGACCTCCGCTCCCACGTGACGCACGGCCCTGAGCAGCGGCTCCGGGTCGGGCTTCCGCGTGGGCGCCGAGTCCCCTCCCACGATCAGCGCGAACGGACCGAGCCCCAGACCCTCGACGATCCGCCGCGCCGGCTCGGCGGGCTTGTTGGTCACCACCGCCATCGCGATCGAGGCCGCATCGAGCGCCGCAAGCGTGTCGACGACGCCGGAGTAGGGGAGCGTGCGATCGAGCAAATGCTCGGCGTAGATGGGCAGAAAGCGGGCGACGAACTCTTCCGGAGAGGGAATCGCGGTACCGGAGCCGGCGGCAGCCGTGAGGCTGCGAAGTGCGAGGTTCCGCACCCCACCGCCGACGAACCCGATGATGGTGTCGGGCGGCAGGGTCGGAAGACCGAGGAGCCCGAGCGTCAGGTTCGCCGAGTGCGCGATGTCGTGCCGCGAGTCGACGAGCGTCCCGTCGAGATCGAACACCACCAGCCGATAGCGAGTTGCGAGCATCCCCGAAGCGAATCCAACCCGCCGCCGCTTTCCAAGGCGTGAGTTGCGCCTCGACCCCGAGTCCTCCTGGAGGCCCGCCGGTCCCTCGGCGGGCAGCGATCGAGTGAGCACGTCCGGGCTTCCGCGTGAGGTCGAAATCGTGCGCTCGCGCGCGAGGGACCGCGCGCGCTCCAAACGGCATCGTCGCGATTTCAGCTCGATGGAGGCTCGCCGGTTTCTCGGCGGGCAGCGACCTGGCGGAGAATACCGTGCACGACGCGCTTCAGCCGCAGAAAGCTCCGTCGGGCACCTTGCAGACCATGCCGGCCGAGCTGCTGTCGGCGACGCACCGGGCCGGACCCAGGCAACCGGGGCCCTTCACGAGATCGCACGCGGAGCCGTCCGCGGCCGGCGCCACGCACGTGCCGGCCGAGGCACCCGCGGGCGTCACGCAGGTCGAGCCGTCGACGCACACCAGGTTGGCGTCGCCGCTACGCCCGCACGCCTGTCCGGCGGTCGCCGAGGTCGCCTGCTGGCACGTCTGGCTTCCCGCCGGTCCGCCGCAGAAGAGGCCGAGGTCGCGATCGCAGGTGGACATCGTGGTCTTGGTCGAGTCGCACGGGCTTCCCAGCGTGGCGATGTCGGCTTCGCAGGCTCCGGGAGTGGCGGCGCTGGGATCCTCGCCCACGCAGCTGGCACCCTTGAGGCACGGATGGGCGCCGTCGCACGAGGCGCCGTTCGCCACCGGCATCGCGCACCGCGGCGTGTCCTTGCGGCACACCAGGCTCGCGCCGCAGCCGGTATCGACGCAGGCGTCGCCGACCTGCGGGACCGGCGCGCACACGCCGCACGCGACGCCGTCGCTGAGCTGGCAGTAGCTGCTCTGGCACTGCGAGCTGCCGATGCACGCCTGGCCGTCGGCGCGCGGCCCCGCGATGGGCTGGCATTCGCCCGGCGTTTCAGAATTGAGGAAGTCGCTGCACGAGGTGGACGGAAGCGCGTCCGCGCACGCCACGGTGTTGGCGGGCGTGCGGGCGGTCGCCGGCGCCGCCAGATCGGCCTCGCAGGAGAGCACCGTGCGGTCCTCGCACGTCGCCAGATCGCCGAACCGGCGCGCCAGATCGCCCGGCCCGCAGGACGCGAGATGGTCGCAGCGCGCCGAGGCGAGATCGCCGCAAGCCGACGAGGTGGCGGGATGCTTCGATCCACCACCGCAATGCAGCGCGGCGGCAAGGAGCGGGACGCCCAAAGCGACGGCGACCAGCGTGCGGAGTCGGAGCGGAGCCATGGCGGACCTCCTCGAACGGCGGGTGGATGCGAGGGAGACCCCGCCCCGGCGCACGGGGTTAGCCGCGTGGCCCGAGTCGTCGTAGCGAGCTGCTTCTGAAGAGGCGTTCAGGAACCGTCAGAAGTAGGGCCGCGCCCAGGAAACCAGCTTCGGAGCCACCGACTGCCACGCGTGGGTCGCGCCCAGCGGTTGCAGGAGATTCATGCCGATCAGCGCCAGGCCGCCGCTTACGGTGGCGAGATGGAGCCGCCGCGCGGTCACGAGGTCGTAGACCGCAACCGACCCGATGAGGCCGCGCAGAATCCATGCGGTGGCGCTCGCGAGCTCCGGGATGCGGCCGAACGCCGCGCCCAGGAGCGCGATCGTCGCCATCGCCATCAACCGCTTGTGCGCGGGAGGCCGGCGGCGTGCGAGAAACGCGATCGAGGCCAGGATCACGAAGCAACCGATCGTCGTGACCGTGCCGAAGAGACTCTGGTAGGAGTCGTTCGGGTCGCCCTGCGGCGCGTTCTCGATGGTGGAGAGCAGCCCCACCCCGACGCCCGTGATACCCATCGCCGGGATCAAGAACGCACCGGTCCAGCCGATCCGCCGATGCCATCGGAGCTTGCCTGCCGCCGCGAGTGCGCTCTGCGCGACCAGCAGCACGATCCAGCCTCCGAAGCACGCGGCGTGGACGTAGACGAGCACCGGGGCGGAGAAGGTTCCTCGCGCGAGCAGTACCAGGAAGGTCCGGGAGAAGCCGGTCAGCACCGCCGCGGCGGCGAGGGCCGCGAAGCCGAGGAAGAAGAAACGTTTTCCTGCCGCCACGCTACATCTGCTCGACGGTGGCGATGCCGAGCAGCGAGAGGCCCCGGTGCAGCACGCGCGCGGTGACGTCGCACATCGCGAGGCGGCTGGCGCGCACCTCGGAGCTCTGCGCCGTGAGCACCGGGCAGGTCTCGTAGAACTTGTGGTAGCGGGAGGCGAGCTCGTAGAGAAAGGTGCAGAGCGTGTGCGGCAAGAGCTTGTCGGCGACGCCGTCGACCACCTCGGGGAAGCGCGCCACCGCGATCGCCAGGTCGCGCTCGGCGCTCGCCTCGACGGAGATCGGCGCCGCCGGATCGGGCGCCGCTCCGGCCTTGCGCAGGATCGAGCGGATTCGCACGTACGCGTTCACCAGGTAAGGCGCGGTATTGCCGTTGAGCGCCAGCATCCGGTCCCAGTCGAACACGTAGTCCTTGCCGCGATCCGACGAGAGATCGGCGTACTTGACCGCGCCGATGCCGATCGCGCGCGCGATCGCGCACTTGTCGGCGTCGCTCGCCGCGGTGGGCTCGCGTCCGCCGGGGCGCTCGTCGAGCGCCGCGCGCGCCCGATCCACCGCCTCGGCCAGCAGGTCGACGAGCTTGATGGTGCCGCCCGCGCGCGTCTTGAACGGTTTCCGGTCGGCGCCCAGCACGGAGCCGAACGACACGTGCTCGGCGTGGACGTTCTCCGGCAGCCAGCCGGCCATGCGCGCGACCGCGAACAGCATCGCGAAGTGCTGCGCCTGGCGCTCGTCGACCACGTACACGATGCGGTCGGCGTGCAGCTCGCTCACGCGGTAGCGCATCGCCGCGAGATCGGTCGTGGAGTAGAGATAGGCGCCGTCCGCTTTGCGCACGATCATCGGCAAGGACTCGCCGTCCTTGCGCTTGAAGCCCTCGGGGAAGACGCAGGTGGCGCCGTCGCTCTCGCGCGCCAGGCCCATCGCCTCGAGGTCGCTCACCACGCCGGCCAGGCGCGGGTTGAAGAAGCTCTCGGGGCGGACGTCGCCGTCGTCGAGGAGCACGCCGAGCTCGGCGTAGACCGCGCGGAAGTGGCGCTCCGACTCCTCGACCAGCCGGCGCCAGAGCGTCACCGACTCTGGGTCGCCGCCCTGCAGCAGCACCACGCGGTTTCGGGCGCGAGTGCGGAATTCCTCGGAGTCGTCGAAGCGGCGCTTGGCCTCCTGGTAGAAGCCGTCGAGGTCCTTGACGCCGAGGTCGGTCTGGCTGGCGGTGCCCTGGTCGAGGAGATGCTCGATCAGCATGCCGAACTGCGTGCCCCAGTCGCCGATGTGGTTCTGGCGGATCACGCGATGGCCGACGAAGCTCAGGACTCGCGCCAGGCAGTCGCCGATGATGGTCGAGCGCAGGTGCCCGACGTGCATCTCCTTCGCGATGTTGGGCGCCGAGTAATCGACTACCACGGTTTGCGGAGCGGCGGCCACGACGACGCCCTCGGTCGTATGCGCGCGAAGCTCGCCGATTCGGGCGGCGAGTGCCGTCTCGCGCACCCGCAGGTTCAAGAACCCGGGACCGGCGAGCTCGACCGGGTGGCAGAGATCGTCGATCGCGAGCCGCGCGCGGATTGCCTCCGCGACCTCGCGCGGCGGACGGCCGACGGTCTTGGCCAGGCGCAACGCGACGTTGCTCTGGTAGTCGCCGAAGCGCGCGTCGGTGGCGGGCTCGACCACCGAGCCCAGGCTCTCGGTCAGCTCCGGAAAGGCCGCCGCGACCGCCGCCGCGACGCGTGCGCCGATCAGCGCTCGGAAGGTATCCATGGATCTCGCGGACGCTGCTTGCGGCGCGCGCTCAGACGGCGCTCTTGCCGCGAACGAGCTTGCCGTCGGCGTCGCGGGTGAAGGTGAGACGCTCCACGACCTTTCCGCCGATCAGATGCTGATCGACGATCTCGTCGACGTCCTCGGCGGTTCGCACCAATCCGTACCAGACGCCTTCGGGGTAGACCACGACGGTCGGCCCGATCTCGCACTGGTCGAGGCAGCCGGCCTTGTTGGCGCGCATCCGTCCCTTGAGCCCGCGCTTCGCGAGCGCCTTCTTGAAGAGCTCGCGCACCTGCTCGCCGCCCTTCTCGGCGCAGCAGCCGCGCTCGTGGCCTTTTTCCCGCACGTTCTCGCAGATGAAGATGTGGCGCTCGAAGATCGCCATGTGCGACTCCTCCTGGTCTTCCGCCGGTCTTGGAGCGGCCCAAGAGTAACAGGGCGCCGCGCGCCGTGTCCTCGCGGCGCGGCTCGCCTGGATTCGCCCGCGCGATGGGGGCTCACACCCAGCGAGTGCATCCGGTTGGCGCGGGCTCGAGCACCCTCGCACGGCCACCGGACGTCCGTCGCCCGAGCCGGCCCAGGTGGGCAAAGTGAGACAGTAGCGCAGCGAGCGCACTTCTTGACGGGGTCCGCGAATCCCGGGTACGTGGGCTCAGCGGTTCGGGGGAGGGGGAATGAAGCTCGTGCGGTGCCCGGCGCCTGCGCTGGTGAAGGGGCTCCTCGCTTTGGCGATGGCGAGCGGCGCTGCTCTCGCGACGGCCTCGACGGTGTGCGCGCAGGCTGCGCCGGCCGTCGAGCCGCTTGCGGAAACGGGTGCGGCTCCAGTC
Organism: uncultured bacterium; assembly: GCA_964650975.1. Lineage (GTDB taxonomy): Bacteria > JADJOY01 > JADJOY01 > JADJOY01 > JADJOY01 > CAZYWA01. The sequence goes on from CAZYWA010000160.1 coordinate 12,380, forward strand.
GCGGGCCCCGGTGTCGAGGGTTCGTGGGAGCTCGGGCTCGACGCGTCGTTCCAGCGTCTCAGCGACGGCATCGTGAGCACCGAGACGCGCCTCGCCACCGCCGTCGGCTGGTACGGGCTCACCTGGCTCGAGCCGCTCCTGGGGATCTCGGTCGACGTGCAGCACCTCGACGGCGGCCACGGAGCGAACGGAACCGCCACCCAGGCGTCGATGGGCCTCGGCGCGCGCGCCAGCACCGAGCTGATCGAGCGCGTGCGCGGTTACCTGGTCGCCTCGCCCGGCTTCTTGATCCGCACCACCGACACCAGCGGCTTCGATCACGCCGGGCAGACCGATTTCTCGATGTCGGCGGGACTGGGAGTGCAGGTGGTGCTGGTGCCTCACGTGGCGCTCGACCTGAGCTTCGACTACGACCGGATCTTCTCCCATCGAGGCGAGGATCTGCTCACCGTTCCGATCGGTCTCAGCGTGTTCTTCTGAATGGCCAAGTGTCGCGGAGGGATTCATGGAGGCTCGGATCGAGGTCGCGCTGCTGTTGATTCTCTTCACCGTCCCGGCGGGAGCGATGTTCGCGGTGTATCGAGTGCGCTACGGCAAGATGCCGATCGGCATCAGCGAGCGCAGCTCGAGCACCGAGCGGTTCCTGGCCGGATCGTTGCTGGCTGGTGGTCGGCCATTACGGGTTCGGCCTCCTTTACTTGTGGCGGCCGTCGGTGGTGGACGCGCTCCGTCCGTTCGATTCGCTCACCGGGACCGCCGTGCAGACGCTGGGACTGATCGTGGGGCTGGGATCGCTGGGGCTCACGGGCTGGGCGCAGGCGTCGATGGGTGAGGCGTGGAAGATCGGCATCGACCGCGGCGGTGTCGCGGAGCTGGTGCTCCACGGACCGTTTCGCTGGATCCGCAATCCGATCTACACCGGGATGATGGGCGCCAGCTGCGGGCTCTTCCTGCTGGTGCCGTGCGATGCGTCGGCGGCGCTGGTGCTGCTCACCGTCTACGGTCTGCAGCTCCAGGCGCGTCTCGAGGAGGACTTCCTCCTCGAGGAGCACGCCCAGAGCTATCCGGCGTGGATGGCCGTGACGGGCCGGTTCTTGCCCAGGATCTAAGAGGGTGTAGACGAAAGAAATTCAGCCGCTTGGATGAGCGGCATGCGTGGCGGGAAACCTCTCGAGCGTCTGTCCCTGGTCGTGGAGGGCTGCGGTCCCTCGCAGCCGCAGGCGTCCATCTTGGTTCAGACGCTGCGGACGCGAGGGACCGCGTCCCTCCAAACGGCACGAGCTCGGTTTGGATGAAGCACTTCGAACAATGATTCGACTTTGTCCACACCTTCTAAGAGGTTGTGGACGAAAGAAATTCCCCGCTTGGATCAGCGGCATGCGTGGCGGGAAATCGCTCGAGCGTTTGCACCTGGGTGGTCGGAGGGCTGCGGTCCCTCGCAGCCGCAGGCGTCCATTCTTGGTTCAGACGCTGCGGACGCGAGGGACCGCGTCCCTCCAAACGGCTCGAGCTCGGTTTGGAGGACGCGCTTCGGATCGATCCGATTCTGTCCACACCTTCTACGTCTCCGCGCGTCCGCGCAGCGCGGCGGCCGCGACGCCGAGCATCGCCTGGTGGACGCGGCCGTTGGTCGCGAGCAGCCGGCCGCCGGCCAGCTCGAAGGGGCCGCCGTCGAGATTGGTGACGCGTCCGCCCGCCTCCTCGACGATCAGGCTGCCGGCCGCGACGTCCCACGGCTTGAGGCCGAGCTCCCAGAATCCGTCGAAGTGGCCGGCGGCGACGAAGCACAGGTCGAGCGCCGCCGAGCCGTCACGACGCAGACCCTGCGCCTCGCCCAGGAACGCGCGGAGCAGCGTCAGCGTGGGCTCGGGCTCCTCGCGGATCGAGTAGGGGAAGCCGGTCACGAGCAGCGAGCGCCCCAGCGAGTCGACCGTCGAGACGGCGAGCGGCCTGCCGTTGCGAGTGGCGCCGCGGCCGCGCGCCGCGGCGAAGGTCTCGCGGCGGTTGGGCTCGTGAACCACGCCGCATTGCACGACTCCGTCGATCTCGAGCGCGATCGAGACCGCGAACAGCGGATAGCCGTGGGCGAAGTTGGTGGTGCCGTCGAGCGGATCGACCAGCCAGCGACGGCCGCCGGGATGGATCGCTCCGCGGCTCTCCTCGGCGAGGATCGCATCGTCCGGAAAGGCGGCGCCGAGCCGCTCCACGATCAGCGTCTCGGCCGCCCGATCGGCGCTCGTCACCAGATCGATGGCGCCCTTGTGATGGACGTCGAGATCACGCCCGACGTGCGCGAGCAGCACCTCACCGGCCTCGCCGGCGATCGCGATCGCGGCATCGAGGGAGGCAGCCGTGGAGTCGGTCATGCCTCGCCCGGCAGAGCGTCGCGGTGCCCAGCGGTATCTCGGGCGCCGGCGCGGCTCAGAGTGTGGGAAGCCATCATTCGAGAGGCGCGGTCGACCCGTGATTTCGTTCGGCGCGTTGTCGCGCCGGATTTGGGGGTGGGGCCCCACGAAAATCGCACTTTTCGTGGGGCGGGG
>CAZYWA010000161.1:0-14869 GCA_964650975.1 uncultured bacterium
GCTCCGTTGTCGGGACGGATGATCCGGTACCGGGTGCGGTATCCACGCCGGTTCTCGACGGCCCGCCGGAGCTCCTCTCGATGACGTTCGACGTCGTCGGGATGGACGAGGTCGAAGCCCCGGTCCGCATCCGTCACCTTCGAGTCGGCGGGCAACCCGAGCACCTCGGAGGCGTTGTCCGACTGAACGACCCGGTTCGAGCTGGGATCGCATTCCCACGTGACCATGCGCGCGGCGGTGAGCGCCATCCGCAGCCGCTGCTCGCCCTGCCGCACGGACTCCGTCGCCTCGCGACGCAACCGCGCCATCCGGATGTGCGCCGAGACGCGCGCCAGAAGCTCCCGCGATCCGAAGGGCTTCACGAGGTAATCGTCGGCGCCGGCCTCCATGCCCTCGACCCGGCTCTCCTCGCCGGCGCGGGCCGACAGCATGATGACCGGCAGCTCGCGGGTGCGCGGATCGGAGCGCAGCGCGCGCAGCAGCTCGAAGCCGTCGAGCCGCGGCATCATCACGTCGGTGAGCACCAGGTCGGGAAGCTCGCGTCGAACCGCCGCCAGCGCCGCCTCTCCATCGGGCACCGCCTCGATCCGGTAGGAATCGGCCAGCAGGCGCTCCACGTACTGGCGCATGTCGGCGTTGTCGTCGGCGATCAGGACGCGCGGGCGCTCGGGTCCGTCCGGGTGTGAGGCGTGATACGGAGTCGGCACAGGCTCGAGGTAGGTCGGCAGCTCCACACGATGGTCGCCGGCGCCCGCGCCGCTCTGCCCGTCGGGCAGCCAGCGCAGCGCCTCCTCGACGAACGGGCTCGGTCCGGTTCCGGTCGAGGCCGCGCCGGCCCGGTCGCCGATCTGGTCGGGCGGCAGGTGCGCCGAGCCGAGCGGCACCGTCACCACGAACGAGGTACCCGTTCCGACCTCGCTTCGCACCGCGATCGACCCGCCGTGGAGCCTCACCAGCTCGTGGACCAGCGCGAGCCCGATGCCGCTGCCCTCGTGGGTGCGGCTGCGGGCGTTCTCGACCCGGTGGAACCGGTCGAAGAGCCGCGGAATCTCGCCGGCCGGGATTCCGGTGCCGGTGTCCCGGACCTCGAGCTCGACGGAATCGCTCGCCGCCCGGAGCAGCACGGCGATCTCGCCCTCGAAGGTGAACTTGAACGCGTTCGAGAGCAGGTTGAGGACGATCTTCTCCCACATCTCGCGATCGACGTACACGCGCTCGGCGAGCGGCGCGCACTCGACGCTGAGCCTGAGACCGGCGCGTTCGCACGCGGCGCGGAAGACGCTGGCGAGATCCGCCGTGAACCGCGCGAGCTCGGTCGGCTGGAAGGCGGCCCGCACCCGGCCCGCCTCGATGCGCGAGAAATCGAGCAGCGTGTTCACGAGCCGCAAGAGCCGCACGCCGTTTCGGTTCACGACCTCGAGCTGCGCCGCGGCGGCGGGCGTCAGGTCGGTGTGGCTGCGGGCCAGCAGATCCTCGACCGGCCCCAGCATGAGCGTGAGCGGTGTGCGGAATTCGTGGCTCACGTTCGAGAAGAACGCGGTCTTGGCCCGATCGAGCTCGGACAGCGCCTCGGCACGCTTCTTCGCTTCCTCGAGGGCGCGCGCGTTGGCGACCGCGGCCGCCAGGTGGCCCGCGAGCAAATCCAGGAACCCGCGGTATTCGTCGTCGAAGGCGAGCCGTGGGCTCACGCCCGCGACCACGAAGCCGGCGAACTCGGTCTGGCCGGGATTCCTCATCGGCAACACGACCGCGCGCAGCGGCGCCTCGAGCCAGGCACCGCCTCCCGGCAGAGCGCCGAAGCGCTCCGCGAGGTTGCTCACTTCCACGGCCTCGCCGGTCACGACCACATCGCGAAACGGCCAGGTGGCGTTCTCGTCGCGCGGATCGACGATCTCGGGAGTCATCGACGTGCCGCGCTCCATCGCGGTCAGGCTCGTGAGCCTCGCCCGCCCATCGGTGTCGAGCAGGTAGAGAAGAACGAACGGCAGATCGTGCGGGTTGCCGGCGAGCGTTCGAGCGGCGTAGTCGCAAGCGTCCTCGGCGGTCTTGGCCTCGTCCGCCGTTCGCGCGCGGAGCTCGCGAAAGAGCCGCAGCCGCCGCTCGCCGATGATCCGCTCGGTATCCTCGGTGACGACGCACAGCATGCCGCCCACGCCGTTCTCGTCGTCCGGGACCGGGCTGTACGAGAACGTGTGGTAGGTCTCCTCGGTGAACCCGCGACGCCGCAGGAAGAGCAGCAGACCCTCGTCCCACGTGGCCTTGCCGGTGCGCACCACCGACTCGGCGCGCGGCCCGATGTCCGCCCAGATCTCCGGCCAGACGTCCCGAGCCGGGCGCCCCAGCGCGCCGGGATGCTTGGGGCCGAGGGTCATCGCCGCGTAAGCGTCGTTGTAGAAGAACGTGAAATCGGCACCCCAGCCGAGCCACATCGCGTAGCGCGAATCGAGCACGATCCGCACCACGGTCCTGAGGCTCTGCGGCCACGCGGAGGCGGGGCCGAGCGGCGTCTTCGACCAGTCGAAGGCGCGGATTCGCTCCGCCATCTCGCTGGTGCCGGCGAGGAAGGCGAGATCTTCGACGTCAGGGGACGATGCACGCTGCTTCATCGGGCTTCTCGATGACCGGCGTGCCGCGCCGGCCCCTCCCACCCGAAGTGTTACGGGCGCCGTTCACACCAGCAAACGACGGTCAGATGACCGCGCGACCCGCTGGCGCACCCGCGCGCGACGGACTTCAACCGGTCCGGCGTACCAATCTACGGCGCGCGAGGCTGACCGCGAGCGCCGCGGGCACGAGATAGAGGCCGAGGTCCGTGGAGGCCGCGGCCGGCACCGATCGAGAGCCCATCGTGCCCGCTTCGGCGAGCTGCGGGTTGCAGCCGCCCGGTGTCGCGGCGTTGCAGTCGTCGTCGATGCCGTTGCCCGGGATCTCGGTGGCGCCGGGGTTCACGGCGGGGTTCGAGTCGTCGCAATCGCCCTCGGGATGCGGACAGGCGTCGGACGCCGGGCTGCCGTAGCCGTCGCCGTCGCGATCGATGCAGCTCTCCGCCGTGCCGTTGAGCGTGGCGGTCACGTCGAAGAGGTTGCCGATCTCGTAGTAGTCGACGGTCGGATAGTTGGGGATGCGGCCGTAGTAGCTCTGGCACTCGAGGGCGCGGTTCACGAACAGCGGATCGACGTTGGCCTGGGCGGCGAGATCGGTGGAGGCGCCGAGCGGCCCGGTGAGGAAGTGATTCAGGATGAAGAGATCGTTGTTGGGAGTGCCACGATTGTTGGCGCAGGTGAAATCGTTCACGGTGGCCACGCTGAACGGCGTCTCGAACGCGAGCGAGGTCCAGAGGTAGTGGTACCAGGGATAGGCGGCTTGCTCGTCCTGATCGCTGAACACCACCAGGCGCGTGCCCGCGTCGATCATCTGGCCCAGCGTGGGCCACGGACCGCCGGGATACTCGTAGAGATAGTCGGACTCCGGATGCGCGGGGTCGAGGAGGCCCACTTGCTGGAACACCGCGGCGAGATCGGCGGCGGTCACGTAGCTCTCGAAGATGATGGTGACGACTTCTTGCGGGTTGGCGTCGAGGAAATTCTTGATCTCGGTCAGGCCGTCGGCCATCGACTCGTTGGCGAGCCAGCACAGATCCTCGCCGTGACAGAGGTAAACCGTGCCGTTGTAGGGATGCGCGTCGAGCATCAGGCCGCGGATACCGTCCTGCATCTGGCGCGTCATGTCGTAGGTCTGATTGCGGTTGAAGACGAAGCCGTGCACCGCGTTGGCGAACGAGTTGTGGGTGGTCGGATAGGCCACCTGATCGTACGGCTTGGCGCAGAGCGACGCGGCGCCGTTGCAGACGGTCGCGGCGTGCGCGGACGAGGCCAAGAGCAGCGCGAAAACAGCGGCGATTCGAGCGAATTTCATCCACACTCCTTCACGGCGACGTTGCGGAAGCGACCCGAAATCGTAACACGAGGGGGAGCGACGGCCGGAGCCCGAGTCATCGTCGGTGGTGTCGCCGTTTGCCGATCTCAGGCATCGGGCGCCGGCCTCGCCCACGATCCCCGTGGAGGCCCACCGGTCCCTCGGTGGGCAGCGCACGATTCGCAGCCGGCTCGGCCCCGATGCCGCGTCAAGCCCGAACGCGAGGCGTGATCGGCCAGCTGCTCGGCTCGGGGGCGAGCCCGTGCTCGACGAAATCGAGAAACCAGCGTTCCGCTGGCGCCTCGAACGAGAGCGCCGCGCCGCGAAACGCGAACGACAGGCGCTGCGCGTGTAGCGCCTGCCACGGCAGCACCAGTGCCTGGCGAGCGGCGTCGTCGAGCCGATCCTGGGCCAGCGCCAAGTAGAAGTCGGGATCCGGACCGTAAAGCTTGTCGCCCACGATCGCGTGGCCGATGTGTGCCAGGTGAATGCGCAGCTGATGCTTGCGCCCGGAGAGTGGCCGCGCGACGAGCTGGGTGAACGCCCCAAACGCGTTCTCGAAGCGACGCAGCACCGCGATCTCCGTGGTCGCCGCCGCGCCGTCGGCACGCACACAGTCCTTGACGGCGATCGGGCTCGCCTCGTCGCGCCCGAGAGGCGCCTCGATCCGATCCTCCGCCGCCGCGACGTGGCCGTGCACCACGGCGAGGTACTCCTTCCGCAGCGCTCGCGCCTCCATCGCGCGTCCCAGGGCGCGGGCGGACTCGGCGGTCTTCGCGATCAGCACCACGCCGCTGGTCTCGCGATCGAGCCGATTCACCAGATGCGCGCGATGGCCGTCGCCCAGGTGCAACCGCACCCGTCCCACCAGGCTCGACGTCGCGTCGCCCTTGGTGGGATGGCAAACCAGGCCCGCGGGCTTCGCCACCACCAGGATCTCGCCGTCCTCGTGGAGCACGGCGAGAAGCGGCGCCCGATCCATTCGCGGAGTATAGGATGGCCCGATACGCCCCAGACGCGGAGGTTTTCGCCATGCCTCGACGCAGCGCCTCACCCCATCTCGCCAAGGATCTGCTCGAACCGATCACCCACTTCGCCGGCGCCCGCGACTCGCTGGTGCCGATGACGCGGCTCGACGAGGTGCGAAAACGCGCGCGCGCCTTCCACGACCGGATGGCGAGCGAGACGCCGGTCAGCTTCTACAAGACCTGCGAGCTGGTGCGTGTCCCCTACCCGGTGCGGTTCGCGTTTGCCAACGTGTTCGTGCAGCTGCCGGTCGCGAGCCCGGTGCTGCACATCGTGAATCGCCTGTTCGTGGTGCAGTGGAAGAGCGCCGACGGGCCGAAGACGTTGCTCTTCTCTCCGAGCGATGTGCTCGCCAACGCCGAGACCCGCTACTTCAAGCGGCTGGGCGCGGGAAAGCTCGCGAAGATGAAGGGCAAGGTCGGCGAGCGCAGTGCCCTGGGTCTGGTCAAGACGGCGGCCCAGAAGCTGGTGGCTCCGCAAGGTCCGAGCGTGACCGAGTGGCTCGACTCCATCGGCATCCGTCCCGACGAGGTCGACTATCTCTCCTTCGATCACCTGCACACCCAGGATCTGCGGAACTGGCTGGGCGGCGAGGGACGCACGCCGGTCTTCCCGCGCGCGAAGCTCCTGATCATGCGCGAGGAGTGGGAGGCGGCGCGCGGCCTGCTGCCGTCGCAGGCCGACTGGTACTGCCCGGACGGCACCCGCGACATCGCGGCGGATCGGGTGCTGGTCCTCGACGGCGACGTGAAGCTCGGCGATGGCGTGGCGCTGATCCGCACGCCGGGGCACACCATGGGTAACCACTCGCTGGTCGCGCACACCCCCGAGGGAGTGATGGTGTCGAGCGAGAACGGCGTGGGCGTGGACAACTACGCTCCAGACAAGTCGCGCATCAACGCGGTGCGCCGCTACGCCAAGAATCTGGGCGTCGAGGTGGTGCTCAACGGCAACACCCAGGAGTCGAGCGTCGATCAGTACATCTCGATGGTCGAGGAAAAGGAGATCGCGGGCGCCTCGGCCCGCGACGCCGACTATCCCAACACCGTGACATCGTCCGAATTCACCGCGTGGTGGCTCTTCCGCGGGATCCGCCCGAGCTTCAACTTCAGCGACATCGAGCTGGGCTCGGTGTCGCACGCGGCCGGCCGCGAGGAGCTCGAGCCCTCCGCTCGAGAGCGGGAGCGCGGGCAGGCGGAGGGACGCGGTCCCTCGCGTCCCCAGCGATCGATCGCGGTGTGACGCCGCGGCGGCGCGGGATCGCCGCCCTCCGAGCTGCACCGCGCGATCGACTATTCTCGCGCGCCATCGATCGTCCACGGTGTCCTCCATGCTCTACGCTGATTCCTTCCCGATCCGAGCGGCGGGCCACGCCGATAGCGCCGCGCTGCTCGCGATGATGCGGCTCTCCAACTCGGCCGAAGGGATCGAGATCGATCGCGAACGGCTCGCCGCTGGCCTGGCCAAGCTGCTCGATTCACTCGAGCTGGGCGCGGTGCTGATCGCGGGCCCGGCCGAGGAACCGCTCGGCTACGCCGTGGTCACCTTCGGCTTCGACCTCGAGCTCGGCGGCCGCGACGCGTTCCTGACCGAGCTCTTCGTGCGCGCCCGCGAGCGCCGCTGCGGGGTCGGCCGCCGCTTGCTCGCCGCCGCGGAGGCCCATGCACTCGCGAGCGGCGCGGCGGCGCTGCACCTCGCCGTTCGCCCCGAAAACGAGCCCGCTTTCGATCTCTACCGCGCCAGCGGCTTCGAGCCGCTCCTCCGCGTGTTGCTCTCGAAGCGGCTCGGCCCGAGGCCGCGATGACGCGGGGGGCGCCCGTCCGGGACGTCGCCCTCGAGGGCTGCGTCAATTTCCGCGACCTTGGCGGTTACCGCGCTGCCGACGGGCGGCACGTCCGCCACGGCCTTCTCTACCGCAGCGATTCGCTCCACCACCTGACTCCGCTCGACGCGGCGCAGCTGCGCGCGCAGCTCGCGATCGGGACGCTCATCGATCTGCGCTCGACCGCCGAGATCGAGAGCGAAGGCCGCGGCATCCTCGCCAAGAGCCCGATCGCCTTCCACCACGTGCCGCTGATCGACGAGGACCCCTCGAGCGCCGGCGGCGACGCGCGCGCGCTCGCCGACCAGCTGCCGTTCGGCGACCGATATTTCCTGCTGGCGCGGCTCGCCAGCGCGCAGCTGGCGAGGATCGTGACGATCCTGGGAGACCTCGACGGCGCGGCGGTCTTCTACTGCGCCGCCGGCAAGGACCGCACCGGGATCGTCGCCGCGATGCTGCTCAAGCTGCTCGGCGTCGACGACCGGATCGTCGCCGACGACTACGCGCTCACCCGCCGCGCCCTCGGCGCGATCCTCGCGCGCCTCGCTCGCTCCGAGGGCTACCGCGCCATGCTCGACGCGCTGCCGCCCGACACCATGACCGCCGAGCCCGCCACGGTGCTCCGGTTCCTCGCCAACGTGAGCGAGCACTTCGGCTCCATGGAAGGGTTCGTGCTCGACGCGGGCGTGGCACCCGCGGTGCTCGGCCGGCTGCGCGCGCGGCTCCTCGAGTGAGGCTTCCCCGCCGCTGTCGGCGCGAGTGGCAGATGGATTAGTCTCGACCGGTCACCATGGAATCCGAATCCACGAGAGCACCGAGCGATGGCTTCGGGCAGGACGCGATGCGCAGCGTCGCGCGCACCGTGTCCGTGGCACTCTCGGTGGCGGCTCAGATCGCTGCGGCGGCGACCCTGGTGGGCTGGCTGGCGCAGGCCGTCCTGCCCGCGGTGCGCGCCACGGCGCTCGCCGGTTTCCAGCCGCTGCCCGCGATCGGTTTCTTGCTGCTCGGCTCGGCGATCCGCCGGGTCGCGCGCGATCCGGCTCGCGCGAGCCGCGGCTACCTGCTGCGTCTCGCCGCCGCGATCGCGGCGCTCGGGCTGGTGTCGCTGGCGCGCTTCGCGCTCGACGCCGCGGCTCAACCCTCGATCGCGAGCGCCGCGTGGGCGCACGCTGCGCCGATCACCGGCCTCAGCCTGGCGCTCGCCGCGGGCGCGCTGCTCGACCTGGCGCGCTCCCGTCGTCCGGTGATCTTCCAGCTGCCCGCCTTCGCGCTGATCGGCCTCGGCTACACGGCGCTCATGGGCCTGACGCTCGGCGGCCGCGGCGACGAGCCGGTGCTCTTGCTCAGCGGAGTGAACACGCTGTCCGCCGCGACCACCATGGGGATCGGTGTCGCGCTGCTCTGCGCCCGGCCCGAGGTGGGCTTCGTGGAGGTGCTGACCAGCTCGAGCTCGGTGGGCTCGTTCGCGCGCCGCATGGCGCTCGGCATGCCCGCCATTCCGCTCTTGGCGTCGATCGTGATGCACCTCGGCAACGCGCGCGGCGGTCTGTGGAGCGACGACTTCGATCTGGCGCTCACCGTCGCGGTGGTGACGATCCTGTTCGTGGGGCTCTTGTGGACCAGCGTCGAGTCGCTGGAGCGCACCTCGCAGGCGCGCGGCCGCGCCGAAGCCGCGCTGGCGCGGGCGCGCAGCGCCTACCGGCACATCGTCGAGACCATGGGCGAGGGTGTCTGGACCTTCGACCGCGAGATGCGCGTGTCGCTGGTCAACCGGCGGCTCGCGGACATGCTCGGCTACCGGGTGCACGAGCTGGTGGGCCGTCCGCTCACCGACTTCGTGTCCGCGGAGGACCGCGACGGGCTGATCCAGCGGCTCGAGCTCGGCCGCGCCGGGGTGATCGAGACCTTCGACCAGCGCTTCGTGCGCAAGGACGGGACGCTGGTGTGGGCGATCGTCAACGCCAATCCGTTCCTCGACGAGCACGGCGCGGTGGCCGGGTCGCTGTGCACGCTCACCGACATCACCGCGCGCCGCGCGGCCGACGAGGCGCTGCGCGAGAGCGAGGATCGCTTCCAGCAGCTGGCGCAGCACGTGAGCGAGGTGTTCTGGATCACCGAGATCGAGCCGGCGCGGCTGCTCTACGCGAACCCGGCATTCGAACGGATCTGGGGATTCCCCGCCTCGATGCTCGCCGAGAGCGTGCAACCCTTTCTCGACTCGATCCATCCCGACGACCTGCCCGCGGTGACCGAGGTGCTCGACCGGCAGCGCAACGTGGCCGGCGGCAGCTTCGACCTGCTGTATCGCGTGGTGCGTCCCGACGGCTCGATCCGCTGGGTGCGCGATCACGGCAGCACCCTCGCCGACGACGAAGGCCGGCCGCACCGGATCGTGGGCATCGCCTCCGACGTGACCCAGACGATGCTCGCCGAAGAGCGCCGCAAGCTGCTCATGAGCGAGCTCGACCACCGGGTCAAGAACACCCTGGCCACGGTGGTGGCGCTGCTCGACCTGACGCTCGAGAACACCATGAGCGTCGACCAGCTGCGCGAGGCGCTCACCAGCCGCATCTACGCGATGGCCCGCACCCACGAGGGGCTTGCGCGCCATCGCTGGGAGGCGCTGCCGGTGGCGGGAGTGGCGGAGCTGGCGCTGGCGCCATGGCTCACGTTGCCGGCCGAGCGCATCACCATCGGCGGCGAGGTGGTGCGGCTGCCGTCGCGGTTCGCGACGCCGGTGTCGCTGGCGCTCAACGAGCTCGCCACCAACTCGCTCAAGTACGGCGCTCTCTCCAACCACTCGGGAACCGTGACGGTGCGCTGGAGCGGCGGGCCGGGCCGCGACCTCGAGATCCGCTGGAGCGAGCGTGGCGGACCCGAGGTCCACGAGCCCGAGAAGTTCGGCACCGGGCTCACGCTCATCCAGGACCTGGTCGAGTACCAGCTCCACGGCCGCTTCGCGATCGAGTTCGGGGTCGAGGGAATCGAAGCGGCCATCCAGTTCCCGCTGCCGCGCTCGCCGAGCGACACCGACAGCTCGTCGTTCCGCCGGTCGAACATGAGGGACACCGATTACGGCCGGGTGCTCGACGAGAACACGCTCGACGGCGTGCGGCTGCTGGTGGTCGAGGACGATCAGCTGCAGGCGCGCATGCTGGAGCGGCTGCTCTCGAAGCTCGGCTGCGAGATCGTGGAGCTCGCGTCCACCGTGCAGGCCGCGCTGCGCTGCGCCGAGCACGAGCGCCTCGACGGCGCGATCCTCGACGTGAACGTGGGCGGCAGCTCGAGCGTCGCGGTGGCGGACGTGCTCCACCGGCGCAAGATCCCGTACGTGTTCCTGAGCGGCTACGCGCTCAGCGACGTGCTGCCTCCGCACCTCGCGGGGGCGCCGCGGCTCACCAAGCCGGTCGAGCCGATGCTGCTCGAATCGCTCGCCCGGCAGCGCTTCTCGAGGTGATCCGGGCATGCCCACGTACTGGGTGGTGCTCTCGGATCTGCACGAGCACACCGCACATCTCGAACGCCTGGCCGGCGAGCTTCGCGATGCCGCGGGCGTGATCCTCTCCGGCGACCTGACGATGTTCGGCGGCCGCGACGAGGCGGCGCGGGTGCTCGACGCGGTGCGCGCGGTCCACCCGAACGTGCTCGCGGTGCCCGGCAACACGGACCATCCCGACGTGCTCGAGTATCTCGAGGAGCAAGGAGTCAGTCTCCACGGCCGCGCCGTGCGCGTGGGCGACGTGGCGATCTACGGCGTCGGCGGCGCCAACCCGACGCCCTTCGGCACGCCCTTCGAGCTTCCCGAGCGCGAGATCGCGGCGCTGCTCGATCGCGCGCTGGCCGCGGCGGGCGATGCGCCCGCGCACGTGCTGGTGAGCCATCCGCCGCCCTTCGAGAGCGGCGTCGACCGATTGTGGAGCGGCCGTCCGGTGGGCAGTCGCGCGGTGCGCGCTCACATCGAGGCGCACCCTCCGGCGCTGGTGCTGTGCGGTCACATTCACGAAGGACGTGGCACCGGCGTGGTGGGAGCGACGCCCGTTCACAACCCCGGCCCGTTCGTGACCGGTGGCTTCGTGCGCATCACGATCGACGGTTCACGCATCGAGGGGCGCTGCGAACGCCTGCCGCTCGGTACCGCCGCGCGCGCCTTCCACGGCGCCAAGCACCTGGCCCACAAGATCGGCCGCCTCCCGCGCCGCCACGCGCGGTAGGTCCGCGATCGATCTCCCGGGTGCGCTCGCGCGCGAGGGACCGCGCGCGCTCCACAGCGATCTCGTTCGATCCCCAAATCGAACGCGCTCGCGCTCCGTCCTGTCTAGAGGCCCACCGGTCCCTCGGTGGGCAGCGCTCGATCTCGTCCGACTCAGCGTTCGTGAATCCATTGGCTCACGAGCCCGCCGGTACGAAGCGCGCCCTCCCACCCCTATAGCGGATGTGGGTCGATGCACAAGCACCGCGCCGCAGGCGCGCGGCGAGCGGAAACGAGCCGACTCGGGGGTGGGGCCCCGAAAAAATCGCACTTTTTTTCGGGGCGGGGCTTGAAAAGCCCCCCGAAAAATTCAGCGCTGGGTTCCCGTCCACACGCCGTCGTAGGTGCCGGTGTAGGGCGCGCCGAGGTACGAGCCGCTGACCTGGCCGTTCACGTCCACGGTGAGCGTGTTTCCCGCGAGCCCCAGCGTGCCCGCGATGGTCGCCGTCTGCACGGCACCGGTGTTCACGAGCCCGGTGCAGCTCTGGTTCTTGATGATCTTCGCCGTCGCGTCGCCGGTACGGTCGAGCAGCACCGTCAGCGCGAGCACCGCGGCCAGCACCTCGATTGCGGCCGCCGGAGATTCGCCGCCGCCGCTGTCCGTCACCGAGCATCCCCCGCCCGCCGAGGCGCTCTTCGCGCTGGCCGGTTCGCACGCATCGCCGATGCCGTTGCCGTCGCGATCGGCTTGGTCGCTGTTCGCCACGTCCGGGCAGTTGTCGGACGAGTTGGGCACGCCGTCGCCGTCGGAGTCGCGGTCGTCGGTCTGGTCGCACGCGTCGCCCTGACCGTCACCGTCGGTGTCGGTCTGGAACGGGTTGAAGATCAGCGGGCAGTTGTCGCGGCCGTTGGGGACGCCGTCGTGGTCCGAGTCGGCGGGCTGCTGCGTGTCGCACGCGTCGCCGATGCCGTTGCCGTCGGAATCGGCCTGATCGGCGTTCGAGACGGTGGGGCAGTTGTCGACCGAATCGGGGACGCCGTCGCCGTCTCCATCGGGTTCCACCGGCGATCCGCCCGGGCCGGCGCCGTCGACCACTTTGCCGGTGGCGACGGTGAGCGCGTCCCAGCTCGAATCGAGGGTGAGCGACGAGCCTTCGGTGAGCGTCCACGGCGATGGGAGCGCGATCGGGCTCGAGGTGCCGTCGCGCGCCACGGCGCTGACGGTGGGCGGCGGAGCCGCGCCGGTGTTGCGCAGCACCCGCAGGCTCAAAGAGCGCTGCGCCGGAACCGCGTCGATCCAGAGCCAGGTTCCGGGGAGAAAGAGCGGCGCGTGGAGCTCGGGCAATTCGTCGCCGAAGCGCGGTGAGACGTAGAGAACGCCTCGCGTGCGGTCGATCGAGATGCCGGTCAGCGCCGCGAGCACCGACCACGCCCCCGGCGCGCTGATGTACGAGGTGAGCGGGCCCTTGGCGCCGCCCGGCGAGTCGTAGACCAGCGACGCGGACCACGGATCGCCGTTTCGCTGCCACTGCACCTGATACGCGCGGTGGAACACGTCGAGGCCGTCGTGGACGTAGTCCGCGTAGATCGACTCGGCGCCGAGATAAGGCAGCTCTTGGAGGAGAAACGTCGGCTCGGCAGGAATCGAGCCGTCCTGGGCCACCTCCATGGGCGGCACCGGCGAAAAGGGCTTGAGGTTCCGGAACAGGAGATCGTGCACCGCCGCGTCGATCACGTCGCCCGGAAAGACCGGCGACGCGCCGCCTTTCCTGGCGAGCCAGTCGCCCGCGAGCGCCGCCGCGAAGCTCGCGTCGAGGTGCTGGTCGCCGTGGCGGTTCGACCATTTGCGGAGCGAGCCGCCGGTCCAGAGCTCGTCTTGCGCGGCCTTCTGCACCTTCGAGAAGAGATCGCCGAGCTTCTTGGCGCGCGATGAATCGCCCATCGCGTCGGCGAGGTCCGCCGCGAGCCTGAGCGTCCCCAGGTAAGCGCTCGCCGTGTACGCGAAGCTTCCCGGCGGAAGCGATTCGTAGTCGAAGCTCGAGCCGCCTTCCGGGATCGTGTCGCCGTCGTGATCGGCCTTCGCGAGCCAGTCGAGGGCCTTGGTGACGCGCGGCCACTGCTGACTGGCGAAGCCTTGGTCGCCGGTGGAGCGGAGCGTGTTCGCCACCTGCGAGATCCAGCTGCAAGCGAGGTCCGGCCAGTCGGTGAGCCCGTAGACCACGTTGGGATCGCCCACGGCTTCGTGGACGTTGCCGATGAAGTGCGGGATGCGGCCGTCGTCCTGCTGCGCCGCGCCGAACATGTCGAGCTCGCGCCGGTCGAGCGACGAGAAGAGCCGCGCGTAGAAGTCGTGCCCGGCCATCCGCTGGTCCATCGTGCCGAGCGCGCCGTCCATGTAGACCGGGCTCTCGAGCGAGGTGAAGCGGCCGTCGCGGGTGAGCACGCTGTTGGCGAACGCGGGGAAGGCCGAGTTGATGAGCTGGGCGCGCAGCCAGTCGGGCAGGTTCGAGTCGAGGATCGGCTGTTGCCAGGCCGCGGTGTCGGTGATCAGGCGGTCGCGCTGGGCGCTGCCGAAGGTGGCGATCTGCTCGGGGCTCGAGAAGCGGTTCAGGAACCAGTGGCCGAGATCCTCCGTGGGTCCGTAACCCTGGCCGTTCTCGTCGCGGCGCTGCACCACTTGCTGCGGCATGAACCACACCAGCTCGAAATCGACGTCGCGCTCGCCGCGCGGCGGCACCTTGACGTCGATACCCATCACTCCCGCGCGGCGCAGGCCCGGAGCCGGTTCGGGCGCCGACGGCTGTCCACCAGAGGCGAACGCGTCCCACCAGGGAATCGTGTCGCCGCCCGACGCCCAGGTGCCGACCCGCCACACCGCGTCGCCGTTCTTGGGCTCGACGGCGGTCAGGTGGATGCCCTGCACGTTCGCCTCGATGCCCGGGCGATCGGCGGTGCTCTCGAAGCGCAGCCCCTCGAGCGGCGCGGCGCTCACCGCCTCCTGCTTGTTGCCGAAGAGCGGGTTCCACGAGATCCCGCGCATCCCGCCGTAGCCGATGAGATTGGGCCAGGAAAACGCCACCCGCGCCTTCACGGCCGAGAGCCCGTGGTTGGTGAGGCGCACCCGGAAGAACGCCAGAGGAAGAGCCGAGTCGTCGACGTCGTCGGCGATGAGCGGCGAGAACGCGGTGATGCGCGCGTCGAGCGGGAACGTGGTGTCGCTGAAGTCGATCCAGGCGCGCGGGAAGAGGCCCACGTAGCGGGTGCCCTGCGGCTTGGTGACGCCGCCGTACTCGCCGTCGGGAAAGAGCCGCAGCAAACGCCCTTGCCAGCCGGGGTCGCCCTCGGCGGCGACGGCGAAGAACGCGTCCCGCAGGAACCCGGTGTCGCGATCCCAGTTGTGGTTAGTGGTCGCTTTCGCGAACCCTCCGTCCGCGTAGAGCTCGACCTTGCCGACGCCCAGCCCGCCGAGCGGCACGCCCGATTCCCAGCGCGCGTTGATGACGGTCGCGGCGCCCAGATCGGGGGGAGCCCACGGATCGTCGGCGGCGCGCGCTGGGGCCGCGCACAGGGCGGCGCTCAGCACCAGGACGACGACTCTCCACGGAATCCGCGATCGTCGCGGCGCGCTGCGCATGGCGCGGCGACTCTATCCGAAAAGCGCCGCGGCACCAGCTGAGGTACGCCCCTCAAAGACCTAGGGGTTGTGAAGCAATCGACGCATCGGGTGGTGTCGCAGTTTGCCGATCTCCGCCTCGGGCGCCGGCCATCCGGTGGCCGTGCTCGGGCACGGCTCGGCCGCGATCGCGACTCGCTCGCTCGCTCGCCTCGCCTGCATTCGCCCGCGCGATGGGGGCTCACACCCCGCGAGTGCCTCCGGTTGGCGCGGGCTCGAGCACCCTCGCACAGCCACCGGACGT
>CAZYWA010000162.1:0-14798 GCA_964650975.1 uncultured bacterium
GGGTTGACCACCAGGTTCTCGCAGCACGCGTCGGGCGGCAGGCCGAGGCAGAAGAGCGCCGCTTCCGCGACCCGTTCGTCGGCCACCAGCGGCGCCGGCGGCGCCGCGGCCGGATCCTCGGCGGCGATCGGCGTGGGAGCGAGCACGCACTGGACGCGCACGCCGAAGGCGCGCACTTCCTCGGTGAGCGATTCGGACATGCCGATCACGCCGGCCTGCGCGGCGCTGCCGAGCGAGTCGCGCGCCCTTCCCTTCCGGCCGCTCGACGCCACCACGTTCACGATCTCGCCGCGGCGCTGCGCCGTCATCGCCTTGAGCGCGGCGCGATTCACCAGGAAGGCGCCGCGCAGCTCGGGCCCGACGATCGATTCGTACTCCGCGCCGCTCAGGTCGAGGAGGCCGAGCGCCTGGCCGGCGGAACGGGGGCCGAAGCCGGCCGCGTGAATCAGCGCGTCGACGCGGCCGAAGCGGGTGCGCGCCCCGTCGACCAGCTTCTGGCAGGAATCCGCGTCGCCGACGTCGCAGGCGAGCGCCGCCGCTTCGACACCCGCCGCCGCGAGCGCGGCCGCGAGCGCGCCCGGATCCGCGTCGGCCGCGACGGCCGTGGCGCCGCGCGCCGCCAGCAGCTTGACCGCCGCCAACCCCACTCCGCGAGAGGCCCCGGTCACGATCACCACCGCATTCGCGAGCTCCATCGTCTTTGACCCTCAGTGACCCTTCTGCTGGTACGAGCCCACACCCACCGGCAACAGCACCGCTTGATCGAAGCGCACGTCCCAAGGCTGCGCGAGGCAATCGACCACGAAGGCGCCCACGGTGTCCGGGCGCAGCATCCCACCCGCCGCGAGCTGCGTCCCTTGCACCATCGGCGTGTCGACCATGTCGGGCAGCATCGCGATCACGCGGATCCCCAGCGGCTCGAGCTCCTCGATCAGCGACTGGGTGAACGCGTTGAGCGCGTGCTTCGACGCACAGTAGCTCGACGCGTAGGCGTAGCCCCGCCGCGCCGCCGGCGCCGACGAGATGTTGAGGATCTGCCCGCCGCCCTGCTCGCTCATGATCCGCGCGGCGCAGCGGTTGGCGTGGAGCGGGCCGAGCAGGTTGGTGTCGATCACGTCGTCCCACTCCTCGACGCTCAGGTGCATCATGGCGATCGGCAGGCCCTTCCGAGATCGCGGGCTGGCACCGATGCCGGCGCTCGTGACCAGGAGATCGACCGTGCCGAAGCGCGCCACGGCCTCGTCGAAGAGCCGCTCGACGCTCGCGGACTCGCGCACGTCGCAGCCCGCGACGCCGAGCCCCTCCGGCACTCGCGCCGCGGCCGCCGCGACGCGCTCCGGATCGCGTCCCGCCACGACCACGCGCGCACCGCGACGGCCGAGCTCGCTCACCACCGCGAGCCCGATGCCGCTCGAGCCGCCGGTCACCACCGCGACCTGTCCGCTCAGATCGAGCATGGGCTTGGGCGCGGACGCCACGGCCGTCACGAAACCCTCGTCTTCTTCCGCTCCGCGCGCGGCTCGGGGCGTCGCGCATGGACGAAGGCGTGCGCGGCGATCACCAGCCGTCCGCCCGGCAGCGCCTCGAGAACGGCGCTCGCCTGCGCGGCCTCGAGGTGCTGGAGCAAGAGCTTGGTCGAGAAGTACTGGCGGCTGTGGTGGTAGAAGCGCTCCCAGCCCTCGCGGGTGATGTCGATGACGCGCACCTCGGCCCAGCCACCCGCTTCGAGCTCGCGGCGGTAGCCGCTCAGCACCGCCTCGCGATCCGCGGCCGGCAACAGTGCTTCGTCCTCGAGCTCGCCTCGCAAGCGGCCGCCGAGGAGATCCGAGGCGACCAGATGTCCGCCGGGGCGCAGCACGCGCAGCGCTTCCTGCAGCGCCGCCGAGCGCCGGCCGCTGCTCGGGCCCTCGACCCAGAGCAGCGCGTCGAACGTGGCGTCGCCGGCGGCGATCTGCCCGCTCGCGGCCAGCTCGAGCGCCGCCACCAGGGCGCCGGGGCGCGCCTCCTTCACCGCGTGCTCGAGGTCGAGGGCACCGACTCCCAGCACCAGGATGCGCTCGCGCGCTCCACCCGTGGGTGCCTCCGGGACGCGCACCACCAGCTCTCGAACCAGCGCCACCGCGGCTTCCGAGGGTGTCGAGAGATCGTCGCGCCACGCGCCGACGTTCCGGATCCCCTGGCCACCGCGACGCCAGAAGCCGGCCTGACGCATGGTGGTGCCCGCGAAATAGCCCGCGATCTCGGCACCCACGTCGAACGTGGGGGTCACCAGCCCATCGCCTCGAGCCGCAAGCAAGAGCTGCGGATCGCGTGCCCACTCGTGGGCCACCAGCGCGTCCTCGTCGGAGGCGGAGTGCGCCACCTCGGCCACCAGCGAATCGAGCAAGTTCTCGCCGCCCACCACGTCGATGCCTTCGCCTCCCAGCGGGACCTCGCTCGCGACCGAACGGACCTGCGCGACGATGCGCTCGTCGTCCTCGATCGACCCGGCGCCGGAGCCGTTGGTGCCGTGAAGCAGCGCCGCCTCTTCGGCCTCCGCGTCACCGGCGCCCGCGTGATCCAGCGAGCCGTGCCAGATCTCGATGCCACCGCGCGGGTTGGGCTCGTAGCGCCAGCCGCTCGGGCCCTTGACCGCCACCTCGGGTCCGAACGGGTTCGCGGTGCCGACGAAGAGGCCGCGCGGGGTCGAGAGCAGCGCTCGGATGCCGTAGTTGTACGGGTTCCCGAAGCCGTTCTTGGTGACCGCCGACCAGTTGTCGCCGTCGGTGGTGCGCCACAGCTCGCAGCCGCCGCGGAACTCGAGGTAGCGCTCGAGCGTCACCGGATCGATGAGCCGCTTGACGCGCTCGTCCCAGGCGTTGCGATCGGCGTAGGGCAAGAAGCTCGAGACGTCGAAGGTGCCGGCGTAGAGGGCACCGTCGTGGGCGCGCATGCGCCACAGGTAACCGGCGAAGAAGTTGTCGAAGCCCGCGCCGAGCCCGCTGGTGGGCGACATGAGGCCGTAGCGCGTCATGCGCGGCTCACCCATGACCAGCTCGAAGCGGTCGTCGGGCCACACCCGCAGCACTTCGCACGCGGCGCGGCCGACGTTGTTGATGCGGTCGTGTCCGCCGTTCTGGATCCCGGTGCCGACGTAGAGGGCGCCGCCAAACTCGGAGAAGCACAGGATCATCTCGTCGTGCGGGCCGCGGTCGAAGCCCTTGTCGGCGACCAGCGTCCAGCGGTGCGGCGGCGGGCCCTCGCCGTCGGTCTTCCAGAGCTGGGCGCCGTGGCGGACGTTGATGGTGCCGGCGTAGAGGAAGCCGTTCGCGGCGCCCAGGTCGAAGATGCCGCGGT
The DNA here is from genome assembly GCA_964650975.1 of uncultured bacterium. Lineage (GTDB taxonomy): Bacteria > JADJOY01 > JADJOY01 > JADJOY01 > JADJOY01 > CAZYWA01. Next base: position 3,337 of record CAZYWA010000162.1, read on the forward strand.
TCGCGGGGTCGCCGAAGAACGCGACGTTCGAGGCCTCCCACTTCTGGCTCAGCGGGTCGTCGGTGCAGAAGACCGAGGTGTTGAAGGCCTCGTTGCAGAGCCCGCCGCGCGAGCCGGAGGGCGTGATGAAGAGCCGCCCCTTGAACGGCACGACGCCTCGATAGGAGACGACGTTGGGATCGCCGAGTCCGAGGCCGGGCTCGCTCACCTGCTCGAAGTGTTCGCCATCCTCGCAGCGCAGCACCACCGGACCCTGGCCGTAGGAGCCGCACGAGGGGATCGTGTAGATGACCGGCTTGGGATCGCTCTTCCCCTGGAAGACGCCCATGTTGCGGAAGCCGTAGGCCACCGGTACGGGCTTGTCGTTGGTGCCGACGGTCATCGGCGACTTGTAGACGCGGGTCCAGCGGTCGGCGTCGAGGTCGTAGCGCCAGATCTCGCCGGCGAGATCGAGATCGAACGCGGAGGCCGGCATCGGCACCGGCCAGATCTCGGTCGGCACCGAGTACGGGAACCGCGACTTCATCAGCACCAGCATGTGGCGATTGGTGCCGATGTAGACGTGGTTCTCGTACCAGGTGCAGCCCCAGGCGTACGAGTTCCGCCCGTCGCCGAAGCCACGCTTGGCGACACACCGGAAGTGGCCGGTGCTGAGCCCGAGCGGACGCCCGGGCTCGGCGGGCGAATGCGGCTCGGCTCGCACCGAGCCGCTCGAGGGCGGAGCGAGGGTCACCGGCACTCACCCGCCCGGGCGATTCCTCGCCCGGGACGCGAAGGAATCGTCACTCGAGGTAGCCGAGACCGCGCAGCCGCTCCATGATCGCGGCTTCCTCGTCGTCGTCGAACGACGCGTCCGCGGCTGGCGCAGCGGCGGGCTCCGCCGGAGCCGCGGCCGCGGCGGCCACGGCCTCCGGGGAGGCGGCCGTCCGAGGCGGATCGCTCGCGAGGTACTCGGGCTCGTAGAACTCGGCGGGAAACTTGCCCTCGTACGAGGCCGGGATCTCGAGGCCGAGGCTGTGCAGCAAGAGGCCAGGGACCTCGATGATGTCCCGGATCTCGATCTCCTGACCCTCGACGATACCGGGGCCGCGCCCCAGCAGGATGCCGTGCGGATGGTGGGTGCCGGCCGGCTCGTCGCGCGGAACCACCGGGGCCTTGCCGTTCAGGATGGAGATCAGACCGTGATCGCGGACCGTGAGTGTCAGGTCCGGAGCTCGCTCCACGAACGGTCCGGGCCACCACTCCTCGCGCCTCTTGATCTCGGTCACCACCAGCCCGCCGTCGGGGCCCTTGAGCGCGTAGAGCTTCTCGATGAGCTCGTCACGCACCTTGTTCGCCTCCTCGGCCGACAGGTACTGGCGGTTGATGTAGATGCCGTTGCAGCTCGGCGTCATCGCGAACGCCTTGGTCTTCTTGAGATCGATGGCGCTCACCAGATCGGGCAGCTTGTCGACGAACACCGCTTCCTTCGCGTCCTCCTTCACCTCGCCGCGCCACGTGAGGTAGCCGTGGTCGGCCAGCCACTTGTTCACGTACACGATCTCGGTGGTGACGGTGAAGCCGTGGTCGGAGGCGATGAAGATGCGCGCCCACTTGCCGGCCCTCTTCACCACCGCGCCCAGGAAATCGTCGATCTGCTTGAAGTAGACCTTGCAGCGGTCGATGACGCGCTGTTCCCACGCCAGAGGCTGCGCGGGGATCGTCGACGGATCCATGTAGCGGTAGGCCAGATGCTGGATCTTGTCGACGCCGTCGAACACGATCGCGGTCAGGTCGCTCGGCTCGGTCTTCATCAGGTGCTCGAGGATCCCGTACCAGGCCTTCTCGCGGCGGATGTGCAGGTCGATCCACTCGCACCACTGGTCCGGATCCATCTTCTGCAGACCCATCTTCTCGATGTTGGTGTCGAGGCCCAGGATGCTGGCGTCGAAGCCCTCGACGCCCTGCAGCCGCTGGAAGAGGTCCGACGGATGGCTGGAACGGCGCAGATGCTTGGGCGGCACGAAGCCCGGCATCACGTGGCCGTTGATCTTGGGCGGGGGCGCCGTGCCGAAGTAGTTGAGCACGGTGACCCGCTTCCCTTCGTCGGAGACCCGCTGCCAGATGGTCTCGACGGCGATGGTGCGGTAGTCGTTGACCCGGAAGTAGACGCCGTCCTTGGTGGGCTCGTAGCGCAGGAAGTCGTGCATGCCGTGGTTGCCCGCGCTGCGCCCGGTGGCGAGCGTGGTCCACGCCTGCGGCGTGATCGGCAGCGGCGTCGAGCGCAGGCGGCAAGAAGTCGATTCCTCGCGGAACTTCTTGAAGTTGGGCATCACGCCCTGCGCCACCATGTGGTCGAGGACCGTGTAGGTGGCTCCGTCGAGCCCGAACAGGATGGTCTTCATGATCCCTTCTTTCCTTCCTCGAAATGTGTGGGCGCCTCAGCTCGAGGACGCGTCGTTCGTCAGTAGACACAAGGTGATCGTGTGGGTACCCGCGGCCGACACCCGCCGGTGGCAGTGGATCGGACGCCGGGCCCAGGCCGGGAACGCCTCGGCCATGGCGCCGCGCAGCTCGACGGTGAGCCGGCCGCGGGGGCCGTCGGCGGCCACCAGCTCCACCGCGCGCGGTCCACCCAGGACACCGCGGCCGAGCGCCTTGCCGACCGCTTCCTTGGCGCCCCAGGCACCGAGCAGCCACGCGTCGGCGGGCTCGCCGGTGGCGCGCGAGGCCGAGAGTGCCAGCGCCCGCTCGGATGGGTTGAAGGCGTCCACGCGCAGTGCTTCTTCCATGGTGCCGAGCGGCTCGACGTCGATTCCGGCCCCGGCGAAACGTGCCGGGTCGGCGGCCAGCGCCACGGCCGCGAACCCGCTGTGGGCGAGGCTCAAGACCGGGAGCGTAACGCCAGGAAGCACCGGGCGGGGTGCTCCGTGCTCGTCGTTCACGATCTCGACGTCGGCCATGCCCACGTCGAGACGTCCGAAGCGGCGCACCGCGTCCTTCGCGACCACGCGCCCGAAGAGCCAGCCGGCCGTGAGCACCGGGGGGCGCTTGAGCGCCTCGAAGGTCTTGCGCTCGGCGCGGCTCAAGATCATGTGCGCGAGGGCGCGCTGCCAGAGGTGCTTCACGAGAGTCGGGCTTCCCACCGTGCCGATCTCGCACACCGTGGCCGATTCGATGCCCGCGACACCGGCGAAGAGCGGCGTGATGTCGCGAGTCATGACCGGCTGCCGGGGCGCCGAGCCGTAGTGATAGAGCGCGGTGGGCAGCTCGACGGTCTCGTCGGAGCGTCCCATCACCCGCAGCACCACGCGTCCCGACGAATCCATCATCTCGACGTCCGACAGCACCTTGCCGCCGGAACGCACCACGGTGGAGATCGCGGCCAGCGGCGCGGCGCGGTCGGCGCGCGTCGCCCACTCCACGCGCTCGTAGCCGTTGGGGAAGATCAGCGTGATCGACGGATCGTCGTCTCGCCACGGGCCCAGGATCTGAAGCCCGGGAACGTGTCCGGCGACGTCGATGAGCGCCGCCGGAATCGCGAGATCGCCAGGCGCGCTGGGCGCGAACAACAGCCCGGGATCGGGCTCCACCACGGTGGCGGCGACGCCGTTCTCGTCACATCGCTCCGCCGCGACGATCCCGGCGAACGAGGGCCCGTGGAAGACCACCCGCGGGTAAAACGCGAGGCCCTCGAAACGCGCGGGAGCGCGGCCACGGTCGGGCACCACGCGGGCGCCCAGCTCGCGCGGCGCTTCCCCGAGCTCCACGATCGCCTCGACGATGGTGCCCGGCCCGCCGATCCCGTCGGCCGCGAAGGTGCGGCCGCGGATCCGCCCATCCGCTTCGACCACCACCTCGACACCGAGGGTGCGCTCCGCCGGATCGAAGACCGACCAGCCCAGCGTCCGCACCTCCGAGAGCGCCACCACTTGCAGGCTGGGCTCGAGCAAGCGCGCCGCCTCGGCGATGAGCTCCTCCGACATCGCGAGCGCCAGGATCGGCAGGCCACGCAGCGACGGGTCGCGCACCGACAGCTCGCGGCCGAAAAACGTGTGATCGATCAGGAAGCCGAGCGAATCGGAATCGAGCTCGCACTCCGCGACCAGACGCCGCCCCGGCTCGTGCTCGACGACGCTGGTCACGAGCGGCGCCACGCCCGAGCGGCGCGCGGGCACGGCCGGCGCGGGCACCGCCCCGACCCCGGAATCGGCGGCTGGCGACGGAACGTTCGCCGGGGGCGGAACCGGACGCACGGCGGGTCGCGAACCGCCGCGTCCGCGGCCGCGAGCCAGCATCGAGCCCATCACCTGCTCCTGGGTCTCGAGGAAGGTGCGCATCGTGGCCTGGTAGTCGTTGAGGGCTCGAGCGCGACCCGAGATCGGTGCCGGGCCGGCGTGCGAAGCCGAGAGACCGCCACCATTGCCCCCGGCCTCGATCGAACCCGCGGTGGCCGTCGCCGGGAGCGGCGCGGGACGCGACACCACGGGCGCGGGCTCCACCGCGGCCACTCGCTCGGGCTGAGCGGAGCCGCCATTCCCTCGCACCGGCTGACTCACCCGAGTCGCTGCCTCGGGGCGCGATCCGGAATCCGGGGCTCTGCGCTCACCGGCGGGACGCGGTGACGGGGACGAGGGCCGCGCCGCGTCGGCGCGCATCGCGGGTGCCACCCGAGCCATCCGCTCCTGGACACGAGCGACGACCGCGTCGCTGAGCTTGAATTCGGGCAACGCGAAAGGCAGCTCCGGATCGGCCGGGAGGCGCCGGATCGGCACACCGATCTCGATGGCTTGCGGCTGCCGTGCCTCGAAGAGTGCCTCGAGCCGCACCTCGACGCCCTGCGCTACCAGTGTCCCCACCGCGCGGCACAGCTGCTCGATGCCGTTCTTGCGGCGCGCGTCGAGCGCCACCACCGCGTGCGGCCGGCTGCCCAGGATGTCGGAGACGAAGTTGGCGAGATTGCCGCGCGGACCGGCCTCGATGAACACCCGCACGCCGTCGGCGTGCATCGCCTCGATGGTCTCGCGGAAGCGCACCTTCGAGTACCACTGGCGCACCGCGAGCTCGCGAACCGCCTCCGGCTCGCGCGGGAACTTGCCGGCCGTGGCGCACGACCAGAGCTCGATCTTGGGAGCTCCCACGCGCATCGCCTGGTAATACTCGGCGAGCACCGGGCACGCCGGACGGAATCCTTCGGTGTGATAGGCGCGGCCCCACGGCAGGCGCTCGCAGAGGCCGCCCTTGCCGCGCAGTCCGTCGAGCGCTTCGCGGGTGGCCTCCTCGTCGCCCGAGACCACCAGCTGGCTGGGACAGTTGTCCATCGCCACCACCAGCCGGCCTCCCGACCGCTCCAGCACTTCGTGGACCGCGACCGGATCGGCGCCACCAACCGAGGTGAGCACCGCGTTCTTCGCGAGCCCGGAACCGGCGATACGGGTCGCGACCTCGGCACCGTAGGCGATCGCCTCGATCGCCGCTTCCTCGCTGGCGTGCGAGAACGTGCCCGCGGCTTCGAGTGCCATGAACTCGCCGCTCGAGTGACCGACGATCGCGTCGGCGCGGATCCCGAGGCGCGCCAGCAGCTCGAGCAGCGCGCGCTCGGCCGCGATCACCGTGGCGACGGCGCCTTCCAGGCCCAGGAGCTGCGCTTCGGCGCGCTCCTCGTCGCCGGGCAGCGGGAAGACCAGCGAGCTGATCGGGTCGCCCTTGCCGCGGTGCAGGAAGGCGGCGTCGGTGAGATCGAACTCGCGACGCACCTCGGGGAAATGGCGCGCCAGATCGGCGAGCATGTTCACGTATTGCGCGCCCTCGCCGGGGAAGAGCCACGCCACGCGCCCTTCGCGGGCCAGCGCCCGCTGGTACCAGAAGACACCGGTGCGGTCCTGGATCCGCTCGCGATCCGCTTGCCCGAGCAGCTTGGTGGCCTGGCCGAGCTTCTTCACCAGGTCCGGAACGTCCTTCGCGACGATGGCGAGGCGCTGGGCGCCGGTCTCGCGGGCGCAGGCGGCGGCAACGTCGAGCAGGTCGACGGAGCTCTCGGTGCCGAGCCACGCGGCGAGCGCCGTGGCCTTGTCGCGAAGGGCGTTCCGGTCCTCCGCCGAGATCACCACCAGCTCGACCGGCCAGCGGCGATCGAAGCGCGGCTCGAGGGACTCGTTCGCGGGCACGTGCTCCTCGAGCACGGCGTGGGCATTGATGCCGCCGAAACCGAATGCGTTCACACCGGCGCGGCGCGGATTGGCGCGATCGCCGTGGATCCAGGGCCGGGTGCGGGTCGAGAGGTAGAACGGAGTCTCGTCGAGCTTGAGCGCCGGGTTGGGCGTCTCCGCGTGGAGCGTGGGCGGCAGCACGCGGTGGTAGAGCGCCAGCGCGGTCTTGATGATCGACGCCGAGCCGGCCGCCGGCAGCAGGTGGCCGATCATCGACTTCACCGCGCCCAGCGCGATGGTGGCGCGCTCGGCCTTGCGGCGGCCGAAGCACGCGACCAGCGACTGCAGCTCGGTGGCGTCGCCGCGCGCCGTGGCGGTGCCGTGCGCCTCGATCAGCCCCACGGTTTCCGGCGCGATGCCGGACTCCTGATAGGCGCGCTGAACGGCCAGCACCTGACCCTCGAATCGCGGCGCGAGAAGTCCGAGCGCGCGTCCGTCCGACGACGTCCCGACGGAGCGCATCAGCGCGTAGATCCGGTGGCCGTCGCGCTCCGCGTCGGCGCGCCGCTTGAGCACCATCACTCCGCAGCCTTCGCCGAGCAGCGTGCCGTCGGCTTCCGATCCGAAGGGCGCGATCTGACCGCTGTGGCTCGCGGCTTCCAGATTCGAGAACAGCAAATGGATGGGGCCTGGCGTCGAGACCTGCACGCCGCCCACCAGCATCGCGTCGCAGCGTCCCGACGAGAGCTCGCGCATCCCGTGCTCGACCGCGATCAGCGTCGACGCGCACGCGGCGTCGATGGTGTAGGCCGGGCCCTGCAGATCGAGGCGATTCGCGATCCGCCCGCACATGACGCTGTTCACCAGGCCGGGCACGGTCTCGGCGCTGAAGGGCGGGAGCGCCTCCTTCACGTCGGACTTGATCGCGGCGAGGGTCTCCGCATCGAGCTCGGGATGGAGCCGCGCGAGCACGGCCATGAGCTGGTCGACCGCCCAGCCGTGCGCCACCCAGGACAACGTCCCGCGGTTCACGTAGAGACCGCGCGCGAGCACCACGCCGGTCTTCTTGCGGTGCAGCGGGCGCTCCGGAATCCCCGCGTCGGCGAGCGCCTCGACGGCGCAGCGCAGCGCCAGGAAGTGGTCGGGCTCGGCGCCTTCGACGCTGGTGGGCATCACTCCGTAGCGAGCCGGCTTGAAGCGACTCAGGTCGCCCAGGAATCCGCCCTTGGTGGTGTACACGCGATCGTTGCCGCGACCTGCCGTCGGCAGGCCTGGCGCCGCGTCCCGATAGACGTCGGGCCACCAACCCGGCGGGGCGTCGGTGATCGCATCGACACCGTCGACGACGTTCTGCCAGAACGCGCGCACGTCCCCGGCCCCCGGGAAGAGGCACGCCATTCCGATGATCGCGATGTCGTCCATGCTCGATGTGCTCGATGCTCAACCGCTGGCGCGCGACGGCACTCCTTCACCCGCGCGGCCGGTGCCCTGGCACCGCCCGTGCTTCCTCGACCACTCGATCCTCAATCGGCCGCGGACGCGGCGCGAGGGGCGCCGGGGGCGCTGGCCTCGGCTGGCTCGTCGCCGAGCCAGTGCCCGGATCCCACCACCACTCGAACGTCGGCATCGGCGCCGTGCAGGAACTCGAGCCACGCGGCCTGTCGGCCGGCCGGCACCGTGACCAGCCCGAAATCTCGCGCCGCGAGCTCACGGGCGACGTCCGCGGTGACCATGCTGCCGGCGCCGACCCACGGGCCCCAGTTCATCGACACCACCTTGGTGCCCCACACCGACCGGAGCCGCCTGGCCATGCGGTTCAGCACCTCGTTGGCGGTCGCGTAGTCGGCCTGGCCCACGTTGCCGAAAAATCCGGCGATCGAGCTGAAGAGCATCACCAGCTTGAGGCGCCTCGGATCGAGGATCCGCGCTAGCGTGAGCATGGGATCGAGCTTGGTGCCCAGGATCCGGTCGAACGAATCGGGCGTCTTGTCGACGATGTACTTGTCCTCGATCACGCCGGCGCCGTGCAGCACCACGTCGATCCCGCCGAAGCGAGCGGTGACGTCGCGCACCAGCTTCTCCACCTGCAAGGGATCGCGCACGTCGCAGGCGACGTATTCCACCACCGTGGCGGCTTTGCGGATCTCCGCCAGGTTCCGCTGCATCTCGCGGTTGGCGAGGATGCGCGAGATCCGCTCCTCCATCGCGCGCGGCGTCATCGCCACGGTACCGCCGCCCGACTTGAGGCGCGCCAGCCAGCGGCGACGGATCTCGGCGCGATCGTCGATGCCGATGGTCTCGGGGTCTTCGTCGCCCTCGGGAAGCGGCGAGCGGCCGACCAGCACCACCGTCGCCTTCGAGCGGCGCGCGATCTCGTGAACGATCTCGGCGGTGATGCCGCGAGCACCGCCGGTCGCGAGCACCACGCTGCTCGAGGCGAGCTCGAAGTAAGGCCGGCGCTCGTGGCCGTTGGGCAGATCGGCGCGCATCGCCTTCAAGGCCAGACGCTTGCCCTTCCGGTAGCCCACCTCGACCGGTCCGTCCGCCACCAGCTCACGGAGCAAGCCGGCGGCGTCGGGAAGGTCATCGACGTCCACCGTGCGGAAGCGCGCTTTCGGCCACTCCTGCGACGCCGACTTGAAGAGGCCGGCCAGCCCGCCGCGCCACGGACGGCTCGCCTCGTCCACTCCGTGCGCGTCGAAATCACCACCGCCCCAGGTCACGGCCACGGCCAGCGGTGCGGCCGCGCCGCTCGCCTTGAGCTCGGGAGCGAACGCCTGCAGCAGGAACAGCATGCTGCGCAGCTCGTCGTCGATCTGCGCCGCCCAAGCCTCGGGGGCGATGCCCGGGAACGCGGGTGCCTCGCGAGCCGGGCGCAGGTGCACCACGGCCCCGATGGCTCCCAGAGTGGCGCGGATCTTGGCGAACGCGGCCTCCGCGGCCGCCCGGCTCTCGAGGTCCGCGTTCCCCACCACCACCACCGGCACTCCGCGCGCGCGCAGCACCGATGCCAGGGACGACGCGAGCCCTCGGCCGTCGTCGGTCAGCACCCACGCCGTGCGGGGCAGCTCCCGCGACGGACCTGCTTCGAGGGGCGCCTCGACCACGCGCACCACCGACCGCGGCACGTACACGGATTCACCGCGCGCGGCTTCGCTCGTCGCGATGCCGCGCGCCGTCTCGACGCTCTCATCCGCCCGCGACGCCGGCACCGCGGTTACGCCCGCGCTTTCGAGACGGCCGACGGCGTCGAGAATCGCTCGCAACGTCGAGGCGCCGGCCATCTGCTCCATGAACCAGGCCGGAGGCTCCTGAACCGCCGGCACCACCGCGCGACGAAACGCGGCGACGATCTCGACCCGCTTGATCGAATCGATCCCGAGGTCCGACTCGAGACCGGCGTCGAGCTCGAGCATCTCCGGCGGATAGCCGGTTCGCTCCGCCACGATCGAGCGCAACAAGGTCACGCGTTCCTCACCAGCCGCCGCCACTGCCGGCGCCGGGAGCACGGGCGCTGAGTTGGGTCGCGACGCGGTGGATGCGGCGCCCGCCGGCGCTCCACCGCTCGAAGCCGCCAGCTTGTCCACGCCGGCGAGGATCATGCGCAACGTGGCCGCCCCGCTCATCTGCTCCATGAACCAGGGCGGCGGCTCGCCGCCGCTCGGGATCACCGCGCGCCGGAACGCCGCGATGATTTCGACCCGTTTGATCGAATCGATCCCGAGGTCCGACTCGAGACCGGCGTCGAGCTCCAGCATCTCGACCGGATAGCCGGTGCGCTCCGAGACGATCGACCGCAAGAGCTCGGTGCGATCCCCCTCCGGCTTGCCCGCGGGTGTCGCGGATGCGGCGGGCGCGCTCGGCGCCACGGCCTTGGCGGCGGACACCACCGCCGTGGGTCCCTTCGCGGCGAGCTTGTCGACACCGGCGAGGATCATCCGCAGCGTCGAGGCGGCGCTCATCTCCTCCATGAACCAGGCCGGCGGCTCGGTGACATCGGGAGCCACCGTGCGCCGGAACGCCGCGATGATCTCGACGCGCTTGATCGAGTCGATGCCGAGATCCGACTCGAGACCGGCGTCGAGCTCCAGCATGTCGGGCGGATAACCGGTGCGCTCGGTGACGATCGAACGCAGCTGCGAGGCGCGATCGCCGGAAGCGGCCGCCGTGGCGGGGGCGCTGCTCGGGGCCGGCGCGGTCTTGCTCGTCGTCGCCGCCGGCTTCGTCGCGGCTGGCGCCGGCTGCGCGGCGGCGCGCCCATCGTCCGGCACCAGCTTGGCGACGCCGTCGAGGATCATCCGCAGCGAAGACGCGGCACTCATCTGCTCCATGAACCAGGCGGGCGGTTCGTTCAGGGTCGGCGCGACCAAGCGCCGGAACGCGGCGACGATCTCGACTCGTTTGATGGAATCGATTCCCAGGTCGGACTCGAGACCGGCGTCGAGCTCGAGCATGTCGGACGGATAACCGGTGCGCTCGGTCACGATGCGGCGCAGCTCCTGGGCCCGATCGACGCGCGTCGACGAAGCGGCGGGCCTAGGCACCGGAGCAGTGACCGGAGCGGCGGCCACGAGCGGCTTCGGCGCTGGCGCGGCCGGCGCGGGCACCGGTTGGACCAGCGGGGCGCGCGCTGCGAGCGGTGCCGGAACGGGCGCGGCGGGCTGCGCCACGGGCCTGGGCAGCGGCGCCGGTGCCGCGACCTCGACGCGAGCGGCGGGCGCCTCGGTTGCGCCGAAGAAGGCCTGCATCACCGACTGCTGGGTCTCCAGGAAGCGGCGCATCGTCTCCTGGAACTCGCGAACCGGCTCGAAGTCGGCGTCGGTGTGCGCCGGCGCGGATCGCGAGATCGGCTCGCCAGGAGCGGTGCTTCGGTCATCGGTCGATCGGGAGCTGGTCATGTTGGGAGACCCTGAGGCACGCGGAGGCGACGGGGGGAGAGCCGCCACGCTGGCCGGAGGAAGCTGAATCGTCGGGGAGGCGACCGGCGTCGGATGACTCGGCCGTTCCAGAGGTTGAGCGATGCGAGGGGCCGGCGCGGCGGCACTCAGCGCTCGTGCGTCGGCGGCGGAGACCACGCTGAGCTTGGGTGGAGCAAACGTCCGGGGCGGCTCGTGCGCCGGCCTGGCGTACGCCGGATTGATGAGCCACCAGTGGCGTCCCAGGGGCTTGGCGGCGCTGGCGGCGATGCCGTCGCGGGCGTCGTCGAGATCGATCAGCTCGCGGCCCGCCCACAGCCGCTCGAGATCGACCGGCAAGCCTTCGACGAAGAGCCTCGCGAGACCCGCCTGGAGCTGGGTCACGCCGTGGCCGGTGCGATCCTGCATGGGCACCGCC
>CAZYWA010000163.1:0-2685 GCA_964650975.1 uncultured bacterium
GCCCCACCCCCGAGTCGGCTCACTGCGTTCGCCGGGCGCCTCTCGGCGCCTGCCCGAGATCCGCGCGAGCAGTCGGTCCGGGGGCGACGGCGAGTGGAAGGGCCCCGAACCGACTGACGAGAGAGTGCCTCGCACGCTCGGAGCGCTCCGAGCGGTCGATCGGCGCTTTCGGGCGGCATCCAATTGTCACGGCCGATCCGCTCCGAGTACGTGGGAGTTGGCGTCGTTCGACGGACGTCGTATGTCGCCAGCCGGAAACGGGCTGGCGCGCCGCGCCAAACTATCCCTATGCTTTTGGATGCGGTGCACGGCCACTCCTTGCCGGTGGTCGCGCGCTCGATCTCATGTCGGCCTCGAATCTGACCCCAGCGCTGGGCGTTCCGGTCATGCCTGAGCGGGCTCCGGAGCCCTCGAACGGAGCGCACGTCGGCTCGCCTTGGGCCGATCGCGCGTCGCGGCCGGTGCCCGAGCGGCTGGTCGACGCCGAGGGCCGTCCCAATCTCGGCGCTTTCCGCGGCGCGATCCGCGATCTCAACGCGCGCGATCTGCGCGCGCCGTTTCGGCGCGGCGCGGCGGGCCCGTTCCTGCAGAAGCGCTGGAACCAGTTCACGGTGGTATCGCCGCAGCTCTCCGCGGCCATCGGCCTGCTCGACCTGGGCTACGTCGCGACAGCCTTCTGCTACGTCCACGATCGCGCCACCAACCAGCTGCACGAGACCATGCGCATCGCGCCCTTCGGGTTGGGCTTCGATCTCCGTGGCAACGCGCTCGAAGGAGCGGTCCGCTTCCGGCAGCTCGGGATCCGCGTCAAGGTCGAGCACGATTGCGCGCGCGGCGAGCGCCGCGTGGCGCTTTACTCCCGTGGGCATCGCGGCGCGCTCGATCTCTCGTTCCGCCTCGCCGACGACGGTCGCGCCACCGAGCCGATCAGCTCGGTGCAAGGGCTCCCGCCCTACGGTCTCGTCTACAGCCACCGCAGCGGTCCGCTCGCGGTGACCGGCCAGGCGCTGATCGACGGCCGCGCTCGCCAGCTCGAGCCACGGCAGAGCTTCGCCACATTCCACTGGCTGTGGGGGATCCATCCGCGCGACGCGCAGTGGACGTGGGCCAGTGGTGCCGGGCGCAGCGCGGATGGCGCTCGCGTCATCGGCTTCAACCTGACGCGCGGCAGCGACGGTTTGGGCGAGCCCGAGAATTTCCTGTGGTTCGACGGCCGCTCGTCGCCGGTCGGGCGCGTCAACTTCGCGAAGGACCTGGCGCGGAAGGACGGCGAGTGGGCGGTGCGCAGCGAGGACGGGCGCGTTCGCCTGACGATGGTGCCGGACGTGGTGCGGATGGGCCAGCGCGACGCCGTGTGGTCCAAGGTCTACTTCCGCCAGCCGATCGGCCGCTTCTTCGGCACGCTGGTCGATCCGGACGGGCGCAGCGTCGAGGTGCGGGATCTGCCGGGCTTCGCCGGCGAGCACACCGTTCACTGGTAGGCGGACGGTCTTCCCACGACTACCGTCGGGGAGGGACCGGCTCCGCCGGTCCGCGCCTCGGCGCGATCGGTGATGGCGCGGACGGAGCCGCGCCCTCCCAGCGGACGCAGCGCGTTTCCACGAACCGCACCCTGCTAGTCTTGCCGCGCGATGAGCGGCGCCGCGCCAGGGAACGTCGAGCGCCGCTGGTTGCTCGCCGCGGCGGCGCTCACGGTCGCGATCTTCGCGGCCAACTTCCGGAAGACCGGCTTCGGCGTCTTCGGCGACGGCGTCGGGTACTACGCGCCGCTGCGCTCGCTGGTCTTCGACCACGACCTGCGCGTCGACGACGACATCGCCCGGCTCGGCCCGGTGCGGTGGTCGCAGCCGATTCCGGTCTACAGCAAGTACTCGATCGGCCTGCCGCTGGTGCTGGCGCCTTTCTTCTTGCTCGGGCACGTGCTGGCGGTGGGGCTCGCCGCCCTGGGCGCACACGTGACCACCGACGGATTCTCGTGGCCCTACGAGCTCGCCTATTGCTCGGGCAGCGTGCTCCTGGGGATCCTCGGGCTCGAATGCTGCGCGCGCACGGCTCGTGGCGTGGCGGAACCCGCGGCCGCGACGCTCGCCACGCTCGGCGTGTGGTTCGCGTCGCCGCTTTTCTACTACCTGGCGTTCGAGCCCTCGATGGCGCATGCGGTGTCGCAGGCGCTGGTGTCGTGGGTGCTCTACGCGACGCTCACCAAGGACTGGGTTCACGACCGGCGCGCGGCGCTCGCGATCGGCGCGGGCCTCGGGCTCGCGACCCTCGTTCGTCTCCAGGACGGACTCTTCGGTCTCAGCATCGCGGTGTGGGCGCTCTGGCCGGGGCGCGCGCCGCTCGCGGAGCGGATGCGCGCTCTCGCGACGGTCGCGCTCGTGGCGCTCGCCATCGCATCGTTGCAGGTGGCCGTCTACGCACTCGAGTTCGGCTCGCTCGCCAAGGTTCCGTACTTCCTCGAGGCGGGCGCGGCCGGGCGGGGATCGACGTTCTCGTTTCTGCACCCGCACCTGAAAGAGGTGCTCTTTTCGCCGCTGCACGGGCTCTTTTCGTGGCATCCGCTGATGCTGCCGGCGGTCCTGGGGCTGGCACTCCTGGCGTGGCGTGAGCCACGCGTGGCGTGGGGTGCCTTCGCCGGCTTCGCGGCGCAGGTGTGGGTGATCGCGTCGTGGCACGCGTGGTGGC
>CAZYWA010000163.1:2695-14778 GCA_964650975.1 uncultured bacterium
CAGGGCGCCAGCATGGGCGGGCGGATGTTCTCGAGCTCCGCCTGGGTGCTGACGCTCGGGCTCGCGGCGCTCTGGGACGGCTTTCGCTCGCGCGCCGCGCGCGCGGTCGCCATCGCGGTGACGGCGGTGTGCGTGCTCTGGAACCTGTCGGCGTCGCTCGAGTTCCGGCGGGGAATCCTCCCCGGTGAGGCGCCGGTGTCCTTCACGCGAATGCTGGAAGGACATGCGGCGCTGCTGCATCACCTGGGCGGCAAGGCGCGGACCCGGTGAGCGCCATCGATCGCGCGCTCTCCATCGTGCTGCTGGGGATCCCGGTGGCGCTGCTCGGCGCGTCGATCACGCAGGGCGCGCCGCAGCCGCTGTTGCTGCTGGTGCCGTGGCTGGTGGTGGCGTGGCACGTGCCGCGCCATGGATCGGTGGAAGCGCGCATCCTGCCGCCGGCCGCCGTTCAAGCACGCCGGCTGGTGGTGACGATCCTCTTGGTGCTCGTTGCCGGGACCGCCGCGGTGCTGGCTGGGCTGGCGGGCCTCACCGTGGCGACGATCGACCGCGGGGCATGGATCGGGGCGGGCCTCGCGGCGGCGGTGGCGGCGATCGCGTGGCTCGCGAGCCGCGCACCGCTCTTCCGCGACACGGCACTCGTGTCGCTGGTGCCGAAGCCGCTCGCCTTGGCGCTGGCCGTCACCGCGCTCGCGCTGGCGATCGCCGACCGCGTCGTGCTCTTCCAGTACACGCTCTTCCTCGCGGTGCTCGCTGGTGTCGCGACCGTGCTGGCGAGCGCCACCATCCAGGGGCTCCGCCGGCTGCGCGCGGGCGCGAAGCCGGTGGACCTCGAGCTGCCGCTCGCGGCGCTCTTCCTCGGTGCGCTGCTCTCCTCGTTCGTCGCGACCCTCGAGCTCTCGGCGCTCGGCAGCTACGACCTGGTGCAGCTCTCCGATCGCAGCAAGCGCCACGACCTGACGCCGTCGCGGCGTGCGCGCATCAACGCATTCGGATTTCGCGGACCGGAGCGTCCGATGGCGAAGCCGCCCGGCGTGCTGCGCGTGGCGGTGCTGGGAGACTCGACCACTTACGGCTGGTTCGTGGCGGAAGAGGACACGTTCGCTCGGCAGCTCGAAGGGCGTCTCGCTGGAGCGGTCCCCGGCCGCACGGTCGAGGTGCTGAACGCGGGAGTCCCGGCCTATTCGCTGTGGATGATCCGCGAGCAGTACGCGGTCAAGGTGGCGGCGCACCATCCCGACGTGGTGGTGCTGGTGGACGGCGGCAACGCGGAGGCGACTCCCTCGGACGACTACCGGCGGAAGCTATCCGAGCTCTTGGACGAGCTGCGCGCGAGCGGCGCCGTGCCGATCCTTTGCGGCTATCCCTTCGGTCCCGGACCTGGCGCCGCGACCTGGCAGACCGGGGTCAAAGCGCAGCTCGCCGCCGAGCAGCACATCGCCTTCGTCGATCTCGCCACCGCCGCGCGCCCGCTTGGCGACCGCTTCTTCCAGCGCGACGGCTATCACCCGACCGCCGCCGGCCACGCCGCGATCGCGGCGCTCCTCGAACCGGTGGTGCGCGACGCGCTGCAGGCGGTCTCCGTCGGCTCCTGAACCCGCTCGCTCGCCTGGAGGCCCACCGGTCCCTCGGTGGGCAGCGCTCGACCGCGCACGCTCCGCTCAGAGTGGACAAAATCGGATCATTGCCTGGAGCGCTTCCCCCGAACCGATCTTTTGCTGTTTGGAGGGACGCGGTCCCTCGCGTCCGCAGCGTCTGAACCAGGATGGACGCCTGCGGCTGCGAGGGACCGCAGCCCTCCGACTAAGCAGCCACAGACGCTCGAGCGATTTCCCGCCACGCATGCCGCTGATCCAAGCGGCTGAATTTCTTTCGTCTACACCCTCTCAGAGCGCGTAAGGCATTCCCCTTCGACTGCTCACGCGGATCTCGTGCCGGCGCCGGGAGGCGCCCGCGAGCGCAGCGAGCGACTTGGGGGTGGGGCCCCATGAAAAGCACTTTTCATGGGGCGAGGGCTTGAAGAGCCCCCGAATCACACGTCGAACGTGGGCAGCGGCCGGTCGCGCCAGATGTCGAGCGCCATCGAGTCGTCGAGCTCGAGCTCGCTGAACGTGACGGTGTACGGATCGCCGCCGTCGCTATGGTAGGTGACGACCAGCTTCTCGATCCGCCACTTCCCTTCCGACGGACCGACCAGGGCGACGCTGTGCGCGAAGCTGCGCGCGTCGAAGCTGCCGCGGAACGTGTCGCCCGGCGCGGTGCTGCCCTGGACGTTGCCGAACTCCATCGTGTGGCCGTTGAAGTCGAACTTCACCGGACCGGGCGCGCCATCGGCGCCGGTCAGGATTTCCACCTGGAACGTGTTGACGCGCGGCATCGAGCCCTCGAGCGTTCCGCGCTGCTCAGCGGAAGTACGGATTGAGACCGGCCTTGTGGTCGGTCTCGTCGTAGATCGCGCCGACGTACGGCACGGCGGTGCGGAACGAGCGGTGGATGCCTTCCTTCAAGGTCAAATCCGCCGCGCTGCAACCCTGACAGCCGCCGCCCATCTTGATGTAGACGCTGTTGCCGCGCACCGCGGTGAGGCTGATGTGCCCCGAGTGCGCCGCGACGCCCGGATTCACCTCGAGATCGATCACGCGCTGGATCTGGTCGCGGATCTCGCTCTCGGGCGGGATCTTCGACACGATCTCCTCCGACACGGCCGACTCGCCCGCTTCGAGATGCGACCGCAGCACGCGCCCGACCTCGGCCGCGAGCGCCTTCCAGTCGCCGTCCTTGGTCTTCCGCGTCACCACCACGACCGAATCGTCGATCAGCACCGCGTCGACCCCGTCGAGCGCGAAGAGCTTCTCGGCGAGCGGCGAGCCCTGCGCGAGCCCGCCGCCGGTGAAGATCCACGAGCGGCTCGCGAACACCGGGCGGTTCACCATGAACTTGCACACCTCGCCCGAGGCTTGCGGCTCGGCCTTGATGCGGATCGCGGCGGGATCGTCGGGCGCGGCATCGGAGACCGAGGCGCCCAGCGTGGCGACGGTCGCCGGAGCCTGAACAACCCCACGGCGCTTGGGAGCCTGCGCCGCCTCGAGCCCCATCGAGCCGAGCGACACGAACGACGACGCGGCCGGCGCGGGAGCGCCTTGGGCGGCCGCGGGCGAAGCGGGCGCGGACGACGCCGCTCCAGCCGGCGCGGTTCCAGACGAAGCTGGCCCCGCCGAGGGAGCCGCCGCAGCGGGATTCGTCGGTGCTGCCGGCTTGTACCCCTGTTGATACGGGAAGACCGCTTCGCGTTCCTTCTTCCCCAGCAGCTTTCCGAGACCTTCGAGCAATCCCATTGCTTCCACTCCTCCTCAGTCGACTCTAATCACCGGCCCCGCGCACCCGCAAGCGCCCCTCTCGTCTCGCGAGCCGCCGACGCGATCCGAGCGCCATCGATCGTCGCCCACCGAGGGACCGGTGGGCCTCCAACCGAGGGTCGAATGACTGGAGCGCGCGCGGTCCCTCGCGCGCGAGCGCTCGATTCGGCCCCCCTCGCGCGGCATGCGCCCCGAGGCCGCGTGGGCGTATCATCGAGGGATGAATCGTCTCGCTTTGGCCTTGGTGTTGCTGAGTGGCTTGGTCGCCGCCTGCAACCCCACCTGCCCGCCCGACTTCCACCCGATCGCGCTGCCCGAGTTCATGGTGGGCCTCTCGCAGACCCCGCCCACGGTGGTTCCGATCGCGCAGCAGCTCGGGGTCCGCTACACGCGGCCGACGCTGGCGTGGCGCGATCTCGAGTCCACCGTCGTCCCGCTCGGGCTCACCGTCGACTACGTCCGCGCCCATCCCGAGCTCGTCACCCAGTTCATCGCCGAGCACGACTGGTCGAGCTTCGACGACGAGATCGGCGGCATGCTGGCCGGCGGTCTCACCCCCGTGCCGATCGTGGGCCACGGCTACGTCGGGACGCTGCCGACCTACAACGGCGTTCCCGCCGACCCCGACCATCTCGGCCGCGACGAGTACCTGGCGCGGCAGTACCTGGTGACGCGCGCCACCGTCGAGCGCTACGACGCCGACGGCGATCTCGACGCGCCCGGCTCGCCCCACATCCGCTACTGGCAAACCGAGAACGAGCTCAACGAGGCGTTTCTCACGGCGCTCTGGGGCTGGCGCACGCCGAGCTTCACCGATGCGTTCGGCTCGGCGTGGCAGGACTGGAGCTACGTCTCGCAGATCCTGAGCACGTTGAGGCTCGCGGTGAAGGACGCCGATCCCACGGCGCTCACCACCCTCAACTTCCACACCGACATCTCGGACGCGCTCAACCAGTTCCTGCTGCAGCCCACGTGGCTCGAAAGCATCGAGTCGTGGCGGCTGCAGATGGACTTCCTCGGCATGGACGCCTACCCCAACTACTACGAATCGACGCCCGTGAAAGGCAGCGTGGTGGGCGATCGGATCGTGCAGATCCAGGGACAGAGCTGCGGCATGCCGATCGTGGTGATGGAGACCGGCTACCCGACGGGCCCCTCGGTCGAAGGTTTCGACGAGACCCAGCAGGTCGACTACATCCAGACCGCATTCGACGGAGCTGCTGGCGCGGGAGCGAGTGGCTTCTTCCTCTTCGGAACCCAAACCTCGGAACAATCGACCGTCGACATCACGCCCGAGGACCTCGCCAACCTGGCCCTCGTCGCCGACGCCTACGACACCGGCAACATCGGCGAGCTGCTCGATTTCCTGGTCTTCAACCTCGACTACATCCAGACCCACTTCGTCTACGTGCTGCAAGCCGTCGAGCCCTACTGGGGCTTGGTCCGTGCCGACGGCACCCACAAACCATCGTGGGACACGTACCAGGCGATCGCGCAGAGCGCCCACTGAGCATCGGTTCGCCGGACGCAGCGACGCGCGCTAGCGGCTCCCTGGTTCGACCGCATGCTCGTGGCGCAAGCGCAGCTCGGGGGGCCGGCGCTCGCGATGTACGATTCTCGGCTCGATCCAACGCCGTGAACCGGATTCGTTGACCAGGCACGGGATCGCGCTCCAGGGCGACGGGATCTTCGATCGAATGCTGCTGGCCCGCCGCCTCGCCTGAAACCGCCTTTTTTCAGGCCTTCCCGCACGGCTGAGGCCGCGCGGTGGCGTGTTGGTAAGTCAAAATAAGCCAATTTGGTAACGTTGAACTGACCAATCTGGTAATTATTTATTTACCAATTTGGTAACTCATTAACTACCAGGAGTGAGCCCTTTGGATCGCGGGGCTGCTGCTTTGGAGCGCGCGCGAGGCCGAACCGAGACGCCACCCCTTGCTCCGCTCGGTGGCCCGGGTACCCCCGCTCGAGTAGCGTGGCTGAGCTACTCACGTCGATTCTCGAGCGCGACCTTCGCTCTCGGGCTCGCGTGCCGGTGCGACCGAGTCGTGGGGGACACTCCGATGACGAGACCGAGACGAGGGGCGCGAGCCTGCGTGGAGAGCGTGTTGATCGTGCTCGCGTGGGCGGCCGCAGGCTGCCAGCCTGCGATCACGTCGCTCGAAGGGAACGGTTCGACGCCCGGTCGGTTCGGCGACGCGATCGTCCTGCACGGAAACAATTTCAGCAGCGGGGAAGTGACCCTGACCAAGGTGCCGGCCGGGAGTCCGGTGATTCTGGCGCTGCGATCGGCGTCCGCGACCCTGGTCGAGGCGGTGCTCCCGGCGGACGCAAGCGCAGCCGACTACAACGTGAAGATCACGACACCATTCGGATCGGCCGAACAGTCGGTCACGCTGCTCCAGGGCGAGCCCGGTCCCGCAGGTCCACCT
The DNA here is from genome assembly GCA_964650975.1 of uncultured bacterium. Lineage (GTDB taxonomy): Bacteria > JADJOY01 > JADJOY01 > JADJOY01 > JADJOY01 > CAZYWA01. Next base: position 8,484 of record CAZYWA010000163.1, read on the forward strand.
GGGTCACCAGGGCCGCCAGGGCCGCCAGGGCCGCCCGGTCCCTCGGGCGGCGGAGCCAGCAACTACTTCAAGACCACGGGCGCATACGCGAACGGCTGCAACGGCGGCACCAATACCGTGGCGCAACGATGGATCGGAGCGGGTGGAGCGTGCGACGGCACGCTCTTGACCTTCACGACGAACGGCAACCCGCTCCTCGTGAGCTTGTCCCTGACCGGCTACTGGACGTCGAACACGTCCGCGTCCTTCGATTTCACGAACGCGAACGTCCTGGTTCAGCTCAAAACTTCGACGGGCGACATCGTCACCCAAGAGCACAATCAGTGGGGCTCCACGGGCCGAAATTCCACCGGTGACATGCTCACGAGCGCGCTGACGTTTACCGAGATCGCGACCCTGCCGGCGGGCACCCACGCGATCGAGCTCTGGGGCAGGATCCAAAACGGAGACAGCCTGAGCCCCAAGTTCAACATGGACTCCGGCAACGGCGTCTCGATCTCGGTGGTCCAGCTCGGCACGGGGAGCTGAAGAAGCGATGTCCGCCGGTGCGCTCATCCACCCGGCATCTCGAACGTGAGCGAGCCCCAGTAGCTGCGCCAGTCGGCGCCCGTTTCGGGGGCGGCGTGCTCCATCTGGGTCACCTTGAGGAGCCACACGCCGGGGCGGTCGAGGTGGAGCGTGGCTCGGCCCTTGGCGTCGGTTCTCGACTCGAGTCGTGGCTCGGGCTGCGATCGCTCCCGCGCGGTGACGAGCGCACCCGCGAACGGCTTGCCGCGGAACAATATTGTGACGGGGAGCGGGTGGTTGGGCTGTAGCGAGAGCAGGTCGGCGCCCGGGACGATCTCGAGCGTCAGGCCGAGCGGTTTGTCGATGCCGGTGTGCGGCCCTTTCCCGCCGACGTCGACGGCGAGCTTGGCGCAGCGCGAGAAGAGCTCGTGGACGCCCTTGTCCTCGAGGCCCTGGGCTTTGCGCTCGGCGGCGACGCGGTCGAGGCCTTCTTCCTCGACGTAGCGGGCGAAGGTGGGCGGGTCGAGGTCGACGGCGGTGGTGTTGCTCTCGTAGCCGATCCAGTGGAGGCCGAGGTCGGCGGATTTGAGGAAGCCGGCGGGCATCGAGGGATCGAGGAAGCCGGGGACGTCGATGTCGCCGGCGGGGCCGCGATCGAAGAAGCGCGCCACGCGGTCGGGATCGCGGGGGACGGCGTCGCCGCGGAACTTCTGGCCCACGAAATGGCTGATCCAGACCAGCTGGTTGGGAGCGGGACGGAAGCTGGTGGGCTCCATCCAGTAGTCGTGGGCGTGTGCACGACCGGCGGTGAGCGACGCCAGAAGCCATGCTAAGCCGATCGCTGGCCAGACCCGTATAGAACGGGGAGGATGAAAACGATGGCGGCTCATGCTTGGCGGTACTGTCTCCGTTTGGCCTCGCGCGCGAGGGACCGCGCGCGCTCCAAACCGTATCCCCGCGATGCCGGCTGGCTGGCGGCAATCGGTCTGGCGATCGCCGCCGCGAGCTGCGCCCCGCAAGCGCCGCCCGGCCCGGCCGACGTGTCGCAGATGGTCGACGGCGGAAAGCTCGCCAACGCGCGCGAGGACCTCAAGACCAAGCCGCTCTACCCACTGGACGTCGGCGCGCCCGATCCCGCCGCGAAGCGATTCTGCGACGCGTTGCATGCGTTACCCCAGGCGCGTCGCGCCCAGTGCTGCGGCGGCCCGCCGGCCCGCGGGCTGGCCGACGAGTGCACGCGCACGCTCACCGCGGCGACGCGGGACGGCTCGGTGCGGCTCGACGGGCCAGCGAGCGATCGCTGCAACGCCGACAGCACCAGGGCTCTCACCGGTTGCGAGTGGGTGACGCCGGTCCTTCCGCCCGCGCCGTCGAGCTGCCGCCAGGTCGTGCAAGGGCAGCTCGCGGCGGGTGCGAGCTGCCGCTCGAATCTCGAGTGCAAGGACGGGCTCCACTGCGCCGGCCTGGGCGTGACCACGGCCGGCAAGTGCACCGAGCCGTCGCCGTCGGGTGCCGCGTGCGCGCCCTCGGTCGACGCGCTCGCGGCCTACACCGACGAGGTCGATCTCAATCTCCACCACCCGCTCTGCGCGGGCTCGTGTCAGTCGGGCCGCTGCACGGACACGCTCGCGGTGGGCGCCGCGTGCTTCTCGAGCGGCCAGTGCGCCGCGACGGCGCGCTGCAACTCGGGCCGCTGCGCGCCGAACGTGACGGCCGGGATCGGCGAGGCGTGCGATGGCGGGAACTGCGTAACCGGAGCGATCTGCAGCGGTGGTCATTGCGTCGCGCTCAAAGGGCCGGGTGAGGTGTGCACGCAGCCGTTCGAGTGTCGCGGCGCGTGCGTGCGGCCGCCGGGCGCCCCCACCGGCGTCTGCGGCATGCAGTGCCCGGGCAGCCCGGCGAACTCGATTCTGCCGCCGCGGGGGAATTGATCCGAGTCTCGTCCGCTCGCGCGCGAGGGACCGCGCGCGCTCCAGGGGAGGAGCCACGCGGAAAGATCGCTGAATCGATCGCGTTGGGCGCCTGCCGATCGATGCCGGTGGATGTCGGCCGATCGGTCCGTTCGACGTCCATCGCGATCGATTCCGTTTCGACGTCCACCGGTCGATTCCGTTTGGAGGCCCACCAGTCCCTCGGTGGGCAGCGATCGAATCGGCTGGAGGGACGCGGTCCCTCGCGTCCGCCGGCCTCGATCGAGGTGTGACGCTGCGGCTGCGAGGGACCGCAGCCCTCCGGGTGAGAGTGGTGTCACGGTAGGGGTCCCGGAGCACGGACGGCCCCTGGCGTGTGGGCGCCAGGGGCCGTCGTGTGAACGAATGGGTGTCGAGAATCGTCAGGGCGTGGGGGCGCCGTGGCCCTCGAAGAGCCCCTGCCAGGGCAGCGCCTCCCACGGAAACTCGGTCAGGTAGTTCTTGTCGTTGTAGTCGACGCCGTCGCCGAGCGGGATCGCACCGCCCGAGAGGATCAGCGTGATCAGCGCGTCGCTCACGTCGACTTGCTCGGCGTTGGGCAGCGCACCGCCGGGGATGCTGCGTCCGTTCGGGAACTGAGAATCGATGGCGATGTCCACCCGCAGCACGTCGCCGGTCTTCCCCGGCTCGATGGGCACGTGATGCGCGCCGGGAGTCGGGATGTTGTCGAGGTTGATCGCTTGCAGGATGTCGGTGCGGTTCGACTTGAGGCTCTGCACCGTGGCGTCGGGCACGCCGAGCGCCGCGTAGATACCGAGGAACTCCACGTCACGCACCAGCACCGGGTTCAGGAAGTAGTTCGCGAAATTCTCGACGTCGGTCTTGGGCGTGGTGCGCAGATAGAGCGACTGGTCCTGGACGCCGATGAGACCGGCGTCGACCAGCGGCAGCCCTTCGCGGCCCACCTGCACCCACGGTCCGCAGTTCGTGACCGTGCCGTCCGGGTTGTAGGTCTTGTTCTGGCGGCGGCTCGCCGACGCCCACACGCCCAGCAGCGTGTCGTCTCCCGGGGTGCCGTTGTGAGCGGGCGCGGCACCCGTGCCGGTCACCTTGGTGGTCGGGATCTCGAGGGCGATCACGTTCAGGTTGAAGCCGGCGAACACGTCCTTCGACTTGCCCTTGGGCTGCAGGTTGATGATGTCGAAGATGCCCTTTTCGTCGAGGTAGAAGCCGTCGTCGCGGGTGCCAGCCCAGGCGCGGCCTTCACTGCCGCTGTCGCCGAGCGCGGTGATGAACGACGCCGCGAACGCGTCGTCGTAGAGGCCCACGGTGTTGCTCGTCGGGTCCTTGGGATCGAACTTCCCGAGACCGTAGGCGATGCGGTCGGTGTGCGGGCCGACGTTGGGCGGCGCCACGGGAATGCCGGTGCCGATCACGGTCGAGACGCCGTTCTCCACCTTGGTCACGCTGTAGGTCTGCTTGACCCCGCCGAGCTGGATCAGCAGCTCCTTCCCGCCGCCGGGAGGCAACGTGAGATCGGTCACGTCCACGGGCGTGGGAGGAGTCGACGAGAACCGGATCTGGTAGGTCACCGCGTCGTCGAGCGGTCCGATGCCGCGCGCGATGTGGAACTCGTAGAGCACGTCGTCGCAGAGCCGGGTCTGCTGGTTGCCCTGGCCGGGCTCGTGAAGACCGTCGTAGCCGGCGATCAGGTAGAGCTTGTCGTGCGTGCCGGGCGTCACCCACGCGTAGACGTCGGTGTTGTCGATGCACGGGTCGCTCAGGACCGCGAGCGCCTCCCGATGGCTCGACGCGTGAGCCGGCCCCGCGCCGGCCAGCGCCACGACCGCGGCGGTCGCGATCCACGAAAACTTGCTTCGAATCTGCATGAAATGGCTCCTCTGCCGGTGGATCCGTGCGGACCCCGGTCGATCGTTCGAGCGTTGGATGTTCGCGGTCAGCCGGTCTCGCATTCGCCGGCTCCCCCGCCGCAGGTGTTGCGCAAGCACGCACCGAGCGCTTGCTGGTCGCAGCCGCTGACCGCCGCGACGCACGCGGCGATGTCGGTCGAGACTCGCGTGACGCACGCGTCGGTCGCGAGGCACTGGCCGTTACCGTCCAGGAAACACTGGTCGCAGCTCGCGAGCTTGGTGCACGCGTCCGCGCTGGTCGGTACCGGTGCGGCGTTGTGATGGCTGTTGCTGCAGGCCGCCGCGACCAGCAGCGCGATCGGGATCAGTACCCGGATTCGATTCATGAGCTTCCTTTCCCATCGTCCTGGGCCTCGCTCGAGGCCGGACCGGAATGACGGCACCAATCTCACCACCGGGCGACCGCTCTCGCGGGAGGGCTGCGGTCCCTCGCAGCCGTAGCGTCGCGTCGCCATCGGACGCTGCGGACGCGAGGGACCGCGTCCCCCCAGCCTTTCGATCGCGTGCTCGCTCGTCGATCGATCACGAATCTTCTCCGCGCGGCCGCGACTGCCCCGCAGCGGTCGTATTCCGGGTTACGGAGCCGGACGAGGGTCGGATTGAATATTTTCGAACGGCATCGCAGCGCGGCGGCGGGAAGTGCTAGACCGCGAGCGCGCGCAGCAGTGACGCAGCGCGTTCCCTGCTGGAAACCGAATGCAACTGACAGCCTCTCGACCGACGGCCGCGTGGGCCTCGACCAAGCGCGCCACCGCGCGGCGCTGGGAGAAGTTCGCGCCGTTGGTGGCGGAAGCTACCGGCTGGCAGGTCTGGAACCCGGGGCTCTACGGCGAGCGCTGGCACGCGCATTTCCGCGCGGTTTACCCGCCGAATCCGCGGCCCTTGCTCATCTTCGGCCTCAATCCCGGGCCCTACGGCATGGCGCAGACCGGGATTCCGTTCACCGATCTCAAGCGGTTGGTCGAGCGGCTGCCGCGGCTCGCGCAGGCGCTGACGCGGCGCGGTGAAGCGCTCGCCTTGCCAGGGCTGGCGCCCGCGTCGCTGGCGCCCTTCTTGACCCGCACCTTCGAGTCGTCGGCGGTGCGCGTGTATCGGTTCCTCGATCTCGGATGGGGCTCGGCCGAGGAAGGCTTCTCGAACGTCATCGTCGCCAATCCCTGCACGCTGCTCTTCATGGATCGGCAGACGATGGAGAACCGCACGCCGGCCGACTTGGTGCGCGCCGCGAACGCCCGCGGTACCCACGACGCCCTCGCGCTCCGCGACCAGATGGATCGCCTGCGCTGGGCCGCCGCCGCCGAGTCGATCCGCGCGCTGTCGCCGCGCGGCGCCATTCTCTTCGGCCGCGACGTCGCGGCGGCAATGGCGGAACCGCTGGCGGGCGAGTTTCCCGAGCTGCCCGTGGTGTGCTGGGAACATCCGGCGCGCGCCGTCCCCGAGACGTGGTCTCGCGGGCTCGTTGCGGAGCTCGGCAAGCGTCGGCTAATGGGCTGAGTTTCCGCGTTCGATCGCTCGCGCGCGAGGGACCGCGCGCGCTCCAGCCGATCGAGCACGATTGGGCCGGACGCGTTCCTCTCGGCCGAGCGCGAGCGATCCCGCCGATCGCCTGGAGGGACGCGGTCCCTCGCGTCCGCAGTGTTTGACCGTGGTGTAACGCCGCGGCTGCGAGGGACCGCAGCCCTCCGAGCGAGCGCGCGCGTCTCGATCAGGCCGCTCGGGGCAGCCGCACGCTGACCACCAGACCGCCGCCTTCGCGCGGCGCTGCCGTGATCTTGCCGCCGTGCGCCTCGACGATCCGCCGGCAGAGGGTCAGCCCGAGCCCCACGCCGCCGGTGGCGCGAGTGCGGCTCCGGTCGGCGCGGAAGAACGGTTCGAAGAGCCTCGGCAGATCGGCCGGATCGACGCCGGCGCCTCGGTCGCGCACCTCGATCTCGAGCCCACCGTGCG
>CAZYWA010000164.1:0-14590 GCA_964650975.1 uncultured bacterium
CCGAGAGGAGCGCGTGCCAGCGCCGGGCGCTCGCTCGCGGCGTCTCGCTCGCGTAGCCGTCCCAGAAGGTCCACATCAGGAGGGCGGACTCGAGCAGCACCAGCGCGTAGAGCCGCACCTCGGTGGCGGCCCAGATCGTCCACGGATGCAGCGCCACCAATCCCGCCACCCACGCCGGTGACGAGCGGGCGCCGGTGCGGCGCCAGAGCCGCGCGACCACCCACACGGACGTCGCGGTGAACGCGACCGACAGCATCCGCGCCCACGTGACCGACGAGCCGAACGAACGCCAGAGCCGGAGCAGCACGAAGTAGACCGGCGCCTGCAGCTCGAATCCGACCGCGCCGCGGAAGGCGTCGGCGATGCTGCCCGACGTGGTGCGCAGCGAGTACGCCTCGTCGAGCCAGGCGTTGAGTCGCCACCCGAGCCAAGCGCAGAAAAGCACGTGCGCGGCCACGATCGCGCCGACGATCGCGTCGTCCGCGCGCCGGAGGGGAGCTCGCGACGGAGCGGCCGGTTCCTGGCTGGCGAGCGATGGCGCGGCGGCGGAGGGCACTCGGATCCCGGGAATGCGCGAAACGGCCATCATAACGGCCGTCGCTGGCCGGCGTGACCCCCACAGCCGCCCGCCGGTCTCACCTGAACGCCCGCCGCCCCAACCTGGAGGCCCGCCGGTCCCTCGGCGGGCAGCGATCGATCGCGAGAAGAGCGGCAAGAAGCGCGCGCCCGGCCGATCGAACGGCTCGCGCGCGAGGGACCGCGCGCTCCAAACGGCAGGGCCGGGGAGGCCGCTCAGTCGGCCGCGCGACGGGCCGCGCGCGCGCGGCGCGCGCTCTCGAGGTCGGCGGGTACTTTCGCGGCGCGCGCCCGGGCCGAGGCCGCTCGGGCGCTCTTCTTGTTGGCGCGGCGATCCTGGTTGAAGCCGATCTCGTTCAGGAACCGCCCCATTCGCCGCAGGTAATCGCCCCGATCGAGGTGGATGATGTGGCTGCCCGGGAACCAGTGGATGCGGCAACGCCCCCAGTGATCCCACAGCAAGCGCGAATGCTTGGGTGGCGCGAGCCGATCGCCCACTCCGCCGATGATCATGAGCCGCTCGCGATCGATGACCGGCTTGTAGGTGAGCGGGCTGGTGACCGCGAGCGCGCGCCGCACGCTCTTGATCGAGGTGCCCGTCACCAGCATCGCGGTGCGCAGGATCGAGCCGATCGGCTCCCACTCGAGCACCAGGTCGGGAAGGCTCACCAGCGGCACGTTGGGGATCGAGAACTTGAGCCGCGGCTCGACCGCCGCCAAGAGCGCCGACGTGTACCCGCCGAGGCTGATGCCGGTGACGCCGATCTGGTCGACGCCTTGCTCGCGCTCGAGCCAGCTCACGAAGGTGCGGATGTCGAACACGGCTTGCCCGAACGCCTCGTTGACCCGCGACATACCGCCCGAGAAGAAGCCGTGGCCGCTGAACATCGAGCCACGCCCCTGGCGCCGGCCGTGGAAGGGCAGCGTCACCAGCAGCACGTCGCAGCCGATCCGGTAGAACCAGGGCAGCGCGAACATCCACTGGTTGATCCAGTAGGGCTCGGCGCCGAAGCCGTGTACCGCGATGATCGTGGGGCGCGGGCCGCTCTGATGCTTCCAGTAGCGGCCGTGCACGGTGCGATTGGCCTCGTGCGACAGGTAGCTCTTGCGGATGCGCGCGTTGAACGGCACGTAAGCGCTCTCGAAGCGCAGATCCTCGCAGCTGCCGCCTTCGGCCTTGAACGCCAGGAAATTGGGCTTGCTGGTCTGCACGTCCGGGCACTCGGGCGGCGCCTTGAAGAAGCCGCTCGGATCGCCGCTCTCGGCGACCGGCTCGTAGAGCTTGCGCTCGGCGAGCATCTGCCTGAGCGCCTTGGGCCGATAGCCGACCGGCACCGTGAGCGGCGCCAGGAACGCGGCCATGGTGGTGCGCAGCGCGACGTCGAGCGCCGCGGTGGCGCGCACCCGGATCAGGTCGCGCGGCTCGAGCTCGAACCCTTCGGGACGCTCGTAGAAGTTGCTCTCCAGATGGTCCCACCACGGCCCCTCGGGCATGATCGAGGGAGCGTGCAGGAACGAATCGTGAGCGATCCGCGACACGACCGACGAACCCGACATGAGCGGTGATCCTCCCGAGACTGCGAGACGCGCGGGTGATGTGTCTCTCGAAATGGCCTCTCGATACAAGATGCTAGCAAGTCTCGACTGCCCGCGGCTCGCAGCCGCCACACTGACGGTGATCCTCGCCGCCGTGGTCGTGACGCCGCTCTGCGGCTTCCTCTTCGGCTGCGGCTGCACCTGGCCGTGGGCGGGGCTCGAGGCGCACTGCAACGTGCACGACGCGAGCGCGCCGGCCCACTGCCCGTGGTGCATGCGCCCGGCGATCGCGTCGCTCACGTTCGCGATCGCGACGAGCGTGGGGGTGGTCGCGGCGGTCGCCGGACGTCTTGGCGCGAGCGCGTCGGGCCAGGTGGGCGCTCGGCGGGGGACGAGTCCTCGCGCTACGAGCGGCAGCCCGGCCGTGGGCGAGCGACCGTGGCTCGAGATCGCGCGACGCACGCTCACCGGCCTCTCGACCTACGCCGCCCTCTCGACCGCCGCCGCCTGGCTCATCGCCCAAGCTGCGAGCTATCCGGCCTTCCTTCGTTGACCCCGGCGCAACCTCGATTCCGGCCGGAGGGACGCGGTGCCCGCGTCCGTAGCGCTGGCACGAGATTGAACGCTGCGGCGGCGAGGGACCGCCGCTCCAGCCGCTCAGCGGGCAGTCGTCGGCAACCTGCCCGGCCCTCCCAACGCACGGCATCCAGCAGCGCTCGGATTTCCCTGGCGGCGCCCAAAATCCACATTTGGCCCGATTCCCCCATGAATACCACCGCTGTGCGCCTGTGTCCCGCGCCAAAGGCGGCGGTTTAACCGTCAAAATTGCTCTATTTTTCAGCATCTAAACCGATACAAATTTCAGGATCTACCTGCACGACACCAAAGCTGAGACCCTGCGCCCGCAGTTCAAACGCGTGAAAGGGTGGGGCGCCAACGAAGGACCGAACGCGAAAAATTTAGCGAAAGCAATCCCTGGAATTCCCATCCACCACCAAGAGCCCGGCCGCAACGGCCACGAAACTGCCCCTCTGAGGGGCTGGCCGATCGAGGAATTCGAGCAGAGCTTCCGCACCTCGAAAGCCGCCGGATCTCTCGGCTGCTGCTTCCACACCGGCGCGGCGTTCGACCTGACGTCGAAGGATGCGTGGGACTCGCTCGACCCGACCGAGCGCGAGGTCGTCGCCCACGTGACCGAGTGGCTGAACGAGTCGCCGCCATCGATTTCGCTTCCGCCAGCCGTCACGAACGGGGTTGTTCGGTTGCGGCGAGATCGTCTACAACCACCGGATAGGTCACTCTCCCCGCCCACCTCGGCCATCCACGAAGGTCAACTCCAGACGACCATGCAGAAATCCGTTCGACGGTGGGCCTTCGTCGCGATCGCGCTAGGGCTCCTTTTCGCCGTTGCGGGCTCGAGGCTCGAGTCGAGCTCGGCCGCGAGCTCTCTCGACCGGCAGGCCGCGCAGCAAGGGACGGTGTTGGGAGCAGCCTTGCTCGCGCTGGGATGCGTGGCCCTCGCGGTTGGCCGGAGGGCGAGGCAGCCCACCTCCACCCTCGCCGACGTGGCCCCGGCCGACCTCGACCGGTCACGGCTGGGACCTCGCGCGGAGCTCTTCCTCGTCAGCTTCGTCGCGCTCTTCGTGGAAGTGATGTTGATCCGCTATGCGGGCTCGCAGATCCGGGTGTTCTCGTTCTACAAGAACGTTCCCCTCATCGGATGCTTTCTGGGGCTCGGCCTCGGTTGCTGGCAAGGTCGCGGTCGGGTCCGCGACGTTCTGACGTTTTTGCTCTGGCTGGTGCCGCTCGCCGCGGTTCTCGCCGCGAGCCCGATGGCGGTCGGCCCGCTGCTCGGCAAAGTGGGTGCCATCAGCAGTGCCGAGCACATCCTCGGCGACGTCGTGCCCGGCGCGGTGACGCGCTGGCTCGCCATTTCCAATCAGCTAGTGATGGCGCTCTTTTGTGTCGGAGCGCTGGTTGCCATCACGTCACTCTTTTCGCTCCTCGGCCGGCTGCTCGGCCAAGCGCTCGAGCGCGTGCCACGTCTCACCGGCTACACGCTGAACATCGCGGGAAGCCTCGCCGGGCTGGTGGCGTTCGTGACCCTGAGCTACCTGCAGACGCCGCCCTGGGTCTGGTTCCTGGTCGGTCTGGCGCCGCTTTCGGCGTGGTTGCCCTGGGGCCGGCAGCTCGCGGTGGGAGCGGCGCTGATTGCGGCCAACGCCGCGGTCGTGTGGCCAAGCCAGGGAATCACGGTTTGGTCGCCGTATCAGAAGCTCGTGGGTCACGAGCTCCGTGGTCCGAACGGCAGCGTCGCCCCCGGCGACCGCCCTTCCTTCGAGGTCGAGATCTCGGACGTCTTCTATCAGGTCGCCGTCGACCTCCGCCCCGCAGCCGTCGCTCGCGCGGGGCGCAATCGGTTCCCGCACTACGACGAGATCTACGCATCCATTCCGAAACCGGGCGCCGTTCTCGTGGTCGGCGCCGGCACCGGTAACGACGTGGCGGCGGCGTTGCGAGCAGGCGCCCGCCGGGTCGACGCCGTCGAGATCGATCCGGCGATCGTCGCGATGGGCCGTGCTCACCACCCGGAGCGCCCCTACGACGATCCTCGCGTGAACGTGATCGTCGACGATGCGCGTGCGGCCTTCCAGTACTTGCCACCGGAAAGCTACGACGTCGTGGTGTTCGGCCTGCTCGATTCGCACACCCAGCTCGGCGTGAGCAGCCTGCGTCTCGACAATTACGTTTTCACCCGCGAGAGCTTCGCCGCGGCGCGTCGCCTGCTCGCGCCAGGTGGACACTTCGTGGTGACCGCCGCGTCGTTTCGACCCTGGTTCACCCAGCGCATGGGCGCCCTCGTCTCGGAGGCCGTCGGCTCACCGGCGCAGGGATCCTGGGAGGACAACTGGGTGACCTTCATCGGCCAGCCTTCACCCGAGGCGAAACGATCGACCGCATCGTCGGCTCGCTCGGTCGTGGGCATCGAGGTCGGTTCGCGGCATACGGAGGTGGCGATCCCGACCGACGATTGGCCTTACCTCTACCTGCCGACGCGCGAGATCCCGATCGCCTACCGGATCACGCTGGTGGCGATGGTGCTGGCTTCGCTCGCGGTGCTGCACCGGGGTGGTCTCCGGCTTGGACGGGTGACGGCGCAGCACGGGCATTTTCTGTTCCTCGGCGCCGCGTTTCTGCTCATGGAAGTGCATGCGGTCAACCGGCTCGCGCTGCTCTTCGGAACGACGTGGCTGGTGTCCGCGATCACCATCGGACTGGTACTGGTCCTCATCATGCTCGCGAACCTCACCAACGCGGTTGCGGGACGAATCCCGCCGGTGGCGGTCTACGCCGCGCTCTTCGCGGCCCTCTTCGTCAGCTACGGCGTTCACGCCGAGAGCGCGCTGGGGCATTCGTTCGTCACGCGAGCAACCTACGGTCTGGTGACACTCTCGCCGGTTTACTTCGCGGGCCTGGTGTTTGCCCGAAGCTTCCGCCTCGCCCCGGCGGCGGGGCCTGCCATCGGAGCCAACATGCTCGGCTCCGTGATCGGGGGATGGGCCGAGTACAGCACGATGTCGATCGGAGTGCGTGGTCTGGTGCTCATCGCGCTTGGGTTTTACGGAGCGTCGGCGCTGTGTCTGGCGTGGTACGCGAGGAGTGGTGCAGCCGTCGAGGGCCAGGTGGCGGAGTCGACGAGCTCAGCGCACGATCCGATCTGCTGACGGGGGGCGGGTCGGGCTCCAAGGCTCCCCGCCGGCCGGTTCGACGGCATTTCCGCCAACGCCTTCCTGTTCCGCCTGCAGCGCCAAGAGTTGCTGACCGTCGATGCGCTCTGGGTGCCGATCGACGTTACATTTGGCGGATCAAGGCAGTTCGAAATCCACCTCGATCCTCCGGAGGATTCGCCATGATCCGAGCCCGACTTACCTCGCTCGCGTCTCTCGTGTTGCTCGCAGTGCTTTCGTCCTCGACCCTGGCGCACGCGCAGGCGCCGCGCACGTGGGTGTCGGGAGTCGGAGACGACGTGAACCCGTGCAGCCGGACCGCACCCTGCAAGACCTTCCCTGGCGCGATCTCGAAGACCGCCGTCAACGGCGAAATCGACACGCTCGATCCCGGCGGCTTCGGGGCGGTCACCGTCGTGAAGTCGATCTCGATCATCGCCGACGGGATCATGGGCGGGATCTCCGCCTCGGGCACCAACGGGGTGACCATCAACGCGGCGGGGGGGACCGTGGTGCTGCGGGGCCTGGTCATCGACGGTGAGACGACGGGGATCAAAGGTGTCTCGATCGTCGATGCCGCCGCGGTGCACATCGAGCATTGCGTGATCCGCGGCTTCACGCAGTACGCGGTCAGCATGGATTCCTCGAATGGCACGAAGCTCTACATCGAGGACTCGGACCTGCGCGAGAACGCGGCGGGGATCTTCGCGCAGACGGCGAGTCCGGGTCAGGTGCTCGTCGAGCGGACCCAGGTGGACGGGAACGCGACCAACGGCATCCGCATCGAGAACGGCGTGTCGGCCACGATCGCCCACTCGTTCGTGAACGGAAACGGCGGACACGGGATCGTCATCAAGCCCACGACGCAGAGCGCCGTCGTCTTCGTCGATCACACGGTCTCCGACAGCAACGGCCAAGCCGGCATCAAGGTGGGAGGCAGCGGCGCCCCAGCGACGGCTCGAATCAGCAACGACACCATCGCGCACAACAACATCGGACTGCAGATCGCTGCCCAGGGCACCATTCTTTCGTTCGGCAACAACAGCATCGACGGCAACGGCTCGTCCGATGCTCCCTCTTCCACGGTGCCACTCGAGTGATCGTGACGGCGGTGATGATGAGCTCACTCGGGCAAGACGGCCCCGGTTGATGGTCAGTCCGAGGACGCTGGAGGGCGAGTGGACTTCACGCTGACCGAGGCGCAACTCGAGCTGGCATCGCGTGTGAGGAAGTTCGTCCAGTCGCACTGCTCGGCCGAGATCGGCGCGCGACTCGACGACGGAACCGCGGACGCGCGGGAGCTCTACCGCGCGCTGGGACGAGAGGGGATTCTCGCCGTGCCGCTTCCCCGCGAATACGGCGGTCTGGGCGGCGGCCTCACCGAAGTGGCGATCGTGAACGAGGAGCTGGCGCGCGGGAACGGAACGGCCGTGAATCTCTTCTGCGTCAACGCGGTCTTCGCCGGTCTCAACATCGCGCAGAACGGCAGCGAGGCGCAGAAGAACCGGTGGCTGCCGGCGATCGCGCGCGGCGAAGCCATGGCGGCCTTCGCGCTCACCGAGCCGCACGCCGGTTCCGACGCCGCCAAGATCCGGATGTCCGCACGCCGCACCGCGGAGGGCGATTTCGTGCTGGACGGCACGAAGATGTTCACGACCGGCGCCGCGCAGGCGGACGTGATCATCGCCGTGCTACGGACGCGGCCGGACGGGCCGGCCAAGGAAGGCACGTCCGTCATTCTCGTTCCCGCCGGCACGCCCGGCGTCGAGATCCGGCCGCTACCGAAGCTGGCGGGCAACGCTTACTCGTCGTGCGAGGTCCGCTTCGACGGCACGCGCGTGCCGGCCGATCAGGTGCTCGGCGGGCCGGATGCGGTCGATACCGGCTGGATGCAGCTCTTGTCGGGCGTCGACCTCGAACGGCTGTGCGTCGCCGCGTCGAGCCTCGGCCTCGCCGAGGCGGTGTACGAGGTTTCAGCCAACTACGCGCGGACCCGCGAAGCATTCGGCCAGCCGATCGCGAAGTTCCAGGCGATCCAGCATCTGCTGGTCGACATGGCCACCGAGATCGAGGCGATGCGGTGGCTCGTCTTCCACGCGGCCTGGCTGCGCGACCGAGGCGAGATCTCGTTTCGCGAAGTGTGCATGGCGAAGCTCTTCTGCTCCGAGCGCGCCGTCGAGATCGCGTCGCGCGGCATGAAGGTTTTCGGCGGCTACGCCTACCTCGGCGAGTATCCGGTGCAGCGGATGCTGCGCGAGTCGTTTCTCTCCATCTACGCCGGCGGCACGTCGGAGATCATGAAGAACACGATCGGCCGGCTTCTCGGGTTGTGACGCTCAGGCGGCCATTCGCACGTCCGAAATGAGCGCGCGCGCCCGCTCGATCACGCGAGCGCGGGCCGCTTGGTACTCCTGGTCTTCGAGGGCTCGTCCGTGGATGCCCCAGTCTTCCCACGCGCCGGTCGCGGCCTCGGGCGGGAGGTTCGCGCGCATCTCGCGGGGCAGGAATCGCAGCGCGCCGAGCAACGCGTGCGCCACCGGAGCGCCGCCCTGATCGAGGCACCACTCGACGACCTCCCAGCCGTGGGCGGTGTGACGACCTTCGTCGGCGGCGAGCTCCTTCAGCACCGCGCGGATCGACGGCTGGCCGCAGCGCTGCGCGAGCTTGGCGATGATCCGTGCCGAGACGCCTTCGTGCAGGGCTCCTTCGATCAGCGAGTCGACCGCCAGCATCGAGAGCGCCAGCGTCCGCGAGCGCGGCAGCGTGCGAGCGCGTTGCGGCTCGGGGAAGGGCGCCGGGCTCTCGGGCACGCCGTCGAGCGCGCGCGCCAGGCCGAAGCAGAGCTCGGTGTGGCGAATCTCGTCGAGCGCGTCCTGGTTGGCGGTGGCGACGAGACGCGGCGGCGCGCCGAGGGCCATGAGGTCGAGGGTCAAACGAGCGAACGCGGCCACCGAGGCGTGCTCGGTGCGGCCGTTTTCGCGCCATTGACCGGCGACGCCGGCAGGCATGGAATCGCATGGCGCGATCGCAGGCGGCGAGTGCGCCCACGAGGCGTCGTGCCGCACGCGCGGAAGAAGCACGCGGCCGCGGCGCCGGAGCTGACGCCCGCGCGAGAAGTTCCCCATCGCCAGCAGCGCGATCACGCCGCCGAAGATCGCCAGCAGGAAACCGAGCACGATGGCGCCACCTCTGCCGGTTTTGACGCCGCGGAGCAGCGCGAGGAGACCGAATACGATCGCGCTCCCGTACCCGCTCCAGGAGAGCGGTGTGATGTCGGTCTTCGAATCGAGCAGGCCGGGCCTTCCGCTCGTCCCCTGGAGCAGCCGGCCCAGCACCAGCGTGCCGGCGAGGACCGCTACCGCCATGCCGAGTGGCTTGAGCGCCGACGGACGATCCGGTCGTTCTTCTCGTGCGGCCTTCACCACGGCGCGGGGAAGCGGAATCGGCGGCCGGTAAGGGTTCGACGAATCGTTCGGCGAATTGGACATGGCGCTCCTCCTCACTCGGTTCTCAGCTTGACGCGACGGGTTGCAGGACTCGTGCACGCGGTGCCGAGCATCGAAGCACGGCGAGGTGAAACGGGCGTGAAACCGACCGACGGCGATCGGGCGCTACGGCTGCGAGGGACCGACGAGGGAACGCGAGCGAATCGACGCCGCGGTGGCGAGAGACCACCGCCGTCCATGTGCGCGCGGGTTCTACGGCGTGGTGACCCCTCAATCTGCCAGCGCGCCAGAGGCGCGCCGGCGAGCGGGCAGCGAGCCGTCTTGGGGGTGGGGCCCCGCAAAAACCGCGCTTTTTGCGGGGCGGGGGGCGTGAAAAGCCCCCGGGAAACTCAGCTGCCGGGGGTGGGCGGGATGTCGAAGGTCTCGCCGATTGCGAGCACGCGCACGCGGCCTTCGAGGTCGGGATGCTGGGCGGTGGCCGCGTGCAGCGCGCGCGGCGGCTCGTCGAGGGGCTCGTCGCTCAGATCGAAGGTGCCCCAGTGCATCGGGATCATGTAGCGGGCGCCGAGGTCCTGGAACGCTTGCAGCGCTTGCGCGGGATCCATGTGCACGTACTGCATGAACCAGCGCGGCGCGAAGGCGCCGATGGGCAGCATCGCGACGTCGATCGGGCCGAATTTGCGGCCGATCTCGCGGAATCCGTGGAAGTAGCCCGTGTCGCCCGCGAAGTAGTAGCGGCGGCCGTGGCCCTCGATGACCCAGCCGCCCCACAGCGTCACGTTGCCGAAGGCGCCGCGACGGCTCATGTGCTGGCTCGGCACGAGAGTCAGCGTCCAGTCGCCGACGTGCACGCTTTGCCACCAGTCGAGCTCGGCGACGCGCTGGTGATGCGGCCCACGCACCAGATCGCCGATCCCGAGCGGCACGCACAGCACGGTCTCGGCGGGCAGCTTCTCGATGGTGGGCAGATCGAGGTGGTCGTAGTGGTCGTGGCTCACCACCGAGAAGAGCGGCGTGGGGATGGCGTCGAGAGGAATGCCCGGTGGATGAAGGCGCTCCTTCCCGAGCACCAGCGTGTCGGAGAAGAACGGATCGGTGATCCACGTGTCGCCGCCGTCCTCGACGACGAGCGTCGCATGGCCGATCCAGGTGACCGACGGATCGTCGCCGCCCGCGTGCAATCGCGAACCGTCGTTGGCGACCACCGGTACGTCGGGCGGGTGCTTCCGGGCCGCATCGTACTCGTTGGTGGAAAGGATCCGCCAGCGGATCAGATCGAAGAGGCCGATGTCGGACTCGGCCCACGGGTTGAAGAAGCGGTCGCCGCGCTGGTGCGGCGCGTAGAGCGACTCGACGCTCGGATGAAGCGGCGGCTTGAAGAGTGCCTTGGGCGAGCCGCAATTCGCGGACCCGCAAGCGGCGAGCGCCAGGAACGCGAGCGCCGCGGCGGGGCGGGGCGTCGAGAAGCGGATCACGCCTCGCTCCGCGGCACCGACCACAAGAGATCGAGCCCACAGCGAAGCTCGCGCGCGAAATCGATTCGCAGCACCGAGAGCTCGGGGTGCTTTCGCATCAGTGCGCGCACCACCGCGGGCAGGTCGGCTTGCTGCCAGAGGCCCACCGAGAAGGCATAGGTCTGGAGCAAGAGCCGCGCGACACCGTCGAACGAGGCGTCCGGCAACACCTCGACCAGCCGGTTGGCGGTGGCGAGCAGCGTGGCGGTGATGCGGGTCTTGTAGCCGAGCACGAACTCTTCGCTCACGTTCTGCTCGAGCACCGAGTTGGCGAGGCTCGCGAGCCGCATCAGCTCGGGCCGCTCGGCGACGAACGAGCACATGGCGTTCACGATGGATGCGGCCGCGCTGGCGTGGGCGGCGGCTGCTTGCATCCGCGTCAAGAGCGCCGTCACGAACTCCTCGTAGAGTGCCAGGTAAAGCTCCTCCTTGGTGCGGAAGTAGAGGTAGACGGTGCCCTTGGCGAGCCCGGCGGCCTGCGCGACGTCGCTCACGGTGGCGAGCTGCCCGCCGCTCTTCGCGAAGAGCTTGCGCGCGGCGTTCAGGATGTCGGCGCGACGCGCTTCCTTGTCGGCGTCGTAGATGGCGCGGCGCCGGCGCCGCGCGAGCGGGCGGGCGGAGCGCGGCGAGCCGGGCGAACGGAGCGCGGTGCGCGTCATGCGAGCCCGAGCGCCTTCCGCATGACGAAGTCCTGCAATCCGGTGGGCACCAGCTGTGAGAGCCAGAGCAGCGGCTCGAGGAGCCGCGGCGCCGTGTAGCGCGCGGCCGGCTTGCGGGCGAAGGCGGCGCGCTCGATCGCGCGCACCACGGTTGCGGGCGACCACGACATCGCGTCGCTCTTGGCTTGCGCCTCGCGAGCGCGCGCGTAGATCTGGGTGTAGGGCGATCCGCCGTCCGCGGCGCTCGGCAGCGAAGCGACGCCCACTTCCGAGAAGCCGGTCTTGATCGGACCGGGCTCGACCAGCACCACGTGGACGCCGAAGGGGGCCAGCTCCATGCGCAGCGCGTCGGACATCGCCTCGACCGCGAACTTGGTGGCGGTGTAGGCGCCCGCGAACGGGAACGACACCCGCCCGCCGCCGCTCGACACGTTGAGGATCCGGCCCGCGCGGCGCTTCACCATCGCGCCGGAGAAGGCGCGGGTGACCGCCATCAGCCCGAATACGTTGGTGTCGAACACGGCGCGCAGCTGTCGGTCGGTGACGTCGAGCAGCGGGCCGAACTGGCCGTAGCCGGCGTTGTTGACCAGCACGTCGATGCCGGCGCCCGCCGTGAGGTCGTCGACGCGCGCCACCGCCGCGCCGATCGATGCGGCGTCGGTGACGTCCAGACGGACGGTCTCGAGGTGCTCGCCGCCCTGCGCGGCGAGCGTCGCCAGGGCCGCCTCGTTCCGGCCCGTGGCGAACACGCGATGGCCGAGTTGCGCGAAGCGAAGCGCCGCAGCGCGGCCGATGCCCGAGGTGGCGCCGGTGATGAGGATGGCTTGTCGCATGGGAATCCTCTCCGTTAAGTGACTGTTGGTCATTTATAAATGACTGATGGTCATGCGTCAAGCGGCTGGGGGGACGCGGTCCGGACGCGGTCCCTCGCGTCCGCGGCGGTTGATCGCGATGTGACGCTGCGGCTGCGAGGGACCGCGGCCCTCCGGCCCATCGATCCCGACCGCACGTGTCATCGACACGTCATCCGAGGCGCGCAGGATGCTGTTTTTCGATGCGCTCGCCGCGCGGGCTCCCGCCCTCGCGGCGCTGCTGCCAGACTCCACCCGGGCGCACCACGGTGCTCCCGTCGAGCGAGCCGCTCCATGCGCGTGTTGATCGTCGAGGACGAGCCCGAGGTCGCGGATTTCCTGGTGCGCGCGCTGCGCGAGGCGAGCTGGGCCTCCGACGTGGCGCCCACCGGTAAGAAAGCACTCGAGCAGCTCTCCGCCACCGAGTACGATCTGGTGGTGATGGATCTCGGGCTGCCCGATCTCGACGGCCTCGAGGCGTGCCGCGCGTACCGCGCGCGAGGCGGCAAGACGCCGGTCCTGGTGCTCACGGCGCGGGCGAGCCTCGGCGATCGCGTGGTGGGGCTCGACGCCGGCGCCGACGACTACCTGACCAAGCCGTTCGCGGTCGAGGAATTGATGGCGCGGCTCCGAGCGCTCGCGCGCCGCCCGCCGGTGCCGCTCGCGGCGAAGCTCGCGGTGGGCGACCTGGAGCTCGATCCAGCGACGCACGTGGTGCGCCGCGCCGGCGTGCCGCTCAGGCTCACCAACCGCGAGTTCGCGCTGCTCGAGTACCTCATGCGCCATCCGCGGCGCGTGGTGTCGCGCGGCCAGATCCTCGATCACGTGTGGAACGACGGCTTCGACCCGGTCGGGAACGTCGTGGACGTGCTGATCGGGCGGCTCCGCCGTCGCGTCGACCGCGCCGACCTGGTGCCGCTCATCCACACCGTGCGCGGCGCGGGTTACGTGCTGACCGACGAGGCACCGCCGAGCGGCGCCTGAAGCTCGGACTGGGTGGAATGAGCCGGTTCCGCCTGCGGCTCGCGGCCTGGTTCGGTCTGGCGGCGCTGGTCGGACTGACGCTGCTCAACGCGGCGCTCTACGCGTTCCTCGATCACGCCGCGAGCAGGCGGCTGACGCTCGACCTGGAGCGCGATTCCAAGAACATCGCCGAGGCGGTGCACGCCGAGCAGCGCAACGACCGCGACTCGCTGCAGGTCGCGGCGCACGACGCCGTCGAGGAAGCCACGGCTCCGGTCGATCTGCTCGCGGTCTACGACGGCGAGGGGAAGCGCCTCGCGATGAAGGGCGCGCGCCGTCTGGTGAACTTGCTACCGGAGGAGCTGTCGGCCGAGACCCGCGCGACGCTCGAGGACTGGGTGGCCTCCGAGCACCGCCACGCGCGCTTCGAGATGCGCACCGAGACCGACGCACCGGCCTTCACCGTGGTGGTGGCGCGCTCGACCACGGCGCTGGTGCGCGACGACGAGGCGCTGGCGCTGTGGCTCGCGGTCAGCACGCCCGCGCTGGTGGTGTTCGCCGCGGCGGGCGGCTACGTCCTGGCGCGACGCGCGCTCCGTCCGCTCGAGGAGATGACGCAGGCGATCGACGCCATCGAGCCCGAGCGTCTCGACCGTCGCTTGCCGGTGCAAGCGCCGCCCGACGAGCTCGACGCGCTCGCGGCGCGCTTCAACGCGCTGCTCACGCGCCTCGAGGAGGCGCAGCGGCGCGGGCGCGGGTTCGTGGCCGAGATCGCGCACCAGATCCGGACGCCGCTCACCGTGGCGCGCGGCGAGACCGCGCTCGGCCTCGATCGCCCGCGCGACGCCCTCGAGTATCGCGAGATCCTGACCCGCATCCATCGCGCCACCGAGCAGATGGCCCGGCGCGTCGACGAGCTCTTCGTGCTGGAGCGGGTGCGCTCCGGCGATCGGCCGGCGCTCGACGACGTGGTGGAGCTCGACGGGCTCGCGCTCGAGTGCGCCGATCTGATGCGCAGTCGCGCCCAGCTCACCAAGCATTCGCTCGAGCTCGACCGGGTCGAGACCGTGGAGGCGCATGGCCACGCCGGCCTGCTGCGCGAGGCGATGACCGAGATGATCGAGAACGCGCTGCGCCACGGGGATCGCGAGGTGCCGGTGCAGGTCTCGGCTTACCTGCGCGACGGGCTGGCGCGGATCGAGGTGGCGAGCGGTGGCGCTCCGCTCGCCGCGCCGGCGGCGCCCGTCCCGTCCTCGAACGGCGATTCGTCGCGGCAGCTCGGTCTCTCGATCCTCAACTGGATCGCCGAGGTCCACC
>CAZYWA010000165.1:0-14572 GCA_964650975.1 uncultured bacterium
CGCGACCAGCCGCTCGGTGAAGGCACCGTCCCCGCAGCCGAGATCGAGAATCCGCTCGCCGGCACGAGGCTCCAGCCAACCGAGGATCACCTCACCGAAATCGGCGACGAACCGGCAGTCGGCCGCGTACCTCTCGGCGCACCAGGTCTGAGCGGACACCCGACCCTCCCGGCGATCAGGAAGACGGAGCGGGAGACGTCGCGGCGGCGGACCGCACCCGAGCGCGCGCGTACTCGGCGGCCCGCTTCGCGAACTCCTTCGGTGCGAGCTGCGAGGCCTGCTGCACCGCCGCGTCGACCGGCACGCCCTTCACGACGGCCGCGGTGAACGCGCGCACCGCCTGCGGCCCCCGCGAATCGGCGAGAAACGCGATCGCGAGATAGGCCTCGACGTAGTCCGCGAGGCGGTCCTTCTGCTGATCGAGGCCGTCGGGAAAGCCCTTGGGCTCGGCACCCTCGTTCGCCACCAGCTTCGCGAGCTTCTCGGTCCCCTGACCCGAGCCGTAAACGGCCAGACCCTCCTGGACCCACGACGGGAGCGCGGTGAAGCTCTCGCCCATGAGCAGGCTCATCACCGCGTGGATCATCTCGTGGCACACGAATCCCGGCAGCTCGTCGCGGCTCGACACGAACTTGTCGACGATCACCGTGATCACGCGCTCGGCCGCCGCCGGGTCCTTGGGCGGCCGGAACCCGCCGCGACTCCCCGCGGGAAACCCGAGCGCCGGCGCATCGGCCTCGTCGACGTACTCGAACACGATGCCGTCCACCCGGCGATCGCC
Organism: uncultured bacterium; assembly: GCA_964650975.1. GTDB lineage: Bacteria > JADJOY01 > JADJOY01 > JADJOY01 > JADJOY01 > CAZYWA01. Next base: position 782 of record CAZYWA010000165.1, read on the forward strand.
GCGCAGCTCGAGCCCCAGCGAGCGCGAGATCGAGCCCAGCGCCGCGATCCGCTCGCGCTCGATCGATGCGCGGATCTCTTTGAACGCGGCGCTTCCCGCCCAGTGGCCCGAGTAGGCGCGATGGTGAGACCACGCCGGCTCGGCGGCGCGAGCCACCGGTGCGCTCGCCGCCCAAACCAGCGCCAGCGCGGCGACCGACGACATCCGGAACGGCGAGGCGAGCCACGACGCGCGGCGATCGATTCGATCCATGCCGGCGAGTTTAAGACCCGGACGACGAACCGTCGCCCGTTCGTGAGCGCGGATCGACTCCGGCGGTGGGCCAGTTCCTCGGCTGGCGCGCCGCCGCGTGGTCAGGCGGAGAAGACGGCCGAGATCCGCGCGACCGCCGTCGCGAACGTGTCCTCGGGAGGAAGCAGGCTCACCACCAGATGCACGGGCCGCTCGAAATCGAAAAAGCCTCCCGGCTGCACCAGCACGCCGGCGTCGTCGATCAGCGTCCGCGCCCACTCGTCGTCGGTCCTGGTGGCCGGGACGCGAAGGATCGCCGACCAGCCGCCGGGAACCGGAAGAGCCGAGACCGCGCTGGCGCGAAGGCCGGCGAGCGCGCGCACATTCGCGTCGATGCGGCGCTGGATCGACGCGCGGATCGCTGGCGAAAGAGCCAGCAGCTCGGGCAGCGCCACCTGCACCGGCATCGCGGGAGACAGAAACGTGTCGGCGATCACGTCGAGACGGGCCAGCGCTTCGCGCAGCACCGACTCCGAGCCGCCGCACACGGTCCACGCGAGCTTCATGCCGGGTAAACCGGCCGATTTGGAAAGGCCGCCGAGCGAGAACCAGGTGGCGTCGCTCAGGCGGCCCTGCGCGGCGGCGAGCGGGACGCTGAGCCCCTCTCGCCGATAGTCGGCGAACACCTCGTCGGCGATCAGCGCCCAGCCTCGCTCCGCGCAGCGCTCCGCGAGACGCTCGAGCTCGTCGCCGGTGAGCGAGCTTCCGGTGGGGTTGTTGGGGCTCACCACCACCACGGCGCGCACGCCCGGCCGGCGCGCGGCTTTGTCGAGACCGTCGAAGTCGATCCGCCAGCCGTCGTCCTCGGCGAGCGGGTACGACTCGAGGCTCACGCCATCCAGATCACCGAGCAAACCGAGCAACGGGTAGCTCGGCCGCGGCACCAGCACCACGTCGCCAGGATCGGCGAGCAGCCGGAACAGGAACGAATAGGCCTCGCTGGTGCTCGCCGTGAGCATCACGCGCGACGGGTCGACGCCCGGCGCATAGCGCTCGGCGACGGCCGAGCGCGCCGCGACTTGGCCGAACGGTTCCGGCACGTACGCGGCTCGCGCGCCCCGCGCCACCGCGGCCGCGATCGCATCCCACGGATAATCGAGCGACACCGCGGTGGGATTGGTCTCGGTCAGATCCAGTAGCGGCCGTCCCGAGCGCCGCGCTCGATCCACCGCCTCGGCCAGCGCCGTGGGCGCGCGATCCCACGCGGTGCGCCGCGACAGCGAAAGAGAGCGCCTGGACATCGAGAATCGGCGAAGCCCGAAAGGCCACGCCGGCGGGCGAGGATATCAAGTGGAGGTCACCTGATGGGTGACCAGCGAGGCCACTGCGGTTCGAATTCGGGCGTTCCACCGCGGTACTTGGCGATCAGGCGATAGGCATGACGGGCATTCGAGTTGTCGTAGGCGTAGCCCTCATCGGCTGCCTTGAGACCCTCGAGCAGGAGCGGGCCGAGCCGAGCGTAGCGGCTGCGAATCTTCTCCTCGGGGACCGAGTGCTCGCCTTGCTCGACTCGAAGCTGGACTCGCGCAACACAGACCGCGACCGGCACGAGAATCACGTGAAGAACGACGTGGTAGCCGATTTTGCGTGCATCCCGGATGAGATCGAGCTTCGAGGCGTGAGAGAAAACGGTCTCGGTGACGAATGAAGACCCCGCGGCGAAAGCTGCCTCACGGTTGGTCTGCGCCACGCGAGCGGCTTCGTAACCATGCGCTTCCTGGCGACCCGGCCAACGTTCGCGAGCGATCTCGTCAGCGTTGATGAAGGGTAAATCGACGACGGGCTCGATGATCTCTCGATGAAAAGTACTCTTGCCCGCACCATTCGGCCCAGCCAAGACGACGAGCAGGGGCATGGGTGATCAGCGATGATGTCGGCGGATCTTCTTGGACGACGTGTCCTGTGAGGTCACGGAATCCTGGACAGCCGCCGGAGGATCCCAATCCAGTGCGTTCACGAGTTTTGCCATGTCCTTGAGCGTCTCGCGGGATCGCCCTTCCTCGAACATCGAGACGGCCGCCTCGTCGATTCCGGACCTTTGGGCAACCTCCCCCACGCTCATTCGTAGTTGCTTGCGCCGCGCCCGAGCCGCGCGACCCAAGGCCGTAGCCCAGCGCAAGGCAGCGTCTTCCGCGATCGCATTCTGAGCTGCGTCGCCAGGCGCCTGCGCGAGGACTTGCGCCGACGTACCGGCCGAGCGACGCGTGGGGGAGGCTCACGCAGAACGACGTTTCCCGCCGAGTCCGCCTCGGCATATCGGACCCCGCGCGAAGCAAACTTGAGGTCGAGACGCAGGCCGGCACGTCGCTGGCTGATGCGCTCATTCCAAGCCGCTCGCACGACCGCTTGCTCGAGAGGCGGCAGGTCGTCGTACCGCCGAACCCCCTTCAAGACATCCTGAACTCGGCCGGGTGAAATGTCCGGGCTCGACTCCAGCTCTCGGCCAATGCGCGCCCAGTGAGTGATTTGGTCAGCGACACTTCGGCTCATCGTCGGCGCGACGGCGGCGGCCGCGAGCGTCAGCTCGGTGTCGAGACGCATGGGACTCCGGGACAGTGGCATGACCTCCTCCGTTCAATGCGGACAGTGTAGCAAACTGCTACGATCGTGACGAAGCGCCTACCGCCTCTCGACGCCGCGCGCGACCGCCAGCGCGGCGGCAACGCAGGTGGCGACATACGGCCCATTCACGGTCTTGCCTCGACGCCCACGCCCTGGCTGCAGCGGTGGGCTTGCGGACACGTGACGTCGCCGCCTCGGCGGCGCCAGATCCAACCAGCTCAGGCCCGGCCGCACCCACGCCGCGTCACAAAGCGCCTTGCGTCCAATCTTCGTGAGCCGATCGACACAGGCCGCGCCTTCCTCGCCACCGACCAGAAAGATCGCGTCGAATGCAGCATCGCCCGTCTCGGCCCACGGGCCGTCCTCGTGCAGCATCCTGGTGCGCTCGTACGAACCGGCCGGTGACCAGAGCACGAAGGCTCGCTCCGGCAAATCCCAATCCGTGTCGACCGCCACCCACAAAAGCTGCCTGCCGAGACCGATGTCGCAACCGCGCCCGTCGACATGCCCTCGGAGCACCCACGACTCCCCGTAAGACTCAACGGCACCACGCACTCCCTCGCGGCGCGCCGCTTCCTCCAACACTTCTTGCGCACTTGCCGGCGTCACCTCACCCGCCGCTTCCGTCCGTCGAACGCAAGGCAGCTCGAGACCGGCGCTCCATACCACGAGCTGGGCCACTCGAGCCCGGTTTCCCCTGGCTCGGGCGCGCTCACCCCTGCTTCATGAATAGCTTTTATCTTCACTCTCATCCACAGAATGTCTTGGACCTATCACTCGCCAGCACGCACATTGCTCCGCACGAAGGACGCCACGACGCGTTCTCAACGGAGGAACCACCCATGTCGACCGAATCGAAGTGTCCGTTTCACCGATCCGCCCCGGCCACGAGCGTCCGCACCAATCGCGACTGGTGGCCCGAGCAGCTCGATCTCGGGATCCTGCGCCAGAACTCGCCCCTCTCCGACCCCATGGGCGAGGGCTTCGACTACGCCCACGAGTTCGAGAGCCTCGACTTCGCGGCGCTCAAGAAGGACCTGCATGCGCTGATGACCGACTCGCAGGCCTGGTGGCCGGCCGACTTCGGCCATTACGGTCCCTTCTTCATCCGCATGGCCTGGCATTCCGCGGGCACCTACCGCGTGAGCGACGGCCGCGGCGGCGAGGGCGCCGGGCAGCAGCGCTTCGCGCCGATCAACAGCTGGCCCGACAACGGGAACCTCGACAAGGCGCGCCGGCTGCTCTGGCCGATCAAGCAGAAGTACGGCCGCAAGATCTCGTGGGCCGATCTGATGGTCCTGACCGGCAACGTGGCGCTCGAGTCGATGGGCTTCCAGACCTTCGGCTTCGGCGGCGGCCGCAAGGACGTGTGGGAGCCGGACGAGAGCGTCTACTGGGGCTCCGAGGGCAAGTGGCTCGACGACCAGCGCTACCAAGGCGACCGCCAGCTCGAGAGCCCGCTCGCCGCGGTGCAGATGGGCCTCATCTACGTGAACCCGGAAGGACCGAACGGCAACCCGGATCCGGTCGCGGCGGCCCGCGACATCCGCGAGACCTTCGCGCGCATGGCGATGAACGACGAAGAGACGGTGGCGCTCATCGCGGGCGGCCACACCTTCGGCAAGACGCACGGCGCCGGCCCCGCCTCGCACGTGGGACCCGAGCCCGAAGCCGCGCCGATCGAGGATCTGGGCTGCGGCTGGAAGAACAGCTTCGGCACCGGCAAAGGCGCCGACACGATCACCAGCGGCCTCGACGTCACCTGGACCACCACACCCACCCGGTGGAGCAACGACTTCTTCACGCACCTCTTCGGCCACGAATGGGAGCTCACCAAGAGCCCGGCCGGCGCCCACCAATGGGTGGCCAAAGACGCGCCCGCCACCGTTCCCGACGCACACGACCCGGCGAAGAAGCGCCGCCCGACCATGCTCACCACCGACCTCTCGCTCCGCTTCGACCCGGCCTACGAGAAGATCTCGCGGCGCTTCCTCGAGCACCCCGACCAGTTCGCCGACGCCTTCGCCCGCGCCTGGTTCAAGCTCACCCACCGCGACATGGGCACGCGCGCCCGTTACCTGGGCCCGGAAGTGCCGGCCGAAGCGCTGATCTGGCAGGACCCGATCCCGGCCGCGGATCACCCGCTGATCGAGGCGGAAGACATCGCCGCCCTCAAAGCGAAGGTGCTCGCGTCGGGCCTGAGCGTGCCCGAGGTCGTCTACACCGCCTGGTCATCGGCCTCCACCTTCCGCGGCTCCGACAAGCGCGGCGGCGCCAACGGCGCGCGCATCCGCCTGGCGCCGCAGAAAGACTGGGAGGTCAACCAGCCCGAGCGGCTCGCGAAGGTGCTCGCCACCCTCGAGCGCATCCAGAAGGACTTCAACACCACCGCGACCGGCGGCAAGAGAATCTCGCTCGCCGACCTCATCGTGCTCGCCGGCAGCGCCGCCGTCGAAAAGGCAGCCCACGACGCCGGCCACACCGTGACCGTGCCCTTCACCCCGGGCCGCATGGACGCCACCGCCGAGCAAACCGACGCGGAATCCTTCGCCGCGCTCGAGCCCATCGCCGACGGCTTCCGCAACTATGTCCGCGGCAACCCCGGCGTCCCGGCCGAGCACTTGCTCGTCGACCGAGCCCAGCTCCTCACCCTCACCGCCCCCGAAATGACCGTGCTCGTGGGCGGCCTCCGCGTCCTCGGCGCCACCTTCGGCGGGAACCCGCACGGCACCTTCACCCGCACGCCCGGAAAGCTCACCAACGACTTCTTCGTGAACCTCCTCGACATGGGGACCGAGTGGAAAGCGATTTCGGACGCCAAGGACGTGTTCGAAGGGCGCGATCGGACCACCGGCGAGATCCGCTGGACCGCCACCCGCGCCGACTTGGTCTTCGGCTCGAACTCGGCGCTACGGGCGGTTGCAGAGGTTTACGGCAGCGGGGACGCGAAGGAGAAGTTCGTGCGCGACTTCGTCGCCGCGTGGACCAAGGTCATGGATCTCGACCGGTTCGATGTGGACCGATCTTGACCTCTGGATCGCCGGTGGCGGTGACGCGGTCTCGCTGATAGCCTCCGGGATCCGCCAGCCGCCACCGGTCGGGCTCCAAGCTCTCGTGATGCCGTACCGGCGTATCGATTTCCAATAGAGGATCCGCTCATGAGCCGATTGAAGCTTTACGCCCATCCGTTTTCGAACAACTCGATGCGCCCGCAACTCTGCCTCGAGGAAAAGCAACTCGAGTACGACTACGTGAAGGTCGATCTGTTCTCAGGCGAGCACAAGCAGCCCGAGTATCTGGCGATCAACCCGCGCGGGCAGGTGCCAGCGCTGGTGGATGGTGACGTGCGAATCTACGAGAGTGTCGCGATCGTCGAATATCTCGAGCGCCGATACCCGAATCCCTCGCTCATTCCGAGCGAGCCGAAGCAAATGGCCGCGTGCTTTCGCCTCATCGGTGAGTTCCACCAGAAGCTCGACCCGACCAACATCTTTTTCTCGGTCAAGTTCGCCGGCAAGCGCCGCGCCGATCTCGGGAATCGAGTCGACAAGCTGCTCGCCGAGTGCTCGATCTGGGAAGGCTACATCGGCGACGGACCGTATTTCACGGGTCCAGCGTTTTCGATTGCCGACATCGTGGTGTTGCCGTTTTTCGGCACGATCATCGACGGCCTCGGGCTGCCCAAGACCGGCTACCCCAAGCTCCACGCATGGTACGAGCGCTGCAAGTCGCGGCCGAGCGTCGCCAAAATGCCGTGGTTCGAAGCCTTCGCCGGTGAAAAAGAGGCCCTGGATCAACACGTGCTAGCGAATCCCGCCGCTTGAGCCCGCAGTAAGCCCGTGCTCGGCGGGTACATCCGGCGTGCCCGCTCGGCGCCAATGTTTCGCCTAGACGTCGGCATCGTCCTCGAGGCGAAGTGACTCACGGCTCGCTCAGATCGTCTGCGCTGAACGCCTCTCGAGCACCGTGGCGGATGTGAACCACCGCTACGGTGCTCGGACTGACTTCGAAGATGATGCGGTACCGGCCTCGGAGTAGCTGGCGAAGCTCACGGCCGACGTCGTCGGATTCAGGGGCGATAGCACAGCGCTCTGGAATGTGCTGAGCATCTCGATGCGCGCTTCGAGGTCTGTAAGCCAGCGCGCGGCAGTATCAAGTGAGTCCGCCGCGATGTGCCTCGTGATGCCTTCTACGTCCGCCTTCGCCCGCTCTGAAATGACGATCGTGTACCGACTCACTCCCCGCGCTCCGACGTGAGCCCGAGCTTTCGACGAATCTCTTCGAAGGCCTCCCCGACAGGGGTCGTGCGCCCTTCTTCAACGTCCTTGAGGCCTTCGCGAATCTTGTTCACGGCATCCCAGCGGTCCAGCATTTCGAGAAGCTTCTGGTAGCTTTCGGCGTCCTGGACCACGACGGCGGCACGGCCGTTCACGGTGAGCAGCATCGGGCGCCCGGACTGCCGGAGGCGCTCGAGGTGCTCCTTTGTGTGGCGCTGAAAATCGGTGAGCGGGTGGACATCGGTCACGTCGACAACCATAGGCGGCTCCAGAGCACGGTTAAAGCATGGAATTTCATGTTATCACATCCGAGGCCTTCTCGCTACCCGCGATCTCGAGCAGCGCCTTTGGATTCTTGTGAGCAATCGTGAGGAACGCTCGCGCGGGCCCGACGGCGCACAACGGCGTCCCTGCTCCCAGTCCCGCAGCGTCCGGACCGAGATCCCGATCCGGCGCGCGAAGTCCGTCCGCGAGAGGCCCGTGCGCTCCCGGATGCTGCTCACCGGCGGCACGTTGATGACACGGCCGACGCGGCCGGCCTTGAGGTCACGAATCGCCGCGAGGATCTCGGCGCCAATGTTTCGTCTAGACGCCGGCATCGTCCTCGATCTCCTTCGCGACTCTGCGAAGAACGTGGGCGACGACCCAGCCGTCGCGGCGAAGCGCCGCCACGATCTCGGTGTAGGAGAGCTCGGGGACCTTGTCGCTCGAGGGTCGCGTCAAAGCTCCAACTCGCGGACCAACTCCGGTGCCGCGGGGACCAGGTCGTCGTCGACCGGCTCGAGGTAGAGCTCGATCGCTTCACGGATGTTGGCGAGGGCCTCGGCCTCCGTGTCCCCTTCGCTGATGCAGCCCGGCAGGGAGGGCACGTACACGGTGAAACCACCGTCATCGCTTGGTTCCAGGACCGCCTTGAGCTTCATCTCGGTCTCTCCTCCAGGAAGATTGTATGTGCCGCCTCCGAGGTCCGCCAGCGCAGCCGGCACCGCGGCGCTGGCGTTTGCAACCGCGCTCGGAGCCGGCGGCCTCACCTAACGCTTCCCCGGGGAGACCGAGAACGCGACGCGGCGGACGCCGAGATCGGAGTCGTCGAGCGCCTCGATCGTGACCCGCATCGCGCCCTGGCCTCCGAAGTACGCAGCTGCGCTCAGGGCCATGAGCTTCTTGGCCTTCTGCTGTCGCTCGGGCTCGATCTGGAAGAGCGCCTCCTGGATCGTGCCGCTCGTGAAGCTCTCGCCACCGTCCTCGGCCGCCCGCTTCTCGAGCAGCGGCACCGCCTTCTTGGCGTCCGGGCCGATCTTGCCCAGGACCCGGATCGCCATGTCGGAGACCTCTCCGCGCGGATCGTGCTCGAGGATCGCGATGAGCCGGTCGACCATCGACGCGTCGGGACCGATGTCCTCCACCACGGCCAGCGCGTACTGGCGGACCTGCCAGGCTGGATCGTGCGAGGCAGCCTCGAGGACGGCGGGAAGCACCTCGCGCCCGCGCTTGGCGAGCGCCGCACGAGCGGCGTCGCGAGTGGCGTCGCTGCCGTCGCCGAGGTCGTGAATCAGCTTGGGGACGGGCTCGGCCACCTCCGCCGCGTCGGCGGCGAAGGTCTCGAACGGACGTACGACGAACGCGCAGAGCACCGCGACCACCACCAAGCGGCCGAATCCGACAGCGATCTTCCTCACGCGCCCCCTCCCCCGCGAGCGAAAGCGCGCGCGGAACCGCGCTTACACCCGGCCCTCGCACCGACTCAATCTCGGTAGGTAAAGATTCGAATAGATCAGCCTCGACCTGGCCAGCGCTCACGACCGGTCAGGTCGGGGCTCTGCAACCCTCCGACCGCCGCGATCTAAATCCAAATTTAAGCGCCCCCTTGCTCGGTTCCATGGGTCGCTCGAAGTGACCCGAACCCCAAAGCTAGGCTATGGCCACCGACTGCCACGAGACCCAGACAAGCGCACCCCGCGTACCGTCAGCTCCACCGCCGAGTTCGCCTCACGGCTGCATCAAATGGCGCGAGCCGCCTCCCGTGGAGTCCCAGTCGCAATCTGCCCGAACCTCGTGCGATACCCCGACACGCCTGCCAGCCACCGGCGACGGCGCCAAACAACGGACCGGCCGGACGCGGTGCAGTAATACGACAAAGGGTGCTGCCGACGCGCCTGGCACGCGGTACAATGATCGCATGGCCGAGGTGCTGCCACCGGACGATCGATGGGTGCGCTCCATGCTGTTTGTCGAGCAACTGCCGCGGTGCGACTTGCAGCCGGGACTTGCGGCACGTGTGCCGGTCGACATCGCACCCGACCAGGAGGGCATGGTGCGACCGGCACCCGAAGATCGCGAGAAGGGAGATGGTCTTTCTGTGGCCCGGCACTATCGGTTCCTACCGCCGAATCTTGTCCCCACTCGGCTAGGGGGGAAAGCGCGGCTACCTGTGGAGGTCTTCCAGCTTCAGCCTTCCGATGTGAACGAGCCTCTGTCGTTCAGACCGGACAAGAGGAACAACCCTCGACACGCCGTCATCGAACCGTCGGCGCTGATGCTGCTGGCCGCGTTCCAGGATGCGATATGTGCGACAGCTCTTCACTGGGAGCGCTTGCCATGACGCAGTCTGACGCAGCTCGCAGGTACGACGACTTGGAGAGCGAGATCTATCGGATTCGAATAGAGGGCCTGCCACCACCCGATGAGTTGGATCTCGTCCTCGAACAAGCGGCACTGTGGCCACAAATGACAGATGATGAGCAGGACGCGGTATGGCGGCGCCTCGAATACCCTGACGATCTTGAGCTCATCGATGAGCCAATCGGTGACCCCGATGCATACGAGGCGCCTAAACTGCGACGAGCTGCCTGATGCTTCTTTCGATTCAGCGTGTACGCGACGCAACCGGACAGGAGGCAATCCACGTTTACTGCTACCGGCACGATATCAGCGCGGACCTTTCGACCGCGGATCGCGCCTTTAAGGCGCCCGTCAGATTTGTTCGGCGAGTCAGCTCAACGGTACCACCAGGCGGTAATCGGGTTCTGAGCTACGTAGACGCGATCGCTCCCGAGGGCTCGAGTACAAGCTCCTTCATGAGCGCCCTCGATGCGTTGCGCAGTCTCGCCACCGCACCGCCGCGCCAGTTGCCCATTCGTATCGGCTCATGGTGGCTTCGGTACGACATGGATGCCGCCCGGCATCGCCGTTGGCGGGACGAACTGGCGGACCTGCGCAGCGCTTACTGGACGGAGTTCTCCTGAGAATGCGTGCCACGTGTAGGCGTTCTCCGCCGAGCTGACTGGCGGACTGGCGAGCAAGATCGAGCCTCTGTAGTAGGGCAAGCCCCAAAGCTCAGTCGTGCCCGCGCTTGGCGAGCGCCGCACGAGCGGCGTCGCGAGTGGCGTCGCTGCCGTTGTCGAGGTCGTGAATCAGCTTGCGGACGGGCTCGGCCACCTCCGCCGAGTCGGCGGCGAAGCTCTTGAACGGGCGCACGACGAACGCGCAGAGCACCGCGACCAGCACCACGCGGCCGAATCCGACAACGATCCCCTTCACGCGCCCCTCCCCCGCGGGTGACGACGCGCGCGGAACGGCGCTTACACCCGGCCCTCGTACCACTGCTCGACCGATCCAGAAAACAATGTCTGCACGAGATAGGCGCCGCCTCGCCATGCGTACAAGACGACAAGTCCTACCGGAAACGTCGACGCCAACGTTCCGTAGAGAGCGACCTGCCCGGTCCTTCGCCCACCGAACCCGACCCGAGGAATGCCAACGCCACGGCAAGCACGAAAGATACACGCCGCTGTATATGCCAGCTTCGCGCCGAGCCGGCCTTAATTCATCTCGACCGATCCGTCCAAACGCAAAGCTCAGCAGCGCTCACTGACTATCCGGCGATCAAAACAAGCGCATCTCGCGTGCCGTCAGCTTCACCGCCAAGCTGGACAGCGCCATCACGTCTGCAATTCCGTCATGTGGCGGCTTCGATTCCCATTTCCGTTAGGAACTGCGACCGCGTCTTGGGATAGCCGTAGTACTGGTCAGCATACGTCAGCGTGAGCGTCTCCTGCACTCTAGTGATTGCGACGAAGCAATTTCGACGCTCCTCCTCTAACTCCCGGCTGCTCGGACCTTTCCGAATCGCCTGAAATGACGGAAATATCTCCTGAGCCATGCCAATCAGATACACGTCGCTGAACTCTAGCCCCTTCGCACCATGGACCGTCATACAACGGACCGCATGAGGTCCTGGGCGAGGCGCTTTCGATGTCAAGTCCATGTACTGCAAATACATGTTCAAGGTGAGGTTTTCTGCGCCGCGCTGGCGCACAAGGTCACCGTGCACATCTCGCCAAGTGTCGAGCTCGGTCGCAAGCGCCCGATCGTTCGCGTCGGCAAATGCAGTAGCACCATCCGACAAGAACCATTCTACTGCAGCGGGAAATTGCAACCGATCCACGAGCGTCGCGCGGAGCTGATGCACAAGACCCGCGATCCCGGGTGCGACAGCCCTCTCCGCAGCATCGACCCATGCGCGCAAGAAGTCGCCACCAACGAGCGCAGCGGCCGCGGTAACGTCGCCCATTTCCAGCGTTTGCTCCGTCAGCGAATCCCAGGCAACACAGAGGCGCCGCAGGACATCTCTATCGTGCCGCGCATTAGCCAGCCGAAGCGCGTGAAGGAATACCCGGACAAGTGGCGTCTCAAATTCGCCCTTCCGCTGCGTCACATGCGCGTCGAAGCCCAACTTACGGATGGCCTCGGCAGCTCGATCCAACACCTTTGTCGTTCTTGCTAGGACGGCAACGCCGCTCGGATTCAGCTTACGGTCTCGGATATCGATCGCAACGGCCGCAGCCTCCGCTTCCGGAGTGCGGTAAGCCCCGAGCCTAATGACCGCTTGGTCCATCGCCGCTGGGCGATGACTCGTGAGGCGTTCTTTACCCGGAGTGCGCAATCGATTGTGCTCGATAAGCCGGTTCGCCACTTCAATGACTTCCTGAGGACAGCGATAATTCTCTGGCAATTGCACTACAGCCATCTGGTAGTCGTTCTTCAAGATCTGCAATCGCTCTGGACTGGCGCCGTTCCACTGATAAATAATCTGGTCATCATCTGCAACCACAAATAGATTTGGCCTTGCCTCCGGCACGATGAGGCGAAGGAGATCGTACTGTGCCTTGTTTGTATCCTGAAATTCGTCCACGCACACGTGCGACCACCCTATGCGCAACACGCGCGTTACAGCAGGGTGGTCCTTCAGAAGTTTGCGGGCGAAATGAAGGAGTGATCCAAGATCTAGGCGATTCTGGCTGATTAGTCGCCGACAGTACGCCGCGAAGAAAAGTGGAAGCCAGGGTGGCGTCTGCGCGAGTGACGGCACCTCGGGACCGCAATCGTACGACGACGCAAACAACCGATCAATCAATGTAAGAAGACTTGTGTGATCCGTGGGTAGGGTGTGACCGGCCTTGGTGACTTCGCGCGCGATCTCCTGAATTAAATGAATGCGATCCTCGTCCAAACTCAGAACCGAGAAGTCTGGCTTGATTCCAAGATGACTTCCATGCTGCCTCAAAATGTCTGTCGCAAAAGCGTGAAAGGTACAGAGTTGAGCACGTTCGCTATGGTGCCCTAGCAGGCGATCTACGCGATCGCGCATTTCAGACGCAGCCTTGTTCGTGAATGTGAGCGCAAGCACAGCTGCACTCTCGTCCTCATTGAGCAAGCGCGCGACGCGTTGTGTAAGGACGAGCGTTTTACCAGACCCAGGCCCTGCAAGCACAAGAAGAGGCCCGGTCTGCCAGTGAACAGCCGCGCGTTGATTTTCATTAAGAGTCGCGAGGCCGGCAGCCATTAATCTATCCCCGCCAGTGAGACGGTCTTTTCCAGGATCGCGCGTAACTCTTTCGTCACCCCGACTGCCCCCCGCGATTCCATGTCGGCGGCCGCGTTCGCAGCGGCTCGTGTCTTCCACCTCGCCGGGAGGTTATCTGCATACTCGGCCCAGTACCCAGGGTCACCCGGCTTCTTGGTCAGCTTCGCGAGATTCTGCTCTGGCATGAATGGCCCGTAGGCGTTGGCATACCCATTCTCAAGCAGGTGCGTCTCCATGTTCCGGTACGTCAAGCAGAGACGGTCCGCCTCAGATGCGCCGGCGAGATTAGCCTTGACCTTGGGCGCATATTGAGCACGACCCGAATCATCGTCGACGGCACAGTACCATGGAATGCCAAACGAATTCGCGACCTTCGTGAGCAGCCCGACGTCCGACTGACTGTATTCCACCACTCGCACACCGTCCCGATGTAAATTCACGCCAAGAGCGCGCGCTGCTGCTGAATAGATCCAGGTTTCGGTCTCGCCTTCGACCAGCAACCAGCAGCGCGCGAAGAGCAGCTCGCCGCGCGACCGGCGCACGTGGTAATTGAACTTCCGAGTTTCCTCGCCCGAGAGCAGGCCCGGCGCCACTCGAAAGGCGCGAACGCCTTCTGACTTTCGGGCAAGCCGCCGGACATTGTGGACATCCACCTCTGAAAGAAAGTCGCCGCTGTGCGTCGAGATGAGCTTCTGCCCGGCGATGAGACTGAGCAGATCCCAAAGCGCTCGGACAGCTGAGGGATGAAGGTGGGCTTCCGGTTCCTCAAGCGCCACAACCGGGGTGCCGTTTTGC
>CAZYWA010000166.1:0-14504 GCA_964650975.1 uncultured bacterium
CAAGCACGAACGTCTGTCCCCAAGGTCCGCTGAACGAGATCGTGTCACCCTCGCGACGCGACGCAACGTACCGGCTCATCGCCCCGACGGTCGCCACGGTGAACGAGAGCCACCCCGGCCGCTCGCTCTCGGGAGCCGACGAGATCGAGTAGGCCTTCTTGACGACGCTGCCCGGCTTCGCGGGATTCGGAACGTCCGAGTGCATGATCACGTACTGCCCCGCGCGGTAGGCGAAGGAGCTGGCGGGCACACCATTCGACGGAGCGACCTCGCACTCGATCTCGTGAAAGCCTTCGCCGATCCGTGCCGAGCGCAGCACCGTGGCCATGGTGGGCACGCTCATCGCGACGCCCTCGCTGCGCGCGACGCCGCGCAGCTCTCGACCAGCGCGACCGGAATCTCGGGGCACGAGGCCCAGTGGGCGTGCACGTACGAGCCGAGCACCCGCGCGCGCCACCATCCCTCGACCTCGGTGCCGCCGCCGCGACGGCGCGTGAGCTCGTAGAGAGCGCTCACCGCGGGATCGGCGGCGGCCGCTTCCGGCCGCTCGAGCGTCGAGTAGCGGAACTGGTGCCCTCGGAACGAGAGGCCCGCGGGCCCGAGGATCGACGGCTCGCGCGTGCTCACCTCGACGTAGCCGAGCGACTGAAGTCGATCGCGCAGCACCGCGACGCCAGGCAAGAGACCGAGCATCGGGTGGCGCGCGCCGTCGAGCGTCTGGATCGCGTCGACCAGGTACATGAGCCCGCCGCACTCGCCGTAGATCGGCGCACCGCTCGCGGCGAGAGCGCGCACGGCATCGCGCATCGCGACGTTGGCGGCGAGCGCTTGCGCGTGCACCTCGGGATAGCCGCCGCCGATGTAGATACCGTCCACCTCCGGCAGCCGCGAATCGTGCACCGGAGAGAAGCGCACCAGCTCCGCTCCGGCGGCTTCGAGACGAGCGAGGTTGTCCTCGTAATAGAAGTGGAAGGCTTCGTCGTGCGCGATCCCGATCCGCGCGCGGGTTGCCGCTCGCGCCGGCGAGGTCGCTGGCGCAGCGATCGGCTTCGCGCCCCGCGCGAGCGCGAGCAATGGATCCAGATCGATCCACTCGGCCGCGATCGCCGCCCACGCCTCGAAGCGGCTGTCGGGCACGTGCTCGCGATCCGCGCGCACCAGACCGAGATGCCGCTCCGGAAAGGCCAGATCCGAACGCGTGGGAAGCGCCCCCACGATCGGCACGTCCGGCGAGGCCGCGCGCAGCAGCTCGAGGTGTCCCTTGCTGCCGACACCGATCGTGATGAGACCCGCGACGTCGAGCGCGGAATCGAAGCGGGCGAAACCGAGCGCCACCGCGCCGATCGTGCGGGCCATCCCCGAAGCGTCGACGCACACCAGCACCGGCGCGCCGAGCCACTTCGCGATCTCGGCGGTCGAACCCTCTTCCGAGGTCGGTGACGCACCGTCGAAGAGGCCCATCACTCCCTCGATCAACGCCACGTCGGCGCCGGCGCTGGCGCGCTCGAACGTAGCGAGCACCGCATCGCGGCCCATCATCCAACCGTCCAGGTTGCGGCTCGGGACGCCCGTGACGCGTGCGTGGTAGGTCGGGTCGAGGTAGTCGGGGCCACACTTGAACGTCGCGACCGTGAGCCCACGCGCGCGCAACGCGCCCGCGAGCGCCACCATCGTGGTGGTCTTGCCGACGCCGCTGGCGGTACCCGCGATCACGATGCGCGGCACGCGGATCTCGCTCATGGATGGACCTCGCCGCGGATCGCGTCGAGCAGCGCCGCCGCGGCGGCGCTGTCCCAGCGATCCTGATGAACCACCGTCTCGAGCCCGACATGATTGCGCACTCGCTCGCGAGTGGCACGATCCTCGATCACCACGAAATCCCACGGCCGCGAGAGCGCGACCCGGCCGCGTTCGGCGCGGATTCCTCCCTGACCGGCCTGCTGGCGGGAGCGGGACCCGAGCTTCGCTCCAGGGGCGCACGCGCGACCTCACCGACGATCACCACCGCGGGCGCGGTCGGATCGGCGTTTTCGCAACGCGCCGCCAGATCGGTGAGCGTGCCCGCCGTCACTCGCTGCCCGGGCTGTCCGGCGCGCTCGACGTAAAGCGCCGGGGTCCCGGGATCGCGGCCGTGCTCGACCAGGCGTGCAAGGTTCGCGTCGAGGCGGCGAGCGCCCATGTAGATCGCCACGGTGCCCGTCGACTGGCCGAGTGCCTTCCAGTCGGTGCGCGACGGACGCCCCGACACGAGATCGTGCGCGGTGACCAGCGTCACGTCGCTCGCGGCGTCGCGATGCGTGAGCGCGATGCCCACCGACGCGGCGGCCGCGAGCGCCGCGGTGACTCCCGGAACGATCTGGAACGGAATGCCGGCCGCCGTGAGCTCCTCGATCTCCTCGCCACCGCGCGCGAAGACCGCCGGATCGCCGCACTTGAGACGCGCGACCCGTGCTCCCGCGCGGGCCCGCTCGAGGACGAGCGGGTGAATCCGGTACGGCGCCTCCGCCGCGCCGCGCCCACGGTGCCCGACCCGGATCAGCTCGGCACGAGACGCGACCGATCGCACCAGCGAGTCCGGCACCAGGTCGTCGTAAGCCACCACGTCGACCTCGCCGAGCAAGCGCGCCGCGCGCAGCGTGAGCAGCTCGGGGTCACCGGGGCCGGCACCGATCAGGTAGACGAATCCGGGGCTTCGAGCCTGGTGGGAGCGGTCGTCCGGTTCGACGAGACCCCGTGCCGTGAGAATCGCGACCGCCCACTCCACGCGATCACGGACCGACACGCGATCGGGCGGCGGCTCGCACGCCGAGCCATTCGCGCCCGAGCGTCGGAGGAGCGCCTCGATCAGCAGGTGATGACGAAACGCACTCGACGGGTCGTCGGGACGCACGCCGTCGCGCCGGTACGGGATCGCGCCCCACGGCAGCAGGAAGATCGCGTCGTAATCGCCGGCGCGCGGTGCGCTGCTCGGCGACGCACCGTAGCCGGCCGCGCCGTGATGCAGCGCGTAGGCGTCGAAATCGAGCGTCAGGTTGTCGGCGACGAAGGAGTCGAGCTCGGCCTCGAGGCGCTCGCGCTCGGCCCTGAGCCGCACCACGATCTCGCCGACTTCGCCGCGCGTGCGAGCCGCGAGCGACCCCTCGCTCACCAGGTGCCGGCGCATCTCCTCGTCGATCACCGGCAGGTCGAGCCGGCCCGCGAGGGCTCGCACGAACGAGGTCTTGCCGACGCCCGGTCCGCCGGTCACCCCGAGGCGCAATCGTCGAGCGCTCACGAGCTCTCCGCGCGCGGCGCGCGCCGGCCGCGCCGGAAGCCGTGGGTGAAGTCGGCCGCGTAGAGCCGCGAGTCGGCGAAGTCGGTCGAGGTCAGGAAACGGCCCACCAGGATCATCGCCGTCGAGCGGATGCCGGCCGCGCGGGTCTTGGCCTCGATGTCCGCGAGCGTGCCCAGGACGATCTGCTGCTCCGGCCACGTGGCCCTGTGCACGATCGCTACCGGGCAATCGGCGCCGTAGGACGGCGTGAGATCGGCCACCACCCGCTTGAGCAGCGAGATGCTCAGGAAGAGCGCCAGCGTCGCGCCGTGGGTCGCGAGATCGGCGAGTCGCTCGCGCTCGGGCATCGAGGTGCGGCCCTCGGCACGCGTCAGGATGATGGTCTGCGAGAGCTCGGGCAGCGTGAGCTCGCGGCCCAGCGCCGCGGCCGCCGCGGTGAATGAAGAGACACCCGGCACGATCTCGTACTCGATGCCGAGCGCTTCGAGGCGCCGGGTCTGCTCGGCGGTCGAGCCGAAGATCGACGGATCGCCGGTGTGCACCCGCGCCACGTCGTGATCGGCGTCGCGCGCCGCCACGAACACCTCCACGATCTGGTCGAGCGTCAGGCTCGACGAGTCGAGCACTCGCGCGTCGGCCCGCGCCCGCGCGATCACCTCGCGCGGCACCAGCGAGCCGGTGTAGAGCACCACCGGACAGCGCGCGATCAGCTCCGCGCCGCGCACCGTGATGAGCCCGGGGTCACCGGGGCCGGCACCGATGACGTAGACCTTCATCGCAGCCGACTCCCTGGGATGCCGACGCGGCTCCGCCGCGGTTCGATCAGGTGCACTTGAGCACCGCCTCTCGGACGATTTCCCAGATCGGGCGCGGCATCGAGACGAGCCAGCGGGCGTCGATCGGCGCGCCGGACCTGGGCGCCTCGGCGAGGATCAGCTGCCACAGCCGTTCGCTCACGGAGCCGTTGCGACGGACCAGCAAGCGATCGGCGAGTGCTTCCGCGAGCGGCTCGCCGGCGCCGTCGAGCTCGAGCACCGGCGGTGCCAGCGCCGGTGCGCCGCTCACTCCGAGCTCGACGAACGGGTGCGCCACCCCGTCGCGTTCGCCCGGATCGGCGAAACCGGCGGCCGCGAAATCGCACGGCTGCTTCCGGTCGCCGATCAGGAACCAGCGCCCCTCGCTCTCGAGCAACAACGCTCCCGCGAGGCGTCCCAGCCGGGAGCTCATTCCGCATCCTCGTCGCAGGCGAGCGCGCCCTCGACCACCAGCGAGCGACCGGGCGTCTGCCCTTCGTGGACGGTGCCGTCCCAGTCGTACTTCGCGGCATAGCCGCGCGGCGTGACCATGTAGCCCTCGAACACCGAGGTGCGGGTCGAACCGACGATCACCGTGGTGAGCATGCCGATCTCGTACTCGAGGAAATGATCCAGATCGGTGATCACCGCGCTCTCGAGCTTGCGGTAGGCACTCTTGACCAGCGCCACCGGCGTCTCGCCTGGACGGTGGCTTTTGATGATCCGCTGCGCCTCGACGATCTGCCGGGTGCGACGCCCGCTCGCCGGATTGAGCAGGCCGACCACGAAATCCGACGACGCGGCCGCGTCGATGCGCCGGGCGATCACGTCCCACGGGGTCAGCAGATCGGAGAGCGAGATCGTGCAGTAGTCGTGGACCAGCGGGGCTCCCACCAGCGACGCGCACGAGTTGACCGCGGTGATGCCGGGAATGATGCGCAGGTCGGGGGGATCGCCGCGCTTCCAGCCGATCTCACGCAGCACCTCGAACGCGAGCCCCGCCATGCCGTAGACGCCGGCGTCGCCCGAGGAAATGAGCGCCACCCGTGAGCCTGCGCGGGCGCGCTCGACCGCGGCGCGAGCGCGCCCGATCTCCTCGGTCATCCCGGTGCGCACCGTCTCCTTTCCGTCGAGCAGCTCGCGCACCAGCTTCAGATACGTCGTGTACCCGACCACCAGATCGGCTTCGGAGATCGCAGCGAGCGCCGCGGGAGTCAGGTGCTCGCGCGCCCCAGGACCGATCCCGACGATCGAGAGGACGCCGTGCGGCGTTTCGCCAGCGATGTCGTTCATGCGCCCGCCGTTCGTAGCGCGGGGGCTCGCCCCCCGCCGACGTCGCCCTGGGGAATCGCCCCCGGCGCGACGTTGGGATGCAGCCGACTGGGGAATGGGATGCGTGCGACCGCCAACGTCATCGACCTTCCCGCGCCTGCTTCGGTGTAGATCTGCTTGGTGAGCGCGAGCCGTTCGGCACCCGCGGCCAGCAACGCCGCCGGCTCCGCGACACCGCGCGTGCCCACGTGCTTCGCGACCATGGCCGAAGGAGTCTCGATCCCCGGAACCGCGTCGAGCTCGCCAGCGGTGAACGTGCGGAGCGGCCAGTCGAAGCGCTTGGCGATCTCGAGGAACGCGACCTCGTCCGCCTTGCGGTCGACGGTGGCCAGCGCCTTCACCGACGCGAACGCGAACTCTTCGCGATCGAGGATCGCGCGAATGCCTCGTTCCACCAGAGCCGTGGGAGTGTCGCGATCGCACCCCACGCCGAGCACCAGGCTCTTGGGGCGATAGATCACCGCACGCTCCCAGTGCCGTGGATGGCCCCGGCGCAGGTCGCGGTCGCTGGCGATCAGCAGCATCTCGAACGCCTCGGGATCCACGCCCTCGAGCGACGTCGCGTACGTGACGCCCTCGGGCAACGGGCGATCGAGCGGCCACCACGCCGGCTCGCCGGCCTCTTGCACGAAGAGCACCGGTGCCGCGTTCACCACGGCCGCGCAGCCGCTCGTGACGTTCCGGTCGGGGTCGTCGAGGGTCCAGCCGAGATCGCGGCCCAGGATGTCCACGGTGAGCGTGCCGCGCACGTCGGACGCCGTGGTCACGACGGGCGTTGCGCCGAGCGCCTGCGCGACCCGATCGGTGAACGCGTTACCGCGCCCCACGTGGCCCGAGAGAACGCAAATCGAGAAGCGTGCGTCGTCGTCGACGCACACCACCGCCGGATCGACCTTCTTGTCCAACAGGAGTGGCGCGATCATCCGCACCACGGCGCCGACGCTGATCACGAACACGTGGCAGTCGTATGCGGTGAAGGTGGACGCGAGCGTCGGTCCCATCGGCAGCGGCAGCTCGATCGATCCCGCTGGCGCGCGATCCACGAGCTTCTTCGACACGATGAGATCGGCGCCCGGCAGCGCGGCGGCGAGCCGGGCGCCGATGGCGAGGCCGTGGACCGTGATCGCGTAGATCGCGTACGGCTTGCGTGGCGTCGCCGTGCTCATGTGGATCCGTCGTCTTTCGGCCCGTCGCCGTCCATGAGGCGTCCGCTGCGCTCGTCGCGGCGCACCACCAGCATCGAGAAGTAGTCGCACTTGTCGCTGCGAAGGGTGCGCACGTCGCGGACGATCCGTTGCTCGGCGGTGGTGGCCCGCGACACGTAGGTGGCGCGATCCACGAGGCCCGTGCGTTCGAGAGCCGCGACCGCCTGCCGCATCACCGAACCGACCTTGAGCAGCAGCGTGGTGTCGAACTGCTCGAGCACCGGCACCAGATCGTCCACCGCGTGGGTCGCGGGCAGGATCGCGACTCGCTCGACTCCGTCGGCGAGCGGCACCTGCAGCACCGCCGGCACCGCCGAGATCGACGACACTCCCGGCACCACCTCGATCTCGACCTCGGGCCAGCGCACGCGCGCGGCCCGCAGCAAGTACACGAACGTCCCGTAGACCAGCGAATCGCCCTCGCACAGGAAGGCCACCGAGCGGCCGGCCAGGAGCCGCTCGCCCATCGCGTCGAGCGCGGTTTCCCACGCTGGACGGAGCAGCGACGGGTCCTTGCTCATCGGGAACTCGAAGAAGAGCCGTTCCTGGCCCGCGACGTCGCCCACCGCGGGAGCGGCGATGCGCCACGCGAGCGAGGTCGCGTACTGGCTGGCGCGCGGGATCGCGAGCACGTGCGCCCGGCGCAGCACGTCGACCGCGCGCAGCGTGAGTAGATCCGGCGCGCCCGGCCCGACGCCCACGCCGTAGAGCTTCCCGGGCTTCATGACGGGATCACCTCCGCGGCGGGCGCGGGCTTGGTGACCGCGAAGAGATGCACTGGATTCAGCGACTCCCATCGCAGGTAGCGAGCCAGCGGGACCGCGCGCGCGATGTTGAGCATCAACACGTCCGGGTCGAGCCCACGCCCGCGCAGCACCCGATAGGCCTCGCCCACGTTCTCGAGGGTGATCGCGTTCACCACCAGCCGCCCGCCGGGACGGAGGCGATCGAGCGCCACGCCCACGATGTCGTCGAGGCTGCCCTTGCTGCCGCCCACGAACACGGCGTCGGGATCGGGCAGGTCGGCAAGCGCCTCGGGAGCACGGCCTTCGATCACGCGCACGTTGTCGACGTGGTGCGCGCGCGCGTTCTCGCGGCAGATCGCCGCTCCTTCGGGATCGATCTCGACGGCGCACACGACGCCCTGCTCCGCGAGCGCCGCGGCCTCGACCGCCACCGATCCCGAGCCCGCGCCCACGTCCCAGACGACGCTGTCGGCACGGAGCTCGAGCGCCGCGATCGCGAGCGTCCGGATCTCGCGCTTGGTGATGAGCCCGAGCTTGGGCATACGCTTGGCGTAGGCCTCCTCGGCCACGAACGGCACCAGCGGCGGCGGCCACCAGCCGGGCTCGTCGCGCGCCAGGACCAGCACGTTGAGCGCGCCCACGTCGTCGATGCTCGCCAGCTCCTCGAGCGGGAAGCTGCGCACCCGCTCGTCGGCGGCGGCGAGGTTCTCGCAGACCCACGCGCGCCAGCGGGTCTCGCCGTGCTCGATCATGTGCCGCGCCAAGACCGGCGGTGACTGTTCCGGATCGGTGAAGCACGCGACCTTCGAGACGCGCCGGAGCCGCGTCACGAAGCCCTCCCGCGCACGACCATGGAGCGACAAGAGCCGCGCGTCGTGCCACGGCAGGCCGACGCGTGCAAACGCCCACTGCACCGCGCTCGGCTGCGGGATGACCTCGACGTGCTCGGTTCCGAGCCGCTTCACCACGGTGGCGCCGATGCCGAAGAAGAGCGGATCGCCCGACGCGAGGATCGCGACGTTCTCCTCGCCGGCGCGCCGCTCCACCAGGTCGAGTGCCGCGCCGATCCCGTTCTGGAGCACCACGCGCTCGCCTCCGAACTCGGGGAAAAACGCGAGCTGCCGCTCGCCGCCCACCAGCACCTGCGAGGACGAGATCGCACCCAGCGCGCGCGCCGAAAGGCTCGCGCAGCCGTCGGCGCCGACGCCGATCACCCGCACTGCGGTTCGCCGCGTCACGGCTGCGCCCTCTCACGGTCCGCCACCAGCACCAGGAGCGCGTGGATGATCGCCACCGCGATCGGACTGCCGCCCTTCCGGCCGCGGGCGACGATGTAAGGCACGTCGAGCTCGCGCACCGCTTCCTTCGACTCGGCCGCCGACACGAATCCCACCGGCACGCCGATCACGATCGCCGGACGAGCCCCCTCCTCGCGCACCAGCCGCACCACCTCGAGCAAGCCGGTGGGCGCGTTGCCGATCGCGATCACGGCGCCGTCGAGCAGGCCCTCGCCATGCGCCTTGCGCATCGCCTCGATCGCGCGCGTCGACTCGTTGCGGCGGGCCGTCGCGATCACCTCGGGATCCGAGATGTGCTGGTGGACCGAGCAGCCGAGCGCATCGAGACGCGTGCGGTTGAGCCCGGCCGCGATCATCTGCACGTCCACTACGATCGGCGCGCCGCGCGCGAGCGCCGCACTGCCCGCCGAGATCGCGTCGCGATGGAACTCGAGCAGACTCTGGAACTCGAAGTCGGCGGTCGCGTGGATCACTCGCCGCACCACCTGCCACTGGTCGGGCGGCCACGAGTGACCGGCCGCCTCCGCGTCGATGATCGCGAAGCTTCCGTCCTCGATCGCGCGACCGCGCGAGGTCATTTGCCGCATGTCGTTCATGAGGCGCCTTTCGTGGCGAAGTCGTTCCGAAGAAGGTGCGGACCAATCCGGATCGTCGTCAGGCGTGCTTCCGAATCGAGCACGTGTTGTTTGGAGGGACGCAGTCCCTCGCGTCCGCAGCGTCTGAACCAAGATGGGCGCCCACGGCTGCGAGGGACCGCAGCCCTCCGACCCTTACGCAAGGACGTTCGAGCGGTTTCTCGCCACGCGTGCCGGCGATCCGGGCGGGTCAATCTCTCTCGTCCACACCCTCTGAGCGGATGCTGAAATGAGTCTCGCGCCGTGGGCGCGCCCCGCCTGGTGCGAGGCGTCTCGGCGGTGCGGCCCGGAAAAGCGCACTTTTCCTTCGGGGCGGGGGCTTGAAAAGCCCACCGAGGAAAAGTCCGCAGCCTGCTGGATGGTTGCCGCTTCACCGTCGCGCCTCGCGCGGCCAGTGGCCGAGCGGTGTCCCGTCGAAGTCGACGAGCCACGCCTGGGCGGCGAGCGTGCCGGTCACGTGATCCGTCGCGTGACGAACCACCTCGCGGCATACCAGCGATGGCAGCTCCAGGAGGCCCGCATCCTTGGCGAGATCGAGCACGTGGCGCGCGGTGTTGGCCGTTTCGATCGCTTCGAGCAACGAGGAGGCACCGCCCAGCTCCCGAGCCAACCCCGCGAGCAGCGCCGTCGACACCTCGGACCCGGCGGCGTGGGTCTGCATGTTGCCGTCCGCCATCTTGGAGAGCTTGCCGATCATCCCCACGATCACCGCGCGGCCGATGCCGACCCGCGCCGCGTGCCTGAGCCCCACGCCGACGAAGTCGCCCACCTGCACGAACGCGTCCTCGGCGAGCGACGGAAAGAGGCGCATCGCGTAGCTCTCGGACTTTCCGCCGGTCGTGAGCACGACGGTGTCGGCGCCGCGAGTGCGCGCCACGTCGATCGCCTGCACCACGCTGGCGCGAAACGCCGCCGTCGAGTACGGGCGAACGATGCCCGTGGTGCCGAGGATCGAGATGCCGCCGATCAATCCGAGCCGCGCGTTGAGTGTCTCCTTCGCGATCTCCTCGCCGCCCGGCACCGAGAGCGTCACCACCGCGCCGCTCCAGGCACTTCCCGCGAGCTCTTCGAGCACCATCTCGGTCAGGTTGCGGCGCGGCACCGGATTCACCGCGGGCTCCCCGACCTCGAGACCAAGGCCCGGCTTGGTCACGGTGGCCACACCCTCGCCACCACGAATCACCACGACTTGCGCCGCGCGCGTAAGCTCGACGGTCGCGACGATCTCGGCGCCGTGAGTGCAATCGGGATCGTCGCCGCCGTCCTTGATCACGCCCACCACCGCCGCGCCGCTCGCCGATTCGCAGCGCTCGGTCGCGAACGTCACGCGCTGACGGTTCGGCAGCCGTGTCTCGATCTCGGTCACGACGCTGCCCGTGAGCAGCGCGCGCGTGGCCGCCCTCGCCGCCGCGGCGGCGCACGCACCCGTCGTGAATCCGGTGCGAGTCCCTCCCTGGACTCGCGGCGGAACCTTGGACGACGGCACGAACGGCATGAGCGACACCGCGTTCATCGCGACGGATAGATCTCGTGTACGTAGTCGTGGACCTCTTCGAGGTTCCGGTAGAAGCGTTCGAGCTGTGCCAGGTGCGCGTCGAGCTCGAGCTCGACCTTCTTGGTCAGCACCAAGAGCGTCTGCAGGTAGGGCAACTTGGGATCGTCCGCCGTGCGCGACGCGACGTTCTGCGTGAGCGTCGAGAGCGACGCGCGGTAGTAGCGCTTGAGGTCGGCGAGGCTGGTCGCCTGCGACAGCGCGGAGATCGGTCCGGGCACTGTCGACTGATCACCGAGCTCCGCCAGCTCGTGAGCGCGCTCGGCTTCGTCCTCGATGCCCAGCGCGTTCATGAGACCGAGCCTGAGTGCCGCTACTTCGTGACAAGCCATGTCGATCCTCCTCGATGCACGAGCGCCGCGGCGCTCACTGCATGACTCCGTCGAGCAGCCGCGCCACGAGACGGTCGTGGCTCAGGTGCTCGCTCACCAGCTCGGCCGCGTCGGCCGCCACCACGCCTCGGTACCAGACGCCGTCCGGATAGACCGCGACCGTGGGACCTTCGCCGCAGCGACCCATGCACGAGGTGCGGGTCACGCGGACCGTTCGATCCAGACCGCGATCCTTGAGCTCGTCGCGCAGCGCCTCGACCAGCGGCACGCTGCCGCGCTCGGCGCAGTCGACGTTGGTGCACACCAGCACGTGCTTGGCGAGCGCACGGTGCGCGTGCAGGTGCGGCGCGGCCTGGCTGTGGGTGAACTCGTGGCGCAGGCTCCAGAGCAGCGCCCGCACGCCGCCCACCTCGCGGGCCCGCGCCGGCAGCGGCACGCGGTACTGGCACCCGTCGCAGGGCAGCGGCCGTGCGCCGTGCAGCGCCTCGTCGACGCGCTCGTCGAGCAACGCGAGCACCCGTTGGTGATCGCCCAGGTGCGGCGCCACCACCGTGTCGATCCACGGATAGCGCTGCCGGAAGCGCTCGACGTCGGCGCCGAGCTTGTCGATCAGCCGGCCGGCGAAGAGCAGATAAGGCGCGACGATCACGCGCTCGGGGCGCGCTTGCGCGGCGCGCTCCGCGGCCTCGGCGAAGAACGGGCGCGCGATGCCGGCGAAGCACGGCTCCACTCGCGCCCACGGACGTCCTTCCGCGAGCAACCGCGCGACCTTGCAGAAATCTCCGTTCGCGTCCGGGTCGCTGGAACCGCGGCCGACGAGGATCACCGTGGTGCGCGCCGCCGCGTCGGGCGCGAGCGGGTGCGCGCTCTCGATCCGCTCCGCGACCGCGGACGCCAGACCTGGGTCGACACCCAGCGCCCGCGCCGACGCGAACGCAACGCCCGGGAATCGCCGGCGCGCGGCCGCCAGCGCGAGCGGCACGTCGTTCTTCACGTGCCCCGCCGCGAACAGGAAAACCGGCAGCACCACCACGCGCTCGGCCCGCGCGGCGAGCTGAGCCAGGCCGTCCGCAAGACTGGGCGACGCGAGCTCGACGTACGAGTGGGCGACGTCGAGCTCGGGCCGTCGCTCGGCGAACGACGCGACGAAGCGCTCGAACTCGGCGTTCGCCTCGCGCTGACGGCTGCCGTGACCGAGCAGCAGTACCGCGGTGCCCATCACGCCGCCGCCTGCCCCACGTCGGGACCGAGGTGCAGGTCACGACGAACGCGGCACGCGCGACATGCGGTCGCGACGACGAATCTCGGTTTCGTGGCGGCCCGGGCGATCCGCGCGCCCAGGCGCCGGCGTGGCAGGGCCACTCAGCGCTCCGTTCACCTCCGGCGAACGGAACGGCGTCGAGGCCAGCGAGCCGCGACGTCTCTCACCTCGCCGGGGAGAGTCGTCGAACCGGATCAAGGCAGGTGTTCTGGCTCGCAGGTTCGGAGGGCTTTTCGCCCTCGACGCCTCACTCACCCTTCCCCGGCTCGCGCCGAGTGGTTTCGTGAGGAGGCTTCCTGCTTACAGCGGCGGGACCGCGCCGGCTTCCGACCGGCTTCCCTTTTGAGCCCCGAAGGGCGCCTCGAACGGAACGTCGATATGTGATCTATGGGATATCCTATCCCACATGTGACTGTCAACTGTACTGCCTCGGCGCCGCCCTTGGAGGCTGCGGTCCCTCGCATCCGCGGTGCCATCGCCAGCCGGCGCCACGGACGCGAAAGATCGCGTCCCTCCGACCGCCGGGGCGCGACCGATCCGTGCGGTCGGCTCTCACCGGGGAACGTCCTCGATCGCGCGCACCAGCGCTTCGACTGCGTCCAGATTCCGGAAGCTGGGCGTCGTGGAGGCGAACGGAATCGTGACGTAGCGGTGCGTTCGCACCGCGCGCAGGCTCGCGAGTGGCTCGTGGGCGAGCGCCGCGTGCTTCGCCGACGCGGGATCCCAGGCCGCGTCGACCAGCACGATGAAATCGGGATCGCTCGCCAGGACCTGCTCCCAGCTCCCCTCGCCCCACGCCCTGGGAATCTCCTCGAAGACGTTGCGCGTGCCGGCTGTGCGCAGGATCAATCCGGGCGAGCCGTTCGAACCGCCGACCCTCGGAGCGGAGCCGGTCCCGTCGAGCCAGAGCACCGAGGGCGCCGTGCCGCGCGCCGCGACTTGCCGGCGCACGTCGTCGAGACGACGCGTGAGGTCGAGCACCACCCGCTCGGCGCGCTCGGGAACGGCAAAGATCCGTCCCACCTCGCGGATCTCCTGGAACACGTCGTCGAACGAGATGGGCTCGCTGCGAGCCTTGCAGTCACTCGGCGAGAGGTAGGACGCGATGCCGCGCTCCGCGAGCGATCCGCGTGAGCCCGCGGCGGCTCCGTCGAATGCGCTGAAGTAGGAGGCATAGACGAGATCGGGCTTGGCCGCGAGAACCACCTCGCGCGACGGGTATTTCTTGGCGATCACCGGGACCGACGCATAGATCGGTGCCAGGGGCGCGTAGATCGAGACGTCGTCCAGATACGCGGTGCCGGCGATCCGGCTCTCGAGGCCGAGCTCCAGCAGGATCTCGGTGGCGCCCTGGTTCATCGCGATGGCTCGCGCGGGTGGAGCACCGACCTGGACGGTCGTCCCGCAGTTCGCGATCGCCACGGAAATGGATCCCGTGTCCTCCGCATGGCCCTCGCCGACACCGACCGCGAGCGCGACCGCCGCGGCGAGGATCCGTTTCAGCCGTCGGTGGTGTGACTCCGCCCACATGGACCGGCTCGGGCGACGGACGGCCGGCGGCTGTGCGAGGGTGCTCGAGCCCGCGCCAGTCGGGGGCGCTTGCGGGAAGTGAGCCCCCATCGCGCGGGCGAATGCAGGCGAGGCGACTGCACGATCGAGTCCCGATCGTGGCCGGGCCGTGCCCGAGCACGGCCACCTTCCGGCCGGCGCACGAGCCCGAGATCGGTCAAGTCCGACACCACCCAGCAGTCGCGGCATGGCGCGCTCCCGGACCGCGCTCACTCGAACGAGTACGTGTACGTGGCCAGGAACGTGCGCGGAATACCGAGATCGTGCGCCAGGTAGGGATCTCCACCCGAATCGGGGAATGCGCGCGCGAGCCGGCTCGTGTAGCGCTCGTCGAGGAGATTGTTCAGGTGGGCATCGATGCGGTGGTGGCGCGCGTCGTCGAGAAAAACGCGCGCACCGAGGTCGACCACCGTGTAGTTCCCGTACTGGAAGCGGCCGGGCTCGATGCCGCCGACCGTGTCGAAGAGGTCGCCCACCCAGCTCAAGGCGACGTTGGCGCCCACCGG
>CAZYWA010000167.1:0-14496 GCA_964650975.1 uncultured bacterium
AGCCGGCTACATCCTGTGGCAGACCAACAACGTCGAGAGCATGCACAACTCGGGGATCAAGGGTTTCTGGTATCCATGGCCGGGAAATCCCGCGGCCAACGACGTCTCCGCGTATCTCGAGGGGCCGGATCTCACCAAGGATCCGCGCTTCGCCGGGCTCACCAGCGAGGTCGACGTCGATCGTCGGTGCAAGGAGCTGGTGCGGCAGTTCTGGTGGGAGAACCGCTGGGACTTGCCCACGTACGTGCTGCTCAAGTGGGCGCGGTTCTTCGCGCTCACGCCGGCCTTCGGTTTCTGGAAGCAGAGCTTCGTGCTCATCTCGCGGATCTGGTACGGCTCGGTGCTGCCCGCGTTCGTGTGCGGATTGGGGCTGGCGCTGTGGCGGCGGAAGCCGATCGGGATCTATCTGTGCCTGCTCGCGGCCTTCTTCGCGAAGGCGGCGATCGTGCACGTGAACTTTCGCTACCGGCTGCAGGTCGAGCCGGTGATCCTGAGCCTGGCGGGCTTCGCGGGGTTCGCGCTGCTCGACGCGCTGGCGACGCGCGCGGCGCCGGTTTCCGCCGATCAACGTGGCTGAGGTCCAGCCTTGCCCCGGCTCAGCCGGTGCAGCACCGTGCGCATCGTCTCGCCCATCTCGGGCGCCTCGCACTCCTGGCGCTCGTCCACGAAGCCGAGCGCGGTGAGCCGCGCGAAGAACGTGTCGGTGGCCGCGTAGAGGCGGTCGGTGAGCAATGCGTGGCCGGAAGGCGCCACGTGAAGGTCGAGGAACCGCGCGAGGGCCGCGTGATGGGCCGGCTCGTACACCACGTCGGCCGCGAGCACCACGTCGAAGGTCCGACCCAGGTCGTCGCTGGTGAAATCGATGCGGCGAAAGTCCGGCGCCGGGAGACCGTTCGCCCGCGCGCTCGCTTCGACGAACGCCGCGCACTCGGGCGCGAGATCGGCGAATGTGACTCGGGCCCCGGCCAGGGCCGCGGCGAGCCCGGCGAGCCCGAGTCCGGTGCCCAGATCGAGGACGTCCTGCCCCACGAGCAACCTGCCGCTCAGCAGCGCCCGCGCCACGGCGTGAGCGCCGGACCACGCGAGCGCCCAGTAGGGCGGATCGATCCCGCCTGGCTCGCGAAGCAACGCGTCGCGATCCACGACTCGCTCCAGATCCTCCACTTCCCACAGCCGGACCGATCGCACGCCGCCGCTCGCGAGCGTGATCGGGACTTCGGCCAGTCGTGCCGGATAGCCGGCGAGCTTCACCGAGCACCCGCGCAAATGCGACGTTCCAACCGCCCGCACCGCAGCCAACTCGTCTTGCGTTTCACCGCGAGAGCCTGCCATACCGTGCCGCAAGACGAGGAGGAAAAACCATGAATCGAGACGACTTCAAGCAAACGCTGCGCACGCTCAATCAGGTCGAGCGCGACCTCAAGCGCCTGGTGAAGAACGCTCGCAAGCTCGCTCGGGGCCTCGGCCAGGATCTGGGCGGTGTCTTCGACGTGGCGGTGCAGCGGCGGCTCGAGGAAGCCGAGCGCCTCCTCGCTCCTCTCGCGAGCATCTTGCGGCTCGGCTCGTCGGGCGGCTCGAGCGCCGCGAGCGAGCCGTCGAGCGTCCGGCGAGGACCGGGGCGCCCGCCCAAGGCTCGTGGCAAGTCGCGGGGCGGCCGCGGACGCAAGCTCAACCTGAGCAGCGATCAGATCCAGCAAGCGCTCAAGAAAGCGAGCGGCATCAAGACCCGCGCCGCGGAGCTTCTCACCGTCAGCATGCCGACCTTCAACAAGTACTTCAAAAACGGCTGAGCTTCTTCGGGGGCTGTTCCAGCCCCCCGCCCCGAACATTTCCCTGGGGTCTTGCGAGGACCCCAGACCCCACCGGGTGCGATTTTTTTCGGGGCCCCACCCCCAAGTTGGCTCGCGTTGCGCGCCGCGCGCCTCCGGCGCGGTGCTCATGCGTCGACCCACCGCCGCGCCGGGCGCAGGAGGCGCCCGGCCTCGTGCGCCAATTTCGCAAGCTCTGAGAGGGTGTAGACGAAAGAAATTCAGCCGCTTGGATCAGTGGCATGCGTGGCGGGAAACCGCTCGGGCGTCTGTGCCTGATCGTCGGAGGGCTGCGGTCCCTCGCAGCCGCAGGCGTCCATCTTGGTTCAGACGCTGCGGACGCGAGGGACCGCGTCCCTCCAAACGGCACGAGGACGGTTTTGGAGGACGCGCTCCGGATCGATCCGATTTTGTCCACACCTTCCGAGCTCCCGTCACGCGCGCCCGCGGCTCTGGCCGCGCACCAGGCCACCGGCGATCAAGTGCGCGGCGCGCAACGGCTCGGGGATGTGGCCGTCGCGGGGGTGAGCGGCCAGCAGGGCCGCCGCGCTTTCCGGGGCGATTCCCGCGCGCTGGATCCACACCGAGCCGCAGCGCTCCATGGCGCCAGCTCGCTCGATCAGCCGCCACTTGCGACGGCCGCCGCGCACGTGGCGCAGGAGCGCCTCGCGAATCGCCTCCATGCGGGGGGCACGCCGCGCCACCACCACCACCGGCATCGCCAGCAGCTCGGCCAGACGGTGAATGTCGATCACGTTGAACCCGCCGACCGCGATTCCCTGCAGCAGCACGGCGCGAAGCTCGGGCGCGAACCGCGAGCCCCCGATCATCCTCGCGATGACGTCGGTCGCGTTGGCGCCGTCGCGACGCACCCGCGCCGACACGACACCGTCGAGCCGGTCCCCGGCAAACACCGCCCCGACCACCCACACGGGTCCAGGGTCGCGGTCGAAGGGTCCGTCGTCGACGCCGATCACGTGACTCGGCACCCGGCCGTGACTTGACTTCCGCGCCATTCCGGACGACACAGGTAGCGCTCCGTTCGTGCCCGTCCGACGCCGTCACCCAGGCCACGGCCCCCGCCGCAGGTAGGATGTCGTCCAACCACGAGATCGGCGATCCCCCGGATTGGTGGTCATCGGACCACCAGGAGGCACCGGGGTACGCCGCGCAGGCGCAACAAAGCCCCGGCGCACGCTCCGACGAGCGCCTCGCGCGGCCGGCCGAAGGCGGCGATGGCTTCGGCGACGATCCCCCGGCGCTGGTGGCCGCCGTGGAGCTACCCCAGCCCGTCGCCGACCCGACAGCCGAGGCGCCGGCCGCGCCCGGGCACCCGACGCTGGTCGACCTACCGGCTCCTTCTCGAGTGATTTCAGCACTTCCCGCCGATCAGCTCGAGCATTACATCATCGCCGGAATCCACCAGGATCGAAGCCCCGGCAACGTGCTGGTGGTGCTTCATCCGGCCAAGCGCAAGCGTCTACCCGACGGGCTCTTCGAGGGGCTCGCCGAGCACGGCTTCGCGATCCACGTCGTCGAGACCCATGCCGACCACCTGTCGAGCATCCGGCGGATCCGCGACAAGCTCCACGAGCTCGCGGCGATGCCGGCGCCGCTCGACGTCATTGTGATCGGCGGCGACGGTACCCTCGACCATCACTTCCTGCTCGCGGCCTTCGCGGCCTTCTATCCCGAGCGAGTGCGCGAGCGCCCCGGCGTGATCCAGGCCGGCGCGCTCACCGCCCAGGACCTGGCCAAGATCCCCGAGGAGCTGCGCCGCACCTTCGCGCTCGACCAGCCGATCCCGTCGATCGCCCCCACCGATCTGCACGTGAAGCTCGGCTGGGTGCTGCGCTCGCAGATCGAGCCGCTGGTTCGCCGCGGCGCCGGCGCCAAGCGCATCGCGCGCCGCTGCGGCCGCAAGCCCAACGATCCGTTGCTCAGGCTCGCGGTGCTCGCGACGATCTTGCCCACCAAGGTGACGCTCCAGGGTCCCTACCTCGACCTCGGCGGCCTGGCCGAAGCGCCACAGTCGGAGACGTTCCGCGGGCTCTATCCGTGGATTCGTTCGATCGTGCCTTACCCCGCCGGGACCGCGGCGGACAACGCGGTGTTCGCGGGAGTGCCCGGATTGCTGTTCGGCCTCCTGGCGCGGCCGCTGCGCTCGAACCCGGTGACGCGGCCGCTCGCGAAGGCGATCTCGGCCCGCGCGCGCACCCGGTTCGTCGACTACTTCACCAAGCACGCCACGATCGTGCCGGCGCGCCTCTCGCTCAACCGGATCGACGGTCGCTGGCAGCGCGTGGGCAGCCACGCAGCGGGCGGCCCCGGTTCCGCCGGATTCTTCTCGGGCGATCTGGTCAAGAAGACCCGTACGCTGCTCGGCTATCTGGTCCGCATCCCGCGCGTGGTGCTCCTCGATGGCGTTTTCGGCACCACGCTGCTGCGCGTCGAGGCATTCGATCCGTGGGGCCGCTCGACCTCGGTGACCGAGGGCGGTCTGGCCGAGGGTCTGTTCTCGAACCGCCCGTTCCTGGGCGGCGTCGGATCGCTGCCGACCACCACACCCACGAGCTTCGGCGGTGAGAGCTCGCTCTTGCTCCTGCCGTCGATCGTGGGTCGCTCGCCGAGCGGCGCGCGCACCTTCTCGCTACGCGCGGTGGGTGCCCTCACCGAAGCGATCTTGAAGGGCGTCGTCGCGCGAATCGCCCACCAGCTCGGCTTCAACCCTGGACGGCTGGCGGGTGAAGGCGAGATGTCGGCGCTCCAGCCCGAGCACCAGGTGGCGCTCAAGGAGGGTGGGCTGGTCTCGATCCACTACGCCTACCACGACGGCGAGCCACGCGCAGCGCCGATCCAGATCAGCGGCGATCCGTTCCAGGCTCACTCGCTGGCGATCAAGGTGTTCTGGGGGCCGGTGCCGCTGCTCGCGTCGCACGATTCGCTGCTGCTCACCAGCACCCGCGGCACCCTCGCCCACCTGAGGCTCCAGCAATCGTACGGCCTCAAGATGGCGTACATCGGCGGTGTCCATTACTTCCGCCACGAGAGCGGACCGGTGCGCCGCGACGAGATCGAGGCGCGCACCGGCCTGGTGGCGCCGCCGCTCTACCTGCCGCTCGATCTCGCCGGGATCCGCCGCAAGCTGTGCGTCTCGTGGCAGCGTCTCGGCACCGGCGACTTCGTCGACACCAGCGAGCCGGGACGCCGGCTCCGGCGGAAGAGCCTCTACTGCCACAACAACGATCAGTCGTGCCACCTGCTCTTGATGCGCATCGAGCGCGGCGATCTGCTGGTGCGGCAGGTGCGGCGCACGCCCCACGGCGGCAGCATCTTCGAGGCGCGCACCACGTATCGCCAGGAATGGGGCACCTACGTGATCTCGCAGAGCCAGGTCTTTCACTGGCCGCGCACCCGCCCCGCCCGCATTCTCCAGGAAGAGCGGTTCTTCCGCGACGCCGCCGAGTTCCAGATGGAAGCACCCGCGTACTTTCCGGTGCTCGCGTCGACGCCCGGCGCGCCCACGCTTCCGACGTCACGCGACGAGCCTCGGGACGAGCCGGCACCGCGTCCGTCCGGCGAGCCGCCCGACCGCCCACTCGCCCCCTGAGTCCGGCGCTCGATCTGCGTTTCGGCTTGGAGGCCCACCGGTCCCTCGGTGGGCAGCGATGGCTCGCGGGTCAGCGCTCAGCTAGGCCGGGTCATGCGTGCGTACTCGGCCGGATCGTGGGCCGAGAACACGCGCACTTCCTGGCCGTGGTCGCGGGCCAGCTCGCGGAGCCGGGCCTGGTTCCGAAGGCGCGCTTCGCCGTCCATCTGGATCAGCCACTGGAAGAAGCGCAGGCCCGGGGTCGCGTGCGGGTTCACCGGATCCATCTCGTCCCGGTAGAAGTAGGCGTCGCCGCAGTGGAGCAGCCAGCCCGCGTCGCCGCGCACCGCGATCGCCGCGTGCCCGCGAGTGTGTCCGACCGTGGGCACGATGAGCACCGAATCCTCGAGCTTGGGGACGGCGCGCACCGCATCGAATCCGAACCAGCGTTCGCCGGTGAGCTTGCGCGGATCCCAGAGCGGGCCGTGCGCCCACTGGATCGGCTTGTAGCGCTCGCGCTCCTTCAGGTGGCGGCGCGCGAGCGCCGCGTCGAGCTCGGTGGCGTAGAGATGGACCTGCGCTTCCGGGAAATCGCTCAGGCCGCCGGCGTGGTCGAGATCGAGGTGCGTGACCACGATGTGGCGGACGTCGCGGCGCGTGAAGCCGAGCTTTTCAACCTGGCGCGCCGCGGTCTCGTTCGCGTCGAGCGCCGGACGGGTGAAGCGCACGAACGAGCCGCCGAGCCGCTTGACCGGAGTGGCGACGTCGTCGAGACCGAGCCCGGTGTCGACCAGCACCAGGCCGTCGCCGGTCTCCACCAGCAGGCAGTGGCAAACCATCTTGCGCTCGGGGTTCAGGAACCCCGCCGGCGCGGGCGGACACATCGTGGCGCAGTTCAAGTGGTGGATCTTCATCGCAGCATCCGCGCGATCCGCGACGTCGCTTCCTCGACGTTGGCGCGGCTCGAGAAGGCGCTGATCCGCACGTAGCCCTCGCCCGCGCCGCCGAAGCCGCTGCCTGGCGTCACCACCACGTTGGCTTCGGTGAGCAGCCGGTCGAAGAACGCCCAGCTCGCGGCACGGCGGCCGTCGGGACCGGCCGGAGTCGCGATCCACACGTAGGGTGCGTTGACCCCGCCGTGCACCTCGAGCCCGGCGTCGGCCATCCGCTCTCGCACGATCCGTGCGTTTTCCAGGTAGAAGTCGACCAGGGCACGCACCTGCGCATGGCCGGTCTCGCCGTAGACCGCCGCGGCGCCGCGCTGCACCACGTAGCCGACGCCGTTGAATTTGGTGGTGTGGCGGCGGGTCCAGAGCGCGTGCAGCGACACTTCCTCGCCACCCACCGTCGAGCCCATGAGGCTCTTCGGCACCACCGTGAACGCGCAGCGCGTGCCGGTGAATCCCGCGGTCTTCGAGAAGCTCCGGAACTCGATGGCCACGTCGCGCGCGCCGGGGATCTCGTAGATCGAGTGCGGGATCGAGGGATCGGTGATGAACGACTCGTAGGCCGCGTCGAACAGGATCAGCGCCCGCTCGCGGCGCGCGTAGCTCACCCAGCGCGCCAGCACCTCGCGCGACAGCACCGCGCCGGTCGGATTGTTGGGCGAGCAGAGGTAGATCACGTCCACGCTGCGAGTCGGGATCTCGGGCGAGAACCCGTTCGCCGCGGTCGCCGGTAGATAGACGATGCCGTCGAACTCGCCGCGCTCGTTGGCGGCGCCGGTGTTCCCCGCCATGACGTTGGTGTCGACGTAGACCGGATAGACCGGATCGGTCACCGCGATCACGTTGGCGCCGGTGGCGAGCACGTCGAGGATGTTGCCGCAGTCGCATTTGCTGCCGTCCGAGACGAAGATCTCGTCGGGGCTCACCTCGGCGCCGCGCGCCAGGAAGTCGTGCTCCGCGATCTTGTCGCGCAGGAAGTCGTAGCCCTGTTCGGGGCCGTAGCCGCGGAAGGTGTCGCGCTTCGACATGTCCTCGATGGCGAGGTGCATCGCGTCGGCGACCGCCGACGGCATGGGCTCGGTGACGTCGCCGATGCCGAGCCGGATCACCTTCGCCGACGGGTTCGCCTGCTCGAACGCGCGCACCCGCCGGCCGATCTCGGGAAACAGGTAGCCGGCCTTGAGCTTCAGGTAGTGATCGTTGATCCGGGCCAAGGAGTCCTCCGAGCGGGAGCGCTTGCGGGACGTGAGAGCGATTTAGCCGAGCCCTTCCCGGTTCGGCCAGGCCTCGCGCGCCGGGCGATGGACGGAAACAGCAGGTCGGGCAGTCTTGGTCGAGGGTCTGGCCTCGCGCGCGAGGGACCGCGCGCGCTCCAAAGGCATTCCTGCGCTTTCCGTAGGAGGGCCAACGCTTCGGACGCGAGGGACCGCGTCCCTCCGAGGAATGGCGATGGCAGTTGAAGGGCTGCGGTCCCTCGCAGCCGAAAGCGGACGCTCGCGTTCATGCCGGGAAGTACTTCCGATGGAGGGCCACCGGTCCCTCGGTGGCCAGCCGGCCGAGTGGGAAGCCACCTCCACGCTTGCGCGGCGCGGCGGTAGCGAGATACTTTGGTGACCACTGAATGGAACATCGTTCCGTATATTGGAACGCGAGATGTCTACGAGCGGAACCGTCGGAAAGGCGCTGGATCTCGTGGAGCACCTGTCGCGTGCTCCCGGGCCGATGGGTGTGAGCGAGCTGGGGCGCGCGCTCCGCATGCCGAAGGCGAGCGTGCACCGGCTGCTCGCGAGCCTCGCGACCCACGGGTACGTGAGCCGCGTCGAGGACGGACGCTACCGGCTCGGGTTCCGGCTGGTGTCGCTGGGGCTCGCCGCACTGGCGCGAGAACCGGTGATCGAGGCCGCGCGACCGGAGCTCGAGGCCGCGGCGCGCGCCCTCGGAGAGACGTTGTTCCTCGCGGTGGTGCGCGACCGCGCGATCGTGGTGCTCGACAAGGTCGAGGGCACGGGTCTCTTGCGGGTGGCGCCGCGGGTCGGCGACTCGGCGCCGGTCCATGCCACCGCGGTGGGCAAGCTCTATCTCGCGCTGGCGCCCGACGCGCTTCCGCCACTCGCGACTCCGCTCGCGCGCTTCACGGCCCGAACGCTCACGTCGAGAGCGGCGCTGGATCGGGTGGTGGCGCAGGTGCGGCGGCGTGGCTGGGCGGAGAGCCGCGAGGAATGGATCGCCGGTCTCGCATTCGTCGCGGCGCCGGTGCTGGTGCGCGGCGAGCTGGTGGCGACCGTCGCCGCCGGAGTGCCGACAGCCCGCCTCCGGGCGGCGAGTCAATCGCAGGTGGTGAAGATCACGGTCGCCGCGGCCCGAGCCGCCGGCGCGCGGCTGGAAGGGAGCGTCTCATGAAGGTGTGGATCGACGGCCGCGTGGTGGATGCGAGCGAAGCGCGCATCCCGGTCACGGATCACGGGTTCCTCTACGGCGACGGCGTCTTCGAGGGCCTGCGCGTCTACGCGCGGCGCGTGTTCCGGCTCGCTCGTCATCTCGAGAGGCTCTCGGCCTCCGCGCGGACCATCGGGCTCGAGCTGCCCGGCGGCGCCGCGGCGATGGAGCGCATCGTGCTCGAGACCGCGCGCGCCTTCGGCAAGGACGAGGCCTACGTGCGGCTGGTCGTGAGCCGCGGCGAAGGACCACTCGGCGTCGACCCCACCCTCTGCCCTACCCCGCGCGTCGTCTGCCTGGTCGACGAGGTGCAGCTCTATTCGGCCGAGAAGCTCGCGCGCGGAATCGATCTGGCGACCGCGAGCGTGCGCCGGCCCGCGCCCGACGTGATCGATCCGCGGGTCAAGAGCCTCAACTACTTGAACAGCGTGCTCGCGAAGCGCGAGGCGAAGCTGCGCGGCGCGGACGAAGCGCTGATCCTGAACGCCGCGGGCCAGATCGCCGAGGCGAGCGTCGCCAACGTGTTCGCCGTGAAGCGCGGCGCGCTGCTCACACCTCCGCCCACCGACGGCGCCCTCGAAGGCATCACCCGCGACACCGTCCTCGACCTGGCTCGCGGCCTCGGGATCCCGGCGGCGGAGCGGACGCTGGGCCGCGTCGACCTCTTCGGCGCCGACGAGGTGTTCCTGAGCGGCACCGGTGCCCGGCTGGTGCCGGTCGGCTCACTCGACGGCACTCGCCTCGGCGGCGCGATCCCCGGCCCCGTCTTCCACCAGCTCGCGCTCGCGTTCGGGGAGCGCGTGAAGGTCGACGGTGTCCCGATCGACGTCTCGTAGTGCGCCCAAGACGCTCGCCGATCAATCCGCCCAGCGCACCAGCGCCACCGCCGCCGGCTCGCGGTCCTTGGGCAGCGCCGAGGCGAGCCGCTTCACGATCTCCGGCCACTCGTCGAGCTCCTCGATCTCCTCACGCGGCAGCCGCCGGACCGTCGTCAGACCGGCGGCGATGCGCTCTTCCCAGGGCGCGTGCCGGCGCCCGCGGGCGTCGACGCACCAGACCGGGCGCGGATCGTCGGCGAAGATCGCGATCAATCCCCACGATCCGCGCATGCTCGCGTCGGGCGCGGGCGCTGCCGTCTCCAGCACCAGCTCGAACGCGGCGGTGCGCCCGCGATCGCCGTCCTCGAGCTCGAGGAGCAGGCCCTCCACCAGCGCATGCCCGGCCGAGAAGAAATCGACCGTCTCGCTGATCACGGCTTCCTCGCGATCGAAGGTCCCGAGGAAGCGCTTCCCGCCAGGCACGCCCGGGATCTGGTCGACCATCGCCCGGGCGCCGAACTCGATCGAGTAGGTGGCGCGCCGCCGCTCGGGGACCACGTCGAAACCGAGCCGCTCGCAAGCGTCCATCACCACTTTCTCGGTGAGCGGCTCGAGACCCGGCGGAATCCGGCTCAGGATCGAGTCCGCCATCGATGCCCGGTACGGATCGCGATGGAGCTCTTGATACGCCCCGCCTTCGATGCGGCCCAGCGCCGCCCGCGCCTCGCTGATCGCGGCGGTGAACCGCGCCGCGTCGAGGTCCATCGCGTCGGGCTCGAGGGCCGCGCGCTCGAACTCCGCTTCGAGCGCCGCGAGCTCGTGCGTCACGCCGGCGAGCGGCGCCTCGAAAGCCCCGGTGGCCTCGAGCACCGTCGCGAGCGTTCGCGCCAGTCCGCGATGCGGCCGGAAGTAGACGATCTCGACCGGTACCTCGCGGCCGATGCGATCCAGCCGACCGATGCGCTGCTCGAGCTGCTGCGGGTCCCACGGCAGATCGAAGAGCACGATGCGCCGGCAGAACTCGAAGTTCCGGCCCTCGCCGCCGCACTCGGTCGAGACCAGGACGGACGTGCCGCCCGGAGCCCGGAACTGCGCCACTTCGATGTCTCGCCGTCCCGAGGGCAGATCCTCGTGGAAGAGCGCCACCCGGCGTTTGAGCCGCAGTTCGAGACGCTTGCGCAGCGCTTCGAGCGTCTCCTTGAACGCGACGAAGATCAGCGTCTTCTCGCCCACTTCGTGCCAGGCGAGCGCCTCGCGCGCCAGCCATTCGAGGCGTGGGTCCGCGTCGGAGAGCGCCTCCATTCGCGCCAGCCACGTTTGCCCCACCGCGTCGCGCGGTGGAGGCACGGCGGCCGGCGAAGAGAGCACCCGGCGCAGCCGCTCGATCTTCTTGCGCCGCGCGGGCGCATCGGCGGCGGGCATCGCCACCGTCTCGGCTTCGAGCTCGAGCCAGCCGTCGAGACCTGGCGACAGCGGCAGCTCCACCGGCAAGCCGATGCGCGGCGGAAAGCCGCCGATGTCGGTGCGCCGCGTCGAGCTGGTGCAGGGAGGCAGCGGATCGCCGCGCTCGATCCGCGCCTGGAACGACTCGCCGGTGGCGTCGTCGTCGGGACGCAAAAGCTCGAGCAGCCGCACGAAGCCGTGCACGTCCTCGGCGAGCGGCGTCGCGGTGAGCAGCAGCACGTGCCGCGCCGTCTCCGTGAGCGGCGCCACGGCGCGATACGCCGGATTTCCAGGCTGTCCCGGCGGGCGCTCCAGGTGATGCGCCTCGTCGACCACGAGGAGGTCGAGCCCCGCTTCCTGCGCGGCCGCGACCAGCGCGGGCCGCTCGATCAAGAGATCGAGGGAGATCACCGCGCGCGGATGGGCCTCGAACGGGTTGAAGTCGGCGCCCAGATCCTTGGCGACGTCGTCGAGTCGCTCGGAGTCGAGGTGCACGAACACCTGGTGGTACTTGCGATAGAGCTCGCCCAGCCACTGCACCGTGAGCGTCGGCGGCGCCACCACCAGTGCGCGCTCGGCTTTCCCCGTGCGCTCGAGGTGATTGAGGATCAAGCACGCCTCGACGGTCTTCCCGAGCCCCACCTCGTCCGCGAGCAGCCAGCGCACCGGGTCCGCGGCGGTGGCGCGCTCCGCCACGTGAAGCTGGTGCGGGTAGAGACGGATGCGGCCGCCGAGGAACGACGCGAGCGCCGTCCCGCGCCGCATCGCCAGCAGCCGCGCGGCATCCATGCGGTTGGCGAAATCGCGGTAGTCGCCCAGCTCGCGGCGCGCCAGCCGGTCGATCACCGAGAGCTTGGTCTCGAGCGGCCAGAGCGCCCCGCGCCCCACGGTGCGTCCGTCGCTCAACCGATAGCCGTCCTCGC
This sequence comes from uncultured bacterium, assembly GCA_964650975.1. Classification (GTDB taxonomy): domain Bacteria; phylum JADJOY01; class JADJOY01; order JADJOY01; family JADJOY01; genus CAZYWA01. The sequence continues at coordinate 11,965 of CAZYWA010000167.1, forward strand.
CGTCGCGAAGCGGCTCGGCCACCACCACTTCCTCTCCGCTCGCGTCGACGCGAGCGCGCGAGCCCGCTCCCAGCACCAGCGGCACCAGCGCTTCCGCGGAGGTGCTCATGCGCAGCTCGGTCTCGGCGCGCGGAAAGCGCACCAGGAGCGTCCGCCCCTCGAGCGCCACCACGCGCCCGATCCCCAGATCGGGGTTGAAGCGGTGCATCAGGAGATCGCCGGCTTGCCACATGGTCGAGAGCGAAGGACGGAGCGAGAGGAGATCGGGCTCAGGCCGAGGATCGCCTCGTCCCACGTGCGGCGCCGCGGGGTTCGGGTGCCGCAGGCAACGCGGCCCGGTACGCGCCCTCGACCAGCGCCGCGCCGTGGACCCGCTCGAGCTGACGGAGGCCGAAGTGGTAGAGCGCCACGGTGTGGAAATGATGCGCGAACGCGGTGTTCACCGCGGCTCCCGAGAGCGCGCCCACGATCGGCACGGCTTGCGCCATCACGCGCTCGGTGACGACGATCTCGAACCGGCTCGCGATGACCGCCGCGAACCGGAGCAGCGCGGGCGCCGAGCGATCGAGCGCCACGCGCGTGAGATCCTCGGCGGTGGTCTTGGCGAGCGCGCGGGCCGCCTCGCCGATAGCGCTCGCGAGCGTCACGCGCGCGGTCCAGTAACCGGTCTCCGCGGCGTCGTCGCGCGAGCTGCGGGAGCCCAGGCTGAGCACCGCGACGCACTCGAGGCGCACTCCCGGATCGGCGAGATCGGCGCCCATCTCGTGAGCGGTGGCCGCGATCGAGCGCAGCATGATGAGCGTGCTCACCGGCAGCTCGATCGGCAGCGACGCGAGTCCCGTGAAGCCGCCCACCGCTCCGGACGCGGCGGCGGCGCGGCGGTGGCCGAGGCCGCGGCGTCGCGCGCGGCTGCTCGCGTCGCCGAAGCTCTCGAACTGGGGCTCGCTCGCGTCGATCGCGTCGGCGGCCCACCGCACGCCGCGATCGAGGGAACCCTGCACCGCGCGCCGGATCAGCTTCTGCGCGCTCTTCGGCAGCCTCGCGACGGCGGCTTCGATCGGCCGTCCCACCAGATCGGCCACCTGGACCAGGAACCGCGGATTTTCCAGGTAATTCGCCGCCGCGCGCACGAAGGCACGCTCGTCGTCGTTCCACGACGTCGTCATCTTGCCTTCGAAAGCGGAGGAAACCATGCGCCCTGCGTCAGGGTATCAGACGCCTACCGACGCCGAAGAAACCGGCGGCGTTCCGAGTGGAAGCCACTTCGGCTCGGCCACGCGATCGTCCGCTGCGGCTGCGAGGGACCGCAGCCCTCCGACTGGCCTCGTGTCGCCCCGGGGACGCGGTCGCGTTGGCGACGATCGACCGTGATGTGACGTTGCGGCGGCGAGGGACGGCCGCTCTCCCACTGCCGTCGCGGTGGTTCGGAGGGACGCGGTCCCTCGCGTCCGCGGCGCGCGCTCTCCAAACGGCCGCCGATTCCGTCTAGGTTGAAGGCCGTGTCGACGCCATCGCTGACTCGCGCGCTCGCGCGCCTGGTGCTGCGCCCCGTGGACGACGAGGCGCGCGTCCATGCGGTGCGCTTTCTCATCGACGCGGTCGGCACGGCGCTCGGCGCGCGCGACACGCCCGAGGGAACGATCGTCCGCCGCTGGGCCAGCGGTTCGGGCGAGGGACCCGAGACCTCCGCGTTCGCGTGGGGCGCCCTGGCCCACACGCTCGAGCTCGACGATCTGCACCGCGCCTCGGTGACCCACCCGGGCTGCGTGGTGATTCCCGCCGCGCTGGCGATGGCGCGCGACTCGGGTGCCGCGCCGCGCGCGCTGCTCGACGGGATCGTGCGCGGCTACGAGGCCTGCCTGCGTGTCGGCGAGTCCGTGGGCGCGGCGCATTACCGCGTGTTCCACAACACGGCGACCTGTGGCCCGTTCGGCGCGGCCGCGGCGGCGGGCTCGATCGCCGGCCTCGACGAGGATCGACTGGTGTGGGCGTTCGGCAACGCGGGCTCGGTCGCCGGCGGCCTGTGGCAGTTCAACCTGGAGGGAGCGTGGACCAAGCCGCTTCACGCGGGACACGCGGCTCGATCCGGCGTCACCGCGGCTCGGCTCGCGGCGCTCGGTCTGAGCGGCGCCGAACGCGTGCTCGAGGGACCGAAGGGCTTTTACGCTGGGCTCTGCACCGATCCGGCTCCCGAGCGCGTGACCGCGCCGTCGGCGGTCTGGAAGATCGGCGAGACCAGCATCAAGCCGTGGGGATCGTGCCGTCACACGCATCCCGCGATCGCCGCCGCGCTCGACCTCGCGACGCGCCTCCCCGCCGATCGGGTGAGCGCCATCACCGTGAGCGGCTATCCGACGATTGCCGAGCTCTGCGACCGCCCCTCCCCCGAGACGCCCGCGCAAGCGCGCTTCAGCATCCAGCACATCGTCGCCGTGGCGCTGGCGCGAGGCTGCGTCTCGATGGACGCGTTCGAGCCGGCGTCGATCCACGATCCCGCGATCGCTGGCCTCCGCGCGTTGGTGCGCTTCGAGG
>CAZYWA010000168.1:0-7529 GCA_964650975.1 uncultured bacterium
CCGCGCCGCAAGACGGACAGCGCGCGGCGAAGGGCGCGATCATGGAGCCTCCTCGGGAGGTTCGACGTCGAGTGCCCGGATCGCCTCGGCGGCCGCGTCGGCGCCCTTCGCCTCGACGTCGGCGCCGCTCTTGGTGCGCTCGTAGACGACACCGCGGGCCGCGCGAAACGCGCGCTCGCGCATCCCCGAGTTGGTCTCGCGCAGCGCCTCCGCGAGAGCCTTGGCCAGCGACTGCTTGGCAAGGGCTCGCTTCTCGGCATCGCCGCCGAGCGCGCCGCCCAGCGCTTGGTCGAGCTCGACGAGCATCGCTTCGGCGATTCGGTCGATCATCGGAAACTCCCTTCGTCGAGCCGCAGGTGCCCGGGGGAATCTAGCAGGGCCGCCGAAAAATGCCGGGCGCTTGCGCTACGCTCGTCCCCAACCCACTCGAGGGAGGTCTCGTGAGTCATCGATCGACGCTTCGCCTTGCGCACCTCGCGCTCTCCGCGGTGGCGCTCACGCTGATGATCGCGCCCGCTGCCCGGGCCGACGATCAGCCCCCGCCTCCGATGCCGGCCCACGGCGGTAGCGCGCTCCCGCCCGGCCATCCGTCGCTGGGAATGCCGCCGCAGGGGATGCCCGGAATGCCGGGGATGGAACCTGCTCCGGCCACGGCGCCGGTCGCCGACGCGGAGGGCCGCTTCCACGCTCGCGGCCTGACGGTCGCCTTGCCCGCGGGCTGGACCAGCGAGACCCCGTCGTCGGGAATGCGGCTGCTGCAGGCGTCGATCCCGGGCGCCAAGGGCGCCGCTCAGCTGGTGGTGTTCAACTTCGGTCCCGGCCAGGGCGGAGACGCCGAGAGCAACATCGCGCGCTGGATCTCGCAGGTCGACACCGCTCCCGGCACCACGCCCGAGCGTCAGTCGTTCTCGGTGACCTCTCCGAAGGGCCCCTTCGACGTGTCGACGGTCTCGGTCCCGGGAACGCTCAAGCCCACCGGAATGGGAACGGGCGGCCAAGAGCCCCAGCCGAATGGCCGGCTCCTGGGCGCCGTGGTGAGCGGCACCGGCGGCCCCTGGTTCTTCAAGATCACCGGCCCAGACGAGACCGTGAAGGCGGGACGCGACGGGTTCGTCGCGATGCTCAAGGGCCTACGCCCAGACTGATTTGGGCGCGGTCGGGGAGCGCCGCGCGGCGCCCTTCGACGCCGTCGATCCGTCGTCGCTCGACTCGCCTCGGCCGAGGCCCAGGTTGCTCTCGGCCAGGCTCACGAGGAAGGCACGCATCTCGTGAACCGGTCCGCGCAGGTAGCGGAACATCTCGACGTGCCCGCCGTCGAACCACGCGCGTGGCGGCTCGCCCCAGCGCTTCCACAGCTCGTCGAGGCGCTCGGGCCGCAGGATCCGGTCGTAACGGCCGGCGATCAGCAGGATTCGATCCTTGGGGATCGCCGGCATCAGGTCGGCGAAGCCCAGGTCGCGCAGGTACTCGCCGACGTGCTCCGGGCCCCAGCCGAAGGTGGCGAGCTCGCGGCGGAAGCGCGTGAGCAGCGACGCCTCGAGCAGCACCGCAGGTAGATCGAGGTGCGCGGAGATCGAGATCGCGAAGGCGAGCCGCGGCTCCACGCATGCGGTGGTGAGCGTCATCATGCCGCCCAGGCTGACGCCCGAGATTCCCACCGGGCCCTGCCCGGTCTCGTCCATCCAGCCGATCAGCGCCCGCGCGTCGACCACGCTCTGGCGGATGGCCTCGATGGTGCGCACCAGGTCCGCGGTCCAGAAGTACTCGCCGTGGAAGCGCGAGCCCGCCGGGCGCCGCAGCCCGTGATACGGCAGCTGCATGCGCGCGATGTGCACGCCGAGCTTCCGCGCCAGCCCCGGCAGCAGTTGGCGCTCCTCCCACTTGAAGTCGGGCTGCATCCACGAGTGCAGGTAGATGAGCGTCGGCCGGTCGGGACGCGCCAGATGACGGATCCAGCGCACGTGCACCGTGGAATTGGCCTGGTATTCGGCCTGGTGCCGGCGCCGGAAATCCTCGCAGAGCGGCTGGTGCGGAGACGCGAACGACAGGTCCTCGCACAGGAACTCGTTGGTGTTCCAGCGCGGGCGGATGGTGACCCGCGGCGGCACCGGCGGCTCGGGCAGGAGCTCGGCGGGGGTCAGACCCTGGTAGGCGTGGAGCTGATCGAGGGTGTTGGGATGGGGCGGGCTCTGGCGATGCAGCACGCCAGCCAGTGAGCTGGCGGTTTCGTCCAGGAATCGCGAGATCCGGTGGCCCATCCGGTCCTCCCCACGACGTTCCGAAGACCCGTGAACGCGCCACCGGATCGATGCCCGGATGACGCGGCGATGACGCAGCGCGCGAACCATACTGCCATGCGCGGAGCGGGAGCAACGGCTTCGCTCACGCAACCCTGCTCGACGCCGGGCGCCCTCGCCTCGACTTTCACGGGATCACCGGGGCCAGCCACACTTGGAAGATAATGGATTACCAATTTGGACAATTCTACATTACCAAAATGAAAAATTTGTCATTACCAATTTGGTCAATTTCGTATTACCAAAGCGGGGTGTGGTCCCGCCGAACGGCCCGAGAAGGCTCGAGGATCCCTCGAAACGCGGCAAATTCGAGGCTGAGCGTTGCCGGGCGGCCGGCACGCGGTTCGGCTGGATCCGAAACCGGGACAGTCCCCGCGCGGAAGGCCCCCTACCCGGCGTGGCGAGCGCGGATTGCCGGGGAGATGCGGCAAGTCAGTCGAGCCGGCGGCGTTCACGAACCAGATCACGCTCGGCCGCCCGTCGCCGCGGGCCGCCGCGAACGCGAGCCCGATGGCGACGCCGAGCCAGCGCTGGGAAGGCCGGCGTCCCATGGGCGCATTCCACGCCCCGAGGATGCGGACTCGATCAGTGCAGTCCGCCCGCCGACGAGGCATGCGCGCCGGCGTCGGGTGACGGGTGAGCGTGCCCGTTCGAGCGCGGGGCGCGGTGCGACGAATCGCCGGCCGCCGGGCGCGCGTCGCTTTCGTGCCGGAACTGTCCCACCACCGTGCGCAGCGTCGACGCCATCTGAGCGAGCTGATCGGTGGCGCCGCGGATGGAGCCGACCGCGCCGTTCGCTTCCTCGGTGGCCTGGGCCACGTTCGCGACCGCCTCCGCGATGCCGGTGGTGCCGGCGCGAGCGCCCTGCACGTTGCGGCTCATCTCGGCGGTGGTGGCGCTTTGCTCCTCGACCGCGGCCGCGATCGAGCCCGAGATCTCGTCGAGCTGCCCGATGACCGCGACGATCTCCGCGATCGATGCGATCGCGGCCTGGGTGTCCGACTGGATCGCGGCGATCCGCTCGGTGATGTCGCTGGTCGACTGGGCGGTCTGGTGGGCCAGCGCCTTCACCTCGTTGGCCACCACGGAGAACCCCTTGCCGGCCTCGCCGGCACGCGCGGCCTCGATGGTGGCGTTGAGCGCCAGCAGGTTGGTCTGGCCGGCGATCGAGGTGATGACCTTCACCACGTCGCGGATCTGGGTGCTGCTCGCTCCCAGCTTGCCCATGGCGGCGTCGACGCTCGACGCGAGGTGAGTCGCCTGCGCGGCGATGCGCGTCGCTTCGCCGGCGCGGCGCGCGATCTCCGAGATCGAGGCACCCATTTCCTCGGCGGCGCTGGCCAGCGATTCCGAGGTCTGGGCCACTTCCTCGGCGCCGCTTGCCGCCGAGGTGGCCTGCGCCGAGGTCTGCTGCGACGACCCGCTCAGCTGCTCGCTCACGGCGGCCAGCTCTTCGGCCGAGGACGCGAGCACCAGGGTGTTCTCGTGGATGAGCCCGATCACGCCGCGGATCTCGCCCACCAGCGCGTTGAAGCTCTCGGCCAGCACCCCGAGCTCGTCCTTCGAGGTCACCTCGACGGTCTTGGTCAGGTCCTTCTCCCGCGCGATCTCGCCGAACCGCTTCACGATCGCCGCGATGGGCCGGGTGATGGAGCGCGCCACGACCACGCCCACCGCCGTTCCCAGCGCCGCCGCGCCGAACAGCACGGCGAGCAGCATGCGCTGCGCCCAGAGCGCGGTGCTCGCGACGTGCGAGGTGGTCGCGTCGATCTCCTGTCCGGCGCTCTCGTCGACCTGCTTCATCAGCGCCTCGAACTGCTGCACGTTCTCCTGCATCGAGTCGACGGCCTGCTTCTCGGTGCGATCGGTGTCGACCAGCGTCTGCATGCTGGCGAAGTAGGTCTTCCAGAGCGCCGTGACCTTGTCGCGGGTCGCGTCGTCCAGGCTGAACATCTCCATCTGCTTGGTGAACTCGTCGATGCGCTTGGCGATTTCGTCCAGGTACTTGGGATCGCCGCGCAGCATGTAGTCCTTCTCGTGGCGGCGCGCCTGCAGCAAGAGCACGTCGAGCTCGGCCAGACCCTGATCGTTGACGGCCTTCTCGATGTCGTGGGCCGCGGTGCGCAGCTGGCCCTGGACGCCGTCGTCGGGGCCGAGGCCGCGGTGTCGCGCGACCTCCACCACCTGGTTCCAGAGCGAGCGGAAGCTCTTCACCAGCTCGCCAGCCTTGGCCGCCTGGGCCCGCTGATCGGCGCTCACCGACACCTGGGTGAGTTCGGGGAGCGCCTTCTCGAGAGCCGTGAGGCGCTGCTCCACGGTCGCGGCGTTTTCCTCCTTGCGGTCGCGCAGGAATCGCTCGGCCGCGCCGCGCGCGGCGAGCAGCTCCTGGTGGACCCGGTCCGCCGAGGTCCGGACGGCGAGGCCCTGGTCGACCAGGTCGCGCGCGCCCTGCGAGAGCAGGCGCGAGACCTGGTAGCCGGTGAGGCTGGTGATGGCGACGAGCACGGTCATGAGACCGAAGCCCAACCACAGGCGGGTGCGGATCGAGGTCTTCATGTCGGTTCCTTGCGGCAGCGGGTCGCGCTGGTCATGTCGGGTTCGGAGGCAGCGTGGTGTGCGGTGGGCGGGACGCGATCACTTCGAGACGGGCACCGCGTTGGCCTTGGCGACCACCGCCTGTCCCTTGGGTCCGATCGCGAAATCGATGAATGCCTTGGCGTCGGCGCTGGGCGCACCCTTGGTGGCCAGCACCAGCGTCCGGGACAGCGGGTAGCTCTTGTCCTTGACGGTCTGGGGGGTGGGCTTCACGTGGTTCACCGAGACCGTCTTGACCGAAGAGGTCGCTTCGGCCACCGAGGTGAACGCCACCGAGCTCGGCACCTTGCTCACGCTGTCGACCAGGATGCCGTCGTGCTTGACGGCGGCCTTGTCCGAGAACTTGGCGTCCTTGAGGACCAGCTCCTGGAACGCCTTGCGGGTGCCCGAGTCCTCGTTGCGGTTGAATGGCATCACGGGCTTGCCGTCGGGCCAGGTCGTGGTGTCGCCGGTGAAGATCGCTTTGAGCTGGTCGACGCTCAGGTCCTCGACCGGGTTCTGCGGGTTCACGATCACCGCGATCCCGTCGAGGGCGTAGGGCGTCGTCACGAGCCCCCCCGCCTTCTCATCGGCGGTTGCTTCCCGGGACATGAATGCGAGCGGCACCTCGCCGGCCAGCGCCGCCGCGGCACCCTTCCCGGAACCCCCGCCCTCGACCTTGATCTGGTGACCGGTCTCGGCCGCGAACGCGGCGGCCAGGTCCTTCACGATGTGAATGGTCGAGTCGGAACCGCGCGCGACCAGATCGTCTGCGTGCGCGATCGGCGTGAGCACCGCCGATGCGAGGGCCGCGGCGAGCAACGGACGAACGAAGCGATGGGGAGTCATGGGTGGGTTCCTCTTGCCGGTGTCGAGGGGGCCGGTTTCGAAGGTGTTGGTTTCAGAACGTGTAGGCGGCGTCGAGCTGGAGGCGGTTCACGATCGAGCTCGACTTGCCCTTGGGCGTGTCGGCGAACGTGACGAAGTGGTTCTTGACGGTGAGCACCAGCCGCGAGAGCGGCATCCAGTCGATCTTGAGGAACGGTCCCGCCTGGTTGGTGCCGCCGCTCCGGCCGAAGTCGCTGTAGCTGAGCGCCGAGATGACCGCGTTGGTCTCGGTGTGCGCGTAGATCGCCGACACCGCCCACTCGCCCGGGTTCTTGGTCTGGCCCACGCCCACGCCGACCCAGTACGCGTCGGGCTTGCTCTGCGCCTCGGTGTTGTGGACGAAGTCCGCGAACACCGCGAGCGGCCACGCGGCAGCGCCGGTGTCCACCACCAGCGAGAGCGACGGCTCGACCAGGTTGAAGCCGCCCGCGTAGCGGACCACCGGGTTCGTGGTGTCGAGCTTGAACGGCACGCCGCCCGCGAACACCGTCCCGTCCTTGAGGACCAGCGCGTTGGTGCTGGTGAGCGTGGGGTCGGTATTGATCTGCTGGGCCAGCCGGTTGGCGCCCGAAAGGTAGTAGTTGCCGAACGCGACCGTGAGCGTCGCACGCGAGGCCACCGCGAGCTCGCTCGTCACCTGCCCGCCGAAGATCCAGCTATCGGCGGCGGTCGTGAGCTCCTTCAAGCTCCACTCGACGGCCTGCACCGAGAGCTTCCGCACCACGCCGTCCTTCGCGTCGACGACGTTGCCGGTCTCGCTCATGCCTTCGGGCGTGAGATCGTCGTCGAAGATCATCTCGGAGGTGCCGACCGCCTTGGGACGGAACACCGTGAGCGGCATCTTGCCGGCGGTGAGCGTCAGGTACGGCCGGTCGAAGCCCAGGCTCGACGCGGGCTTCACGGTCAGGAACGCCTGATCGAGGCTCACCGGCTTCCGGGTGAAGGCCTCCGAGAAGGTCTGGTTGGTGGAGATCGGATCGTTGGGATCGCCGGTGGCGAGCCGCACCGTTCCTTCGAGCTCGTCGCTCGCCGTCGCCTTGACGCCGAGGCGCGCGCGCACCCGGAAGCGGTCGCGATCCGGCTGGCGGTCCTGGAAGAACGCTTCGCCGCGCACGCGCGCGTCGCCGAACAGCGTGAAGCGGTCGAGCCAGTCGGGCGTGGGCTGGGCGGCGGGCGTGGCGCTCGACTTGTCCTGGGCGTCGAGCTCGGCCGAGAGCGACTGGAACTGCTCGTCGCTGATCTCGCCCTTCGCGTGCAGGATGGAGAGCAGCTCCCGCGTGGGGCTCGCCGGCGATGCGGCGGCCGCGAACGTTCCGATGAGGCTCGCGAGGCTCGTCGTCACGGCGAGCACGGCGATGGTGATTCGGCGTCGGATCACGGAGACCCCTTTCTGCGTCACGCTTCGATGACGGCGGTTGCGACGACGGGCGTCGACGGTTCGGGCAGCGAGCGCCTTGAGCAACGCTCGTGCCGCAACGCGCGGATCGCCACGGCTCGCGCCGCGAACGCGGGTCCGCTCGCGGAATTGCTAGGAGTTCGGAACAGCCGAGCGACGGCGCGGGCGCGCCGTCGAAGGCCAGGCGGGCGGGATCACCGGCAGCGGCGCCCGTCGAGTGCGGCCGAATCTGCCCAAACACGCGGAGAACCCCGAAGTTTCGAGGCACCCACGAAATCTCGGGGTGGGCTCGCGCGGGCCGGGGCGGGCCCCCCCCCCCCAGCGGGGATGACCGCGGCGCCCCGGACACCCCACCCGGAGGCGCCTGGCGCGCG
>CAZYWA010000168.1:7539-14427 GCA_964650975.1 uncultured bacterium
CCGTCATGCGGAGATCAGCGCGGCGCCACGATCACCCAGCTCGGTGCCACTTCCTTCGCGGGCATCGTCGCGGTTTCCGTGACCAGGTTGATCGTGTTCATGAGCCACACGTCGAGCGCACCGGTCTTCACGTTCTCGAACAGGATGTCGGTGTGGCCGTCGACGTTGAAGTCGGCGTTCCCCACCACCAAGTCCTTGTTGGAAGGCCCGGTGGACGGGTTGAGGTTCGCGGTGCCGACGCGCGTGATGCCGTCCATGAACCACACCGAGAGCTGGCCGTCCAGGTCGAAGAGGATGTCGGGCTTGCCGTCGCCGTCGAGGTCGGGCGCGCCGAGCGTCACCGCCTTGGTGGACGAGGCCTTATCGGGATTGAAGCTGGCCTGGCCCAGCACCGTGGCGTTCTTGAGGTAGACGACGTTGAGCGGCATGTGGCCGAGCTGCTGGCGCAGCACGTCCGGGTGGCCGTCGCCGTTGAAGTCGCCGACCGCCACCACGCTGAGCAGCGGATCGTCGATGCTGGGATTGATGTTGGCCTCGCTCAGCTTGTGAACGCCGTTCATGTACCAAATCTTGAGCGCGCCGGTGGTGCTTTCGCGGAGCAGCAGATCGGCCTTCTGGTCGCCGTTGAAGTCGCCCGAGCCCACCACGTGCCAGGTGGGTCCGGGCGTGTGGTCCGGATCGAGCGGACGCTGGTTGAGCCGCTGAGGCCCGTTCATGAACCACACGATGAGCGAGCCGGTGCTCGGCTGCTCGAAGATCAGGTCGGGCAACCCGTCGCCGTTGAAGTCGGCGTTCGCGACGTTGTTGCCGCCGCCCGGCGACTGCACCGTGCAATCGATCGTGTACTGCGCCGGGCTACCGGTGGCGTTGTGGGTGACGGTGAGCGCCGAGGTGAAGGTACCCGGCGACGCCGAGAGGCACTGGAAGGTGATGTCCTGCGAGTTGCCGCCGTCGGCGATCTGGAACGACGACGCGCTGGTGAGCGTGATCTCGGGATCTCCCGAGAGCCCGACGTTCGTCACATCGAGCAGCGCGCTGCCGGTCTCGGACACCGTGACCTTGCCGGCCAGCGCCGCGGCCGGCGCCGTCGTCAGCGGGATCGTCGAGCCGGGCACCGGCGCCGAGCCGTAGCCCGGCGTGGGCGCCGCGGTGACGTTGCACTGCACCGGATAGCTGGCCGGGCTGCCGGACGCGTTGTGGGTGATCGTGAGGGTCGCGTTGAACTGGCCGATCTGCGAGGACACGCACTGCACGCGCACCTTGAAGGGCGCTCCGCCGTCGGGGATCTGGAACGAGCTCGCGTTCTTGAGGGTGATCTCGGGATCGCCGGTCACCGTCACGCTGCTCGCGACCAGCGTCGCGGTGCCGGTCTCGGACACGCTCACCTTGGTCTTCGCGACCACGTTCGGGATGGTGCCGATCACCAGCTGCGTGCCCGACGGCGGGTTCGAGCCGAATCCGGGCGTGGGCACGCCGTTCACCGTGCACTGGACCGGATAGGTGGCCGGGCTGCCCGACGCGTTGTGGGTGACGGTGAGCGTCGCGTTGAAGGTGCCGGTTTGCGCCGACGAGCACTGCACGGTGATGTCCACCGACGGACTTCCGTCGGGGATCTGGAACGAGCTGGCGCTCGCCAGCGTGATCGGCGCATCTCCGCTCACCGCGACGTTGGTCACGTCGAGGAGCGCGCTGCCGGTCTCGGACACCGTCACCTTGGTGGTGGTCGGCGTGTTGACGACCGTGTTCATCGGCAGCGAGGTGCCGGGAGTCGGGTTCGAGCCGTAGCCCGGTGTCGGCACCGCCGTGACGTTGCACTGCACGGGATACGTGGCGGGGCTGCCCGACGCGTTGTGGGTGATGGTGAGCGTCGCGTTGAAGGTGCCGGTCTGGGACGACACGCACTGCACCTTCGAGGTGAACGACGCGCCGCCGTCCAGGATCTGGAACGAGCTCGCGTTCTTGAGCGTGATCTGGGGATCTCCCGTCACCACCACGCTGCTCGCGATGAGCGTCGCGTTGCCGGTCTCGGAGACCACCACCTTGCCGATGGCGCTCACGTTGACCGTGGTGCCGATGGTCACTTGCGAGCCGGGCGTCGGAAGCGAGCTGTATCCCGGTGTCCCGGCGGCCGCGACGTCGCACTGGATGGGGTAAGTCGCGGGGCTGCCGCTCGCGTTGTGGGTGACGGTGAGCGTCGCGGTGAAGGAACCGTTCTGCGACGAGCTGCACTGGACGGTGACGTTCTGCGATCCGCCGCCATCGACGATCTGGAAGCTCGACGCGGTGGTGAGCGTGATCTCGGGGTCGCCGGTCACGGCGACGTTGCTCACCACCAGGGTCGCGCTACCGGTCTCGGAGACCGTGACGCTGGTCGAGGTGGGGGTGTTGGGCGTGGTGCTGAGCGAGAGCGTGCTGCCGGGATTCGGGCTCGACCCGTAGCCGGGCGTCGGTGCCGCGGTGACGTTGCACTGGACGGGATAGGTCGCCGGGCTGCCGCTCGCGTTGTGGGTGACGGTGAGGGTCGCGGTGAAGCTGCCGGTTTGCGACGAGCTGCACTGGACGGTGACGTTCTGCGATCCGCCGCCATCGACGATCTGGAAGCTCGACGCGGTGGTGAGCGTGATCTCGGGGTCGCCGGTCACCGCGACGTTGCTCACCACCAAGGTGGCGCTGCCGGTCTCCGACACCGTGACGTTGGTGGTGGTCGGATTGTTGGGCGTGGTGCCGAGCGAGAGCGTCGAGCCCGGGACCGGGTTCGAGCCGTAGCCGGGCGCGGGCGCGGGCGTGACGTTGCACTGGACCGGGTAGGTCGCGGGGCTACCGCTCGCGTTGTGGGTGACGGTGAGGGTGGCGGTGAAGGAACCGGTCGAGGACGAGCTGCACTGCACCGTGACGTTCTGCGCCAGGCCGCCATCGAGGATTTGGAAGCTCGATGCGGTGGTGAGGGTGATCTCGGGATCGCCGGCCACCGCGACGTTGCTCACCACCAAGGTGGCACTACCGGTCTCCGACACCGTGACGTTGGTGGTGGTCGGATTGTTGGGCGTGGTGCCGAGCGAGAGCGTCGAGCCCGGGATCGGGTTCGAGCCGTAGCCGGGCGCGGGCGCGGGCGTGACGTTGCACTGGACCGGATAGGTCGCGGGGCTACCGCTCGCGTTGTGGGTGACGGTGAGGGTCGCGTTGAAGGAGCCGGTCGAGGACGAGCTGCACTGCACCGTGATGTTCTGCGACAGGCCGCCGTCGAGGATCTGGAAGCTCGACGGCGTCGTGAGCGTGATCTCGGGGTCGCCGGTGACGGCGACGTTGCTCACCACCAGCGTGGCGCTGCCGGTCTCCGACACCGCGACGTTGGTGGTGGTGGGGTTGTTGGGCGTGGTGCCGAGCGAGAGTGTCGAGCCCGGGGTCGGATTCGAGTCGTAGCCGGGCGTCGGCGCGGCGGTGACGTCGCACTGGACCGGATAGGTCGCCGGGCTGCCCGACGCGTTGTGGGTCACGGTGAGCGTCGCGTTGAAGGTGCCGGTCTGCGACGACGAGCACTGCACGGTGATGTCCTGCGACGGACCGCCGTCGAGGATCTGGAAGCTCGATGCAGTGGTGAGCGTGATCTCGGGATCGCCGGTGACGGCGACGTTGCTCACCACCAGCGTGGCGGTGCCGGTCTCCGACACCGTGACGTTGGTGGTGGTCGGATTGTTGGGCGTGGTGCCGAGCGTCAGCGTGGATCCGCCGATGGGGCTCGACCCGTAGCCGGGCGCGGCGTTCGAGGAAACGTTGCAGTCGATCGTGTAGCTCGCCGGGCTTCCCGGCGCGTTGTGGGTGATGGTGAGCGTCGAGGAGAAGCTCCCCGCCGAGCCCGACGCGCACTGCACCGTCACGTCCTGCGACGGGCCGCCGTCCACGATCGAGAACGAGGTCGGCGTGGTGAGCGTGATCTCGGGATCTCCGGAGAGCTGCACGTTGGTGATGTCGAGCTGGGCGGTGCCGCCCTCCGAGACCGTGATGCTGCCGCTCTTCGAGCCGCCGGCCACGAACGACAGATCGAGCCCGCCATCGGGCGGCGGGCTCGACACGTAGACCGGCGCCGCCGTCGCGGTCACGTTGCACACGACGTTGTAGGTCGACGGGCTGCCGTTGGCGTTGTGGGTGACGGTCAGCGTCGCGTGATACGTCCCGATGAACGACGACGAGCAGTCCATGTCGATCGACTGCGGCGGACCGCCGTCGGCGATCGAGAACGAAGTCGGGCTGGTGAGCGTGATCGCGGCATCGCCCGAGAGCGCCACGTTGGTCACGTCGAGCTCAGCGCTGCCCGACTCGCTGACCGGGAGGCTGGCCGAGCCGGTGTTACCGAGGTCGGTGCCGATCACTACGGTGGAGCCTGGCGGCGGATTCGAGCTGTAGCCCGAGATCGCGTTGCCGGTCACGTGGCAGTTGACCGTGTAGGTCGCCGGACTGCCGGGCGCGTTGTGGGTCACCGTGACCGTCGTGGAGAAGTCACCCGACGAGCCCGACAAGCACTGCAGCGTGATGTCCTTGGGCGGACGCTTGCTGCCGATCGTGAACGTGCTCGGCGAGACCAGCGTGATGTTCGGATCACCCGAGAGCTGGACGTTGGTGACGTTGAGATCGTCGGTGCCCAGGTTCGTGACCAGGATGTCGGTGGTCTGGGCCTGGTTGGGCGCCGTCTGGATCTGGACGCTCGAGCCCGGAGTGGGCAGCGATTCGTAGATCGGTGAGCTCGGTCCCTCGACGTCGCATGCGACCGGGTAGAGCGCGGGGCTGCCGCTCGCGTTGTGGGTCACGCTGATGAGCGCCGCGTCCTGGGTGTTCGAGTTGGACGAGCACTTGACCGTCACCGTGACCGGCGGTCCGCCGTCGGGGATCGAGAACGGGCCCTCACCGGCGGTGAGCGAGATCGACGCGATGAGCGGCGCCGCGATCAGCGTCACCGTGCCGGTCAGCGTCGCGCCGCCGGTCTCGGAGATGACGATGTTCTGGGTGGCGTCGATGCCGAACGTGGTCGCGAGCAGGATCGACGACCCAGGCGACGGCACCGAGCCGTAGCCCGGCTGCGCCGGCTCGGACACGTCGCACTCGATCGGATAGCTCGCCGGGCTGTTGCCGCCGTTGTGGGTGACCTGGAGCGTCGCGTTGTAGGTATTCGCCTGGTTCGACGTGCAGTCGAAGGTGATGTCGACGTCGGAGCCGCCGTCCTGGATCGTGAACGACGTGGCCGAGGTGAGCGTGATCTGCGAATCGCCCGTGATCTGCACGTCGGAGAC
The DNA here is from genome assembly GCA_964650975.1 of uncultured bacterium. Taxonomy (GTDB): domain Bacteria; phylum JADJOY01; class JADJOY01; order JADJOY01; family JADJOY01; genus CAZYWA01. The sequence continues at coordinate 12,822 of CAZYWA010000168.1, forward strand.
GATGAGATCGTCGGTGCCGGTCTCGGAGACCGTGACCTTGCCGGAGCCCGTGTTCTGGGTGTCCGTCGAGATCGTCACTTTCTGGCCCGGCGCCGGGTTCGAGTCGTAGCCGGCGGCGCGCGGCGACTCGAACGAGCCGCTGTCGCAGTTGGTGCCGCTGGGCTGCGGTCGCGTGGCGTTGGTCTGGTCGAGGTTCGAGACCGGATCGGCCGCGCACACGCTCGCGTTGCCGGCGCTGGTGGCGGCGCTGCCTGCGCCCAGCGGGTAGACCTGCGAGCCGGTGGGTGGGCCGGCGCTCATGAGGCCGCCGAGCTTGGGATCGCCCGAGGAAATCGGGTCGGGCAGCGCGTCGCAGCCGGTTCCCGGCCACTGGACGTTCCCGTCACCGTTGTTGTTGGTGAGCTTCCCGAGGCCGTCGCAGCTCGAGGCACCGGAGCCGTTCGCGATGATGGTGTTCTGGAGGATGATCTCGCCGTTTTGCTCGTCGTAGACGTTCGAGCCGAGACCGAGGAGCGCGATGTTCTCGGCGATCGTGGTGTTCTTGGTGGTGAGCGAGCCGGTCGAGTCGTTCCAGACGCCGCCGCCGCGGCTGTCGACGGTGGCCGCGATGTTGCCGGTGATGGTGCTGTTGGCGATGACCGTCGGGTTGCCGCTGGTCGCCTTGTTGGCGATGCCGGCGCCGTGCATCGTCGCGTTGTTGGCGTCGAGCGTGACGCGGTTGAGCAGCAAGTCGCCCTGGTTCCAGATCGCGCCGCCAAAGCCTTGGGTCGCGTCCTGGCCGGTCGCGAAGTTGCCGTGGAAGACGCTGTCCTGGAACACGGCGCCGACGGCGGAGATCGAGTTGTAGAGCGCGCCGCCCTTGCCGTTGGTGGCCTTGTTGCCCTCGAACGTCGAGAGCTTGATCACCGTGTTTTCGTTGTAATCCGTGGCGTTGAAGATCGCGCCGCCGCCGCCGTTGGTGTCGTTGTTGGTCGATTCGTTGCTCTTGAAGTCCGAGCTGTCGACGACGAAGAAGATGCCGTCGGTGGCGCTGCCGGTCATGTAGAGCGCGCCGGCCGAATTGAACGCCGTGTTGGTGTCGAAGGTGACGCCCTTGAACGTGGCGTTGGTGTCGGAGCCGCTGATCCACACGGCGCCGCCGTCGCCGGCCTGCGACTCGTTGTGGTCGAAGGTGGTGTTCTGGACGAACACGATCCCGCCGCCCGAGCTGTTGAGCGCCCCGCCGTCCGAGGTGATGGCCTTGTTCTGGGTGAACTGGGAGGCGTCGAAGGTCAGGCTGGCGCCCAGGTTGAGGATCGCGCCGCCGCCTCCGTCCCACGCGTTCTGGAACTTGATGCCGATGAACGTGACCGGGTGATCGCCGACGGTGCGGAAGATGCGCTTGCTGCGGGTCTGGCCGCCGCCGTCGATCGTGACCGGCCCCTGGAGCTTGAGGGCCTCCGAGATGAAGATCTCGTCGTCGGTGAGCGTGATGGTGCTCGGGCCGTTGAAGGTGATCACGTCGACGGTCGGCTCGGGCCACATCGGCTGGACCAACCTGCCCGGCAAGCTCAGCGGCTACAGCCGCCGCGCCCTGGTGTACCTGCCGCCGCAGTACGGCCAGGCC
>CAZYWA010000169.1:0-14329 GCA_964650975.1 uncultured bacterium
CTTGGCGGAGCGCAATGCCGCTGGAGGCCCGCCGGTCCCCCGGCGGGCAAGCCCCCCGAAGCCGATCGCTCGCGCGCGAGGGACCGCGCGCGCTCCAGCCGATCGGGCTCTAGCGCGAAATGGAACGGCACGCGCGAACGATCATGCGAGCGACGGCGGCCGCCCGCCGTCGCTCCCCCGCAATCACGTTTCCGGTCGGCGCGGAGTCGCGCCGGATTTGGGGGGGCCCCGTCGAAAGTCGCGCCTTTCGACGGGTGGGGGTCTTGGAAAGACCCCCCAGTAACATGGAGGCACGGACCGGATTCGAACCGGTGAATAACGGTTTTGCAGACCGCTCCCTTAACCACTTGGGTACCGTGCCCGACGTGCTCCTTCGAGGGCCTCTAAAGCCCTGTCGCTAGAGACGAAAAAGGCCGGGTGCGCCCGGCCTTTTTCGTCGTCTGGAGCGGGTGGCCGGATTCGAACCGGTGACCCCGACCTTGGCAAGGTCGTGCTCTACCAACTGAGCTACACCCGCGGGAATGCTTGGCTTCGTCGCCCGAGCCCGAAACACGGCAAGGGTTGCACCCGCGCCGGGGAGCGTCAAGCGCCACTCGCGTGAAGGACGGCCCCCGCGTGGTATGATCCAGGCTCCTGCCGCGGCGCGGCGCCGGGGGTGGCACCGCAGCTCCGAGGAATTCGGCCCCATGCAAACCAGCGAGTCCCAGATCCGCGACGTGGCCCTGATCGACGCGGGCCCGCGCAACCTCCGCAAGCCCTTCTTCCCCAACCTCGGCATCGGCTACATCGCGACCGCGCTCGAAGCGGAGAAGCGAACCGTCGAGGTCATCGATCGCGAGGTCGCCGGCGACGCCGGCTGGGCGGCCTTCCTGGAACGCATCCCTCGCGTTGTGGGCATCACCGCGACCAGCTTCACCTGGGACCGGGTGATGCTGTGCATTGCCGACATCAAGCACCGCCGCCCCGACACCCGGATCGTGGTGGGCGGCCCGCACGTGTCGGTGAGCGAGAAGGACGTGCTCGCCCAGCCGCTGATCGACTACGCGGTAATCGGCGAGGGCGAAGAGATCATGCCGATCATCACCCGGCTGATCCTCGACGGCCAGGAGACGCCCGAGCAGCTGGCGCTCGTGCCGGGCCTCATCTACCGCCACGACGGCGAAGTGAGGCAGATCGAAAAGGCCGCGTGGATCCGCGATCTCGCGGCGCTGGGCCGGCCCGCGTTCCATCTTTTCCCGATGGAACAGTACGAATGTTACCCGCTGCTCACGAGCCGCGGTTGTCCGTATCAGTGCGTTTTCTGCTCGGTTCCCGCGGTCAGCGGGCGTCCGTGGCGCTATCGCAAGGCGGACGACCTGGTCGACGAGATCGAGTGGGCGCTCGGCACCTGGAACATTCCGCACCGCTGGTTCGTGATCGTCGACGACACGTTCAATTTGAAGATCCAGCGCGTCCACGACTTCTGCGACATGGTGCAGGAGAAGAAGCTCGACATCGTGTGGGGCATCTGGGGCCTGCGCGCCGACCGCGCGCCGCGCGACCTGTGCGAGAAGATGCGCAAGGCCGGCTGCCTCACCGTCGCGATCGGCATCGAGAGCGCCGACGACGAGATGCTGCTCAAGATCAAGAAGGGCGAATCGCTCGCCGACCTCGAGCAAGGCATCGCCAACCTCGCCGGCGCCGGCATCGAGATCACCGGTCAGTTCATGATCGGCAATCCAGGCGACACCCCCGAGGCCATCGAGCGCTCGATCGACTTCGCGCGGCGCATGCCGCTCGCCACCGTCGAGTTCTACCTCGCCCGCCCCTACCCCAAGACCGAGCTCTGGCAACACGCGCAGGACAACGGCCGCATCATCCACGCCGACTACACGCGCTTCCACCACTTCTCGAACACGCCGGTCTTCGACACCCCCGACTTCCCTGCCGAAGAACGGATGCGCCTCTACCGCAAGGCACGCCGCCTGGTCATCCGCCGCAACACGACGACCATGCTCAAGCGCAAGGCGCGGATGCTGAAGAGGCGGATCCTGTCGCCCGCCGCGGCGTGAATCGCGCGGCGGTCCGGCGCCGGAGTACGCAGTGAGGCGCTGGTTGTTCTGGGCTTGGCTGAGCCTCGCCCTGCCCTTCGGTGCCACGCACGGTGCGCGGGCCGCGCCGTCGCCGGCTTTCCAGGCTGAGACCGACCCGCACGTCCTCTCCCTCGCGGAGGATCGAGCAAGGCTGCTACCATTCGGCCACCCTTCGCGCGTTCCGTGCTCGGGAGTCCGCGAGCCATGAGAATGCTGCTTCGTACCACGGTCGCGCTTCTGGTCCTCCAGTGCTCTGCGGCAGTGCCCGGCTGCTGGGCGCAGGCCTCGGCGTCGGACGTTCCCGCCAAGCGCGTGTTCGTCACGTCCACCGGAGGCAACGGGAACCTCTCGACCTGGGCGGGCGCCGGCGGCTTGACGGGCCTCGCTGCGGGCGACGCGATTTGCCGGGCGAGGGCGAGCGCCGCCGGTCTCGCGAACCCCACCGCGTTTCGCGCCTGGCTCTCCGACTACATGAACGACGCGTACTGCCGCGTGCAGAACCTCTCCGGCAAGAAGTCCCAGAACTGCGCGCAAGCGACGCTTCCCGCCGCCGCCGGGCCCTGGGTGCGCGTCGACGGTAAGCCATTCGGCCCCTCGATCGACCAGCTGGTCGCTCCGACCAATCAGGTTTTCGATCCGCCGCTGATCGACGAAACCGGGGCGGTCCGGCACACCTTCGTCTGGACCGGCACCACGCCCGACGGCACGAACACGTCCAATTGCGCCAACTGGACGAGCGCTCAGCCTTGGGACGATGGCTCCACGGGCACGACCGACGGGGGCTCCGTGGCATGGACCTCGGCGCTCGCCTGGACCGACGGACTCGTGGAATTTTGCTCCCAGTGGAAGGCCTTGCTGTGCTTCGAGAGCGGTGCGGGCGGACCGTTGCCCGGGACGGGTGAGCCGGTGGATCTGGCCTTCGTGACCTCCGCGGCCGGCAGCGGGGATCTCTCGAGTTGGCCGCAGGCGGGCGACGAAACGGGCATCGCGGCGGGCGACGCGATCTGCCAGAGCCTCGCCGAGACCGCTGGCCTCGACGATCCGGCTCGCTTCCGCGCCTGGCTTTCCGATGCCACGCACGACGCGAACAGCACCTTTGCCGGCGGCGGCCCATGGATGCGGCTCGACGGCACGCACGTCGCCGGCGACGCGACGGAGCTGACCTCCGGCCAGATCGAGGCGGCCCTCAACCAGACCGAGAACGGCGACTACGTCGGGAACGTGGCCGTCTGGACCGACACCGATCCCGCGGGCAACGTGTCGCGTCCGACTCCCTGCTCGAACTTCACGAGCGACTCCGGAGGCGACTACGATCTCATCGGAGCGGCGGATCTAACCAGCCCGGACTGGACCCTGGAGAACCATCTGCTCGGGCAGACCTTCTGCAGCGCGGCGGAGCGGCTCTACTGCCTCGCGGCCCCGCTCACCGTCTTCCACGACGGCTTCGAGTCGGGAACCCTGGGCGCCTGGACCATCCCCAGCGGCGGCTGAGCGACGACGCCAGGTACTGACTCAGCTCGAACGCAGCGGCCGGTAGTCAGGAGCGAACCGAGACACGGCTCGACGCCGGCCTGGCTACCGCTCGAGGACGACGAGATCGAGCCCGTCGAAGCGGGCGAAGTCGCGATCGAACGACACCAGCCTCGATCCGCGGGCCTTGGCGAACGCGGCGAGATAGGCGTCGGTCCAGAGCCGGGCGGTGACATCGCCGCGCATCACCCAGCGCTCCAGGATCGACTCGCACCCGTCCGGCTCGGCCACGAAGATCACCTCGGGCAGGCGCCGGAACGCGGCGTAGGCCTGCCACGCCTTCTGCACGGTCAGCGGGTCGCCGCCCATCACGTGCGGGTTGGTGGCGAGGCGCACGAAGCCGAGCGCGGTCACGCGGCAGAACGCCACCTCGTCGCTCGACTCGGCGCGCCAGTAACGCCGCGCTCGCTGATGATGCGGATGGTCGGCCACCGCGAAGGCCAGCCAGACGTTGATGTCGAGCAGGTCAACGCGACCCGGCACCACTCGCCTCTTCGTCGTCGAGGATGCGATGGAGCGCCACGTTGCCGAGATCCGGAAGGGTGCGGCCCGTGGCCGCGCGGGCGATCGGCAGCTTGCTGCGCGCGCGACGCCGCGCCTCCGGTTTCGAGGTCGAGCTCCGCCGCAACCCTTCTTCGACGAAGCGGGTGATCAGCTCCTTGAGCTTGAGCCCGGAAAGCGCCGCCCTCGCCTTGGCCTGCCGGAACAGCTCATCGGGCAGATCGATCGTCGTTCTCATAAAAACATATTAGCATATTTATGCTCGATTGCATCGCCCGCCGACCCGTTGGCGTCCACGATCGTGGACGACGCCTGCTTCATCGATTCGGATGGATCGACCGTGAGCGGCACAACCTGGAACTGGCCTGCGGGCCCGCGCAGCGGCCGCAGGAAGGCGACCTTGGCGACGCGCATTGCGATCGCGGCGCGGTCGCGGTTGCGGTCGCGAGTTGCAGCGAAGGCCCCGGCGCGCACCACGGCTTTCCCGACGGCCGCGACGACCGTCCGACGACCGCCAACCCGGACCAGGCGGACTCGAACGGAAACGTCGGCGGCGACGCGTGCGAGATCTTCGTCGAGGCTTCGAATCAGCCGGCACGTCAGCGTGGTCGAACGAGGTGCAACGAAAATCACTCGCCGCCGACCGAGCGGCACGCGTTTGCCCTGAGACCAGCCATTTCCAGAGCGTCGGACCCGAGCTACCGGATCGCCGCGGCAAAGGCCGCCACGTCGAGGACGCCGAGCCCGCTAGCCGGGTCGTAGCCCGATCCCGCGGCGTAAAACTCGTTGTTGCCCTGGCGAATGTCGCGCAACGGCGGGTGGCTGCCCGAGTACGCGGCGCCGCTCGATGCGAGGCCGTAAAGCGCGAAGTTGAGCAGTCCGATTCGCTTGCCCGCGTTTTGATCGAGGAGCGTGGTGATGCCGGCGAGCTGCGGCGCGACGAAGCTGGTGCCACCCCAGTAGTCGGCGACGCCGAAGCCTGTGACGTCGGACGTATAGAACACGGTGTAGCCCGTCTCCGGGTCCGCGTTGAGCGAGATGTCCGGTAGGTTCCGGCCAACGAAGCCGGCAGGCAGCTTGACGAGCTTCTGCGGAGGATTCTGCGTCAGGTCGATGAGCACCTGCTTCGGCTCGCTGGTCCGCATGCCGGCCACTCCGTCCTGGTAGGACGGCGGGGGGAAGACCAGGCTCACGCCGCCGCCACCGCCGACCGGGAAGATCCCGCAATCGAGCGGGTCGAGCCGGAGCACCGCGCACAGGCCATCCAGGTAATCCCAGCTCCATGCGCGCTCGTCGGCGACGTTGACGGGGAAGATGCTTCCGCTGGGGAGCACGTACTCTTGGAGACCTGGCAGCGTCGTGCCGCCGGCCGCGCAGATGTAAGGATCGACCGCGGGATGATCGACGGAGAGGACGTTGGTGAAGCTCGGGAGCGGGAAGAAGTCGGCGGCGTCGTACGAACCCGAGTCGCCTGCCGCGGCCGAAAGGCTCTGGCCCTGGAGGGCCGCCTGGATGAAGAGATTGTCGTAGGCGTGCAACTCGCCGGCCGCGTCCGGATCGCTGATCTGCGTGCCCGGGACCAAAAACTCCTCCCACTCGCCCCAGCTGACGGAAACCGCGTCGGCCTTGTTGTCGCCGATCGCCCGCGCGAAAGCGTCGAGGAACCCCTGGTCCGTGTTGGGCGCCTGGTAGACGACGATCTTCGCGCCGGGCGCGAGTCCGCCGGACTGCTCGACGTCGAGCGTGGTCTCGTCGGAGCCGGAGGCGTCGCTCGGCGCCCCGGGGCCGCCGTCGATGTCGACGACTTTGATCCTCTTGGGATCGACCTGCAGGGCCAGGCTCGACCAGTAGGCGAACGCGTCGCTGGGAGTGAACGCGGCCAGCGTCACGATGCCGATGGTCCGTCCTTTGCCCGAGATGCCGCGCTTCTGGAGCGGCGTCACGTCGTAGTACTGGGCGAGATCCGCGACGGTCCACTTGCCCGGGGGATCGGGCGTGTTGGGCGGCGGGGTCACCGTCGCCGGGCGGGATTGCAACGTCCCCTGCGCTAGCCGGAGCATCGTGTGGAAGCGGGGGCGGTCGTCGAAGCCGACGACTGCGTCGACCTGGTCGGCGATCGCGGCGGAGATCCGCGCCGCACCGACCGGCGCTCGAAAGCGATAAGCCTTGGCATCGGCGGTCGCCGGGACCTCGAAGCTGTGGAAGCTGACGCCGAACTCTCGCTCGATGGTCGCCATGCGGGCCGTGACATTCAGCTGCGCGACGGTCGCTCGCTCGACGTCGAATCCCGCCGCCTGAAAATGACGGGTGACGAGGTCGATCGATTCAGGCGTCGGGCCGAACCTCGCGGCGAAGTCCTGGGGCGTCAGGAAACGCCGGAAATTCGGGCTGCCATTCGAGTACGTCGACTCGAGCAGCGCCTGCATTCCACCGGCGTCGCGCAGCTTGAGCGCGACCGTCAGTGTGACGGGCGCGTCCCCCTGGAACGGGTGCGCCGAACCAAGATCGATCGCCGCCACCCTCGCCGAATCCCCCGGAGATCCAGCTCGTGCGGCCGTGACGCTGGCGAGCGCGACCGCGAGCGTCGCGACCAAACGAAACGTTCTGATATCCATCAGGACTCCCCTTGGCGCATGTGAGCGCCGGCGACTGGATCAGCCGGCGGCCCGCGCGCGTTTCATGGGTCCGCCGCACGCGGCTCGGCGACGGTACCAGCGCCCCGCGATCCCGGGCAACCGCTCGGCACCTCGCACCGTCGAGTCGGGCCACGCACCGAACCGAGCGTGCTCGGCCTCGAGGGACGAGGAGCCTCGACGAGCCCTCAGAATTCGAGCCGATGCAACCTCACCCAGATGTCCGGCTCACCGGTGTGCGACTTCTTCACGTTGACGAGGCCGTCGCCGTTGAAGCCAGCGATCGGCGTGGTGCGCCACAAGGACGGCACCTTCGCCAGCTCGTCGCGGAACTCGTCGGTGGCCCACATCTGCCCCGCCTCGACGTGTGGCTCGACGCGCACCACGCACAGCACCGCTTCGCCGCCCGCCAGCACGAGCGTGCCGTCCTCGGTGCGCCGGGTCTGCACCTCGCCGTGGTGGAGCGCCACGCGCAGCCGCGGATGGCCAGGCGCGCGGAACACCTCGTCGAGGATGTGGCGCGCGATCTGCGCCAGCACCACCGGGTCGCGGTGCACGATCGCGATCGAGTCGCCGGCCCGAAACTCGGCCACGACCGCCTCGGCGCTCCACCTCCGCACCGCGGCCACCAGCGCGTCGCGAACCGGTCCGTCGGCGCCGTCGCGCATCATCGCGCCGAAGCTCTGGACGTCGCCCACCATCACGCACAGCTGCTCGGAGGTGACGCTACTGTCGGCCCCCGCTTCGTCGCGCCACGGCCGCGCGTGCCCGACCACGTTCACGCCGCCCAAGCGCTGCAAGTAGCCCGGATTCACGCGACCGATCCGATCGGAGAGCACCGGGTGCACCAGGTAGTGCGACGCCTTGGGCAGCACACCGTCGGGCTCGAGCGTTCCCTCGCCCGGCCGCAGGAAACGCTGCACGCGCGTGCCCTGCACCCAGTCGCGCTGCACGTGACCCAAGAGGCCCACGCGATAAAGCGCGCAGAACACGTGCCGCTCCTCCACGGCATCGGTCTCGATGTTGTGCTTCAAGTAGACGTCCTCGAGCTCCTCACGGGTGAGCACCGGTCCGGGCAGGCGGCGCAGCAAGCGCTCGATGTCGAGATCGACGGTGTGCGGCGCGATCTCGTTCAGGTACTCCTGCGCGATCTCGGTGGCCGCCTCGTGGACCGTCTCCTTCAGGCGGTGCTCGTGGCGGCGCTCCTCGGGACGCAACGCCGAGAGCCGCTCGCCCACGGTCATGAGATCGCGCGGCCTAAGCAGCGTGTGGCGGCAGATGTAGTCGAACACGTCCTCGCGCTCGCTGGCGCAGGGATGCGAGACTTCGGCGCGGCCCAGGAACGCGGCGATCGGATCGTCACGCAGCAAATCGGGGTCCGCCATCCGGTCGGCCTTCAAGAGCCGCACGTTGTTGACGAAGATCTCGCGCAGGCTCGCCACCGAGTAACCGATGTCGACGGCGCTGCCGCGGTACTGCTGCGACATCACCGTGGAGGTGAGCTGCGAGAACGCTTCCTTCCGCACCGCCGCGAACACCTTGAGGTGATGGTTGATGCGCCGCAGCTGGTAGGCCACCTGCACCAGCCCCAGCTGCGCGAAGTGCCAGACGTTGGCCGAGAGCGGGCCGGTGACGCTGAGCGGGCTGCCGCGGCTCTCGATGTGCTTGCCGAAGTACTCGTCGATGCCGTCGATGAAGATCGCCACCGGCTGGGTCACCGAGCGCAGCCGCGGCACCAGGTGACCGTCGGTGTCGGTGGCGGAGCGCTGTAAATCGCCGGGCGAAAAGTCGATGAGCCGCACGAAGTGGTCGATCACGCTGTGCAGCCGCTGGTCGGCGATGACGCCGGCGAGCTTCGCGTTGACCTTGAGATCGTCGGCCTGGCCGAGCTGTTTGAGGATCGTGACGCCGATCGCCGTGAGCCACACCTTCGCCCACGGCAGCGGCGACGCCTCGAAGAACGCGATCCCGTCCTTCGAGAAGACTTTGTCGCCGATCGGCTTGTCGAGGAGGTTCCCCGCCGGCAGGCAGGTGGCGCGCGCGTTCCGCTGATAGAGGATGCGCTTCGCCTTGAGCAGCAGCGTCTTCCCGAACCCCTTGGTGCCGACGACGATGAACTTGTCGTCGCGGTCGACGCTCAGGAAGCCGTCGATCTCGGGCGTGCGGTGGAGCAGCGCCTCGTCGAAATCCTCGGCGATGCGGATGTCATCGGCGTCGACGGTCCAGGCTCGCAAGAGGAGGCTCCAGGGCGCCCGACTCGGCGCCCCGCAATCCTCGGGATATGCCTGAAAAGCGGCGGTTCCGTCCACGGGACGGTCCGGGGATCACCTCGAGCGAAGGCGGTAGTGGGGCGGTTTCGAGGCCACGGCCCCCGGCGCGGCCGCGAAGGCCGCCGCGTTGACCGCGCGCACCCGCGGCGCGTAGCGTCGCGAGGGAGCTTGAGCGGCACAGTTGGAGGGGTCGAGCGCAATCGACGGAACAGAGCCGATGCCTCGCGACTTCTCCCCGCACAACTCCATCCCCCGCAAGGGTCGCGCCGCCTTCTTCTGGGCGTGGCTCGTGCTCGCGCTGCCGCTCGCGAGCGGTCGACGAGCGCTCGCGGCACCGCCGCCGGTCTTCACGGGGCCGTGGATCGATCTCTTCGGCGACCTCGGGCCCACGATGACGCCGGCCCTCGCCGACATCGACGGCGACGGCGACCTCGACCTCTTCACGTGGCCCGCAAGGGGCGCGCACCAGTTCCTGTTCTTCCGCAACACCGGCAGTGCCCAAGCACCGGCATTCGGGCCACCCGAGCTCAGCCCGTTCGGAATCGTGGGCAGCCCGAACTACGGTTTCGCGGGTTTCGGAGACATCGACGGCGACGGCGATCTCGACCTCTTCGTGGGCGGCTACGCGTTCACGCAGTTCTTCGAGAACACCGGGACGGCCACCGATCCCGCGTTCGCGCCTCCCGTCGAGAACGCATTCGGGCTCGGGAGCCAGATCTATTTCAACCAGCCCGCACTGGTCGACATCGACGGCGATGGCGATCTCGACACCATCCTGGGCCAGCAGTACTACCCCGTGGCGTTCCTCCCGAACACGGGTACCGCGGCGAGCCCCGCGTTCGCGGGCCCCGTCTACGGAGCGTTCGGTCTCCCGGGCTGGGGTTCGCTGAGCCTCTTCTTCTACTTCGGCCCCACGGTGACCGATCTGGACGGCGACGGCGATTTCGATTTTTCCGGCGGCTTTCACGCCAGATCCTTCATCCAGAACACCGGGACACCGACGAGCCCAGCCTTCGCGCACGAAGCGCCCGGCCCCTTCGGTTTGCCGGTCTTCGGCGACGAGAACGTGCTCGGAGACATCGACGGCGACGGCGACCTCGACGCCTTCACGTTCAACAACGGCCACATGTTCCTGATCCCGAACACCGGCAGCGCCACGAGCGGTGCCTTCGTGCCGGCCAATCCTTACGCCCTGTCGGACAGTGCCGTGACCTTCGCCGACATCGACGGCGATGGCGACCTCGACGCCTTCGGCCTGCGCTACTTCTTCAACAACGTGGGCGTCGCGTCGCATCCCGAGTTCGTTCGATCGACCAACCTCGGCCTCCCGTTCGGCTACAAAGCGCTGGGCGACCTCGATCTGGACGGAGACCTCGACGCCGTGGTCGGAAACCAGATCTCGATCAACGACGGCACCCCGACGAGCCCGCACTTCGCCGCTCCGGCCCTGGCATTCCCGAGCCCCGACTACGTCCGCGCCGCCCTGGGCGACATCGACGGAGACGGCGACCTCGACGTCTTCTTCGGCGAGAAGAGCGGCGATCTGGTGTTCGCCCGCAACACCGGGTCCGCCGCGAGCCCCGCGTTCGCCGCCGGCTCCGCGAACCCGTTCGGGCTCACTCCCGTCGCGGCCTCGGCGCGGCCGACCCTCGTCGACCTGGATCGCGACGGCGATCTCGACCTCTTCGTGGGTCAGGAGGACGGCAGCACGCTCTTCTTCGAGAATACCGGCACATCATCCGCTCCCGCGTTCGCCGCGGCCGCGGTCGATCCGTTCGGGCTCGACGGGCGCGAGATCGGCGGTCACGCGAACCCCGGGTTCGCCGACCTCGACGATGACGGCGACCTCGACGCATTCATTGCCGCCACACCGGGCTCGTCGAGCGAAGAACAGGTCTTCCTGTTCCGCAACTCGGCGGGCGGCCGGATCTTCGCGGACGGCTTCGAGTCGGGCGGCACCAGCGCCTGGTCGGCGACGCACTAACCGAACCGCCCGGGACGGTCCGGGGCGGTGCGGCTTTCTGCCATCAGAAATTTCCGGCATATGCCGGATGAAATTGTCGATTCATGCCGGCGAAAACTGTCACTCTTTGCCCACAACGTCGCACGCGTTTGCCCTGAAAGACGTAGGTATTCACCAGCCTGCTAGAGATAACCGAGGCCCTCGAGGCGTCGGCGCACGGCCTCCTCGACATCTGGTTCGTCGCCGGTCTCGCGCACCGCGCCGGCCTCGGCTTCCCAGCCCGTGAGCGCGGTCCGCAGCGCCAGAATTCGTTCCGGCGCGTCGGAAGAGCGATCGCGCTCCTCGCGCGGGTCGGCGGACAAGTGGTAGAGCTCCTCCGAGCCGTCGGATGCGGTGATCCACTTCCAGCCGTCGGCCGACTGGACGGCGCGCAGCGAGCGGCGCAGTCGATCGCCCTCGAATCCGGGGTAACGAGCCTCGAGCGATTCGACGTGCGGCTCCGGCCCGAGGTACTCGGCCACCCGCAACCGATCGGCCACGAGGTGGGGCGCCGCGAGCGAGCGGCTGCCCGGTGCATGTGGGCCAGGAGGCGGCGTGACGCCGCCTGCCTCGAGAAGCGTCGGGAAGAGATCGACCGTCTGCACCGGGGTCTCGACCAACGAGCCGCGACGGGCCGCCTCTCCCGGAAAGCGGACCATCAGCGGAACACGGAGCAGCGTGTCGTAGAGGCAGTATTGGTGATCCATGACGCCGTGGTCACCGATGTTCTCCCCATGGTCGCTCGTGACGGCCACCAGCGTGCTCTCGAGCCAACCGCGCTGCCTTAGTTAGCACCGCGAAAAGCTCCTCCAGGCAATGGTCGAGGTAGAGGAGCTCGCCGTCGTAGAGATCCTCGAGAATTTGGAAGTCGGCCGTCGTCATCGGCGCTTGCCCCGTGAGCTGCGCCCACGGATCCTGGTTAACCCGCCGCACCCGCCCTCCGCTGACGCCGCCGTCCACGAAGCACATCCGCCAAGGCGCCGGCGCCGAGTATCGGAGGTGCGCCTCCATCAGGTTCACGAACAGCAGGAACGGCCGGCTCTTGTCGCGCTCGGCCGCCCATTGGCGCACCCAGCGTCCGATTCGCCTGCCGCCCTTGTCGTAGCGATCGGCGAGAAACCGCTGGTAGACGCCGTTTGTGAGATTGCGGAACAAGTTTCGGCCGGTGAGCTGGGCCACGGTCTCGCGCCACTTCTGCCAGGCGTCCCGGACATGCACGCGATGCAGGTCCTGTTCAGCTTGCACGAGCTGCCAGACCTTGAGGAACCGCTCGAATCCCCGTGCGGTCCCGAAGGTGTTCGAGATCCACGAATTCGAGGAGAGCCCGACCGTTTCGTATCCGGCCGTGCGCAACAGCTCTGCCAGATGCGGCACCTCGGCATCGAGGAACCGGTGGTTCTCGTGCGCGCCGTGCTGCGACGGCATGCGGCCGGTGAACATCGAGGCATGGGACGGCAGCGTCCACGGTGACACCGACGTCGCGTCGCGGAAGAGCGTCGCGTCGGCGACGAAACGGTCGAGGTGAGGCGTGGTCTCGCGGGCATAGCCGTAGGCGCGCAGATTGCGCGCGCGCACGGTGTCCAGCACGATCAGGACCAGATTGGGTCGATCCATGGGCTTTGGTCTCGGGTCAGGGTCAGTGCGTCGAGGCGCAGCGACGGGCCGGAACGGCCGAGCGGCGTCCCCACACGCGGCCACCAGGTCGGCGATCGGGTCCAACCTTCGCTTCGAGAGTCACCGCCTCCCCGACCGCCTCGATCGTTGCCGCGATCAAGAACGTGCCGACGACCTTCACGTGGCTCGCGTCGCTGGGCTCTCGCTCACCCGGGGCCTCTCGCCCGCGTTCCACCCAAGCTGGCGCTCGCCTGTGAGCACCGTCGGCTCGGCCATGTTCCGAGAGCGCCCGCAATCATCGACCCGTGCGCAAACGGGCGCGATTCCGCGCATGAGCAGGCCAGCGCTGCAGCGCGAGCGGGGTTACCAATGCCACACCCCCGCGTAGCCGTTCAGAAGCCGGTTCACAGCGCCACTCGGGATGGGCTCGACGCCGGCGAAGAGATCGTTCCGGTCGAGGCCACGCGCACGCGCGTCCTCGTCGACGTAGAAGATCCGGACTCCTTCGCTGGCAAGCTGGCGAACGCCTTCGATCACCCGGCGCGTGTCGGTGCAACGGTGGGGCTCAGCATCAGTCCCTTCCGCACCCTTGAGCCCGTAGCTCACGGCGTTGCCTTGCAGGAGCAGGTCGAGACTCTGGCCCGCTCCGTAGACCCACTCGCTGAGCCACAGCACGGGATCGTCCTGCTCGTCAGTGCCTGCGCGGTAGGCGGCGTCGAGGATCACGAGGTACTTGTCCGACGCAATCGACATGATTCCTCTCTTTCCTAGGTTGGCATCCATCGTCCAGGATACAAGACAATTTCTCGCATACAAGAGACGACGGAAATCGCGCCGCCGGCACGTGGCCGCACGTTCGTTCTCACGCGAGACGCAATGCGAGCTCAGCGCCAGGAAAGACCCGCCGAAACAGGACTCCCGTCGGCGCAGCCGCTTCGGGAATCGCGTCGAATGCTCGATTGTGGGACACCACTTCGATCCGGTCACCGGTCCGCGGCGAGCCTCAGCCAACTCCCGGCATGAACCGTGATCCAAAGATCGCTCCGATCGGAAGGGCTGAATCTGGCGCGCTGGGTACCAGGCGCGTGCAGGCGGCCGGCGGCGAGACGGTGCATCGACCGCGCCCCATCGCTGCGAGTACGACGACGTCGGCGGGCACCGCGGGTCCTCCCAACGGCAGTGCAGAAGTCGGTGAGATCGCCGCGCGCTGACTCACGGGGAGTCGCGATGGACACACCTGGCTTCCCCCCGATCGGGTTCACCAACCCGATCTTCGTGGACGTGGACGGGAACGGGAAATTCGACCCGCCGGGCCTCTCCAACTGAACCGAGGCGGGTCGGCTATCGTTTGAGGTCCGCAGGGGTCCACGGCGCGTCGAAGGCCGGGCAGAGAGCACGTACCCGTGTGGTCTGGGGGCGTCAGCTGGAGTTACCAGCGCGCGGGGTGTGCTCGTCTGGATCTCGCGGTAGTCCATGGCCGCAAGTGAGCTTGCGCTTCGCGTGGTCCGTTCGTGGTTCATCCCGATGGCACCGTGACGTGGGCCTGTGCTGATGTGCGCGGTCTCGAGCTCGAGTCGTGGGAAATCGTTCTCCGCGCCAAACAGCTTCCCGCCCGTATCGGAACGCAAAGCGTCGCGGAATCGTCGGAGCCTGTGGAGGGCGGCGGTCCCTCGCCGGCGGAGCGGCCCATCGCCAGAAGAGCCGGGC
>CAZYWA010000170.1:0-14323 GCA_964650975.1 uncultured bacterium
CGGCCCGTCGAGCAGGCCGGCCTTCGGGTTGGGGGTCTCCACGTGCAGCGTCGGCGGCAGCACCCGGTGATAGAGGGCCAGCGCACCCTTGATGAGACCGGCGACGCCGGCCGCCGACTTGGCGTGCCCGATCATCGACTTGACGCTGCCCAGGCCGACGCTCTGCGGCCGCGCGTTGGCGCGCTCGAGCAGCGATCCGAGCGCCTGGCACTCGGTGGGGTCGCCGAGCCCCGTGCCGGTGCCGTGCGCCTCGACCAGTCCGAGCGAAGCCGGCGACACGCGGGCCTGAGCGTAGGCGCGCTCGAGCGTCACCATCTGCCCTTCGAGGCGCGGTGCCGTGAGTCCCTTGTGACGGCCGTCGGAGGCACCTTGCGCGCCGCGGATCACGGCGTAGATCCGGTCGCCGTCGCGCTCCGCGTCGGCGCGACGCTTGAGGATCACGGTGGCCAGGCCCTCCGCGATCGCGATGCCGTCGGCCGAAGCGTCGAAGGCGCGCGAGCGTCCGCGGGGCGAGAGCGCCGTGGTCTTCGAGAAGCAGGTGTAGGCGAACGCTTCGTTGACCACGTCGACGCCGCCCGCCACCGCCAGGTCGGCGGTGCCGTCGGTCAGCTCCTGGCATCCCAGATAGACGGCGGCGAGAGACGACGCGCACGCGGCGTCGACCGTGAAGTTGACCCCGCCGAAATCGAATCGATTGGTGACCCGGCCCGTGAGCACGTTGAGCAGCACGCCGGGGAAGCTGTCCTCGGTCCACTCGGGAAGCTGCTTCAGGAGCTCGTCCGGAACCTTGTCCAGGAACTCGGGCAGCATGGCGCGGAACGCGTAGTGGATGCCCAGGCTCCCCATGCCGCCGCCCGCGCCCAGGATCACGCAGGTTCGAGCCCGGGGCGGCTGGTAGCCGGCGCCGTAGCCGGCGTCGCGCATCGCCTGATCGACCAGCTCGAGGGTCAGGAGCTGGATCGGCTCGACGCTGCGGATCGAGGCCGGCGGGATTCCGTACTTGAGCGGGTCGAACGGGATGTCGCCCAAGAACCCGCCCCACTTGCTGTAGATCTTGTCGCGGGCGGCCTTGTCCGGATCGAACCAGCGCGCGGCGTCGAAGCGGTCGTGCGGGATCTCGGTGATCGAATCGACCGCGCCCAGGATGTTGCGCCAGTACGTGGCGAGGTCGTTGGCGCCGGGAAGGAAGCACGACATGCCGACGATCGCCACGTCGAGCGGCGGCGGCACGGGCGCCGTTTCCTCGACCACCACCACCGAGGTCTCGCGCAACCCCAGCAGATGCCGGCTGGCGGCGGTGCAGAGCTCGCCAGCGGGCGTATCGACGCCGCGTGTCAGCAGGCCGACGTGAATGCCCAGCTCCACCAGCGGCTCCGCGACCACCTGCAGCGCCGCGGCGCGGGCTGCGTCGGCCGCGCCGGCGTCGAGCAGCACCTGGACGTGGGCGAATTCGGCGGCGCCGAGGCCGCTCGACGACATCCGCCGCACCAGATCGTCCCACAGGCCGAGGCTCGGAGCGGCGCTCGGCGCACCGATCGGCTGGCTCGGGAAGAGCAACCGGCGAACACCCGCCGCGAGCGCCGCCACCAGCGCCTCCTCGGTGGTGATCGTCAGAAACGCGCGGGTGCCGTGGTGCTCCCAGGCCGCGAGATCGTCGACCGCGCTCTCGGGCACGAACGCGAGCGGCGGCTTGACCGCCTCGATCGACGGGAGCCAGCGGGAGCTTTCGAGCGCGCTGGCGGCGCTGGTCAGATCCACGCACCAGGTTCGTCCCGCGAGCTGCCGGCCGACCTGATCGAGCGCGGCGCGGGTGGCCTCGGTGGGCGGAGCCGTGAGCGGAATCACCGGCACGGCGCCACGATTGAGCGCGGCGACCGCGTAGGAGACCCAATCCTGACCCTGGGCCTCGGGCGCCTGAAACACCGGATGCGAGACACCGAGCGAGGGTGCGAGCCCGCCACCTTGCACCAGGAACGGCTGCACGGCCGCGCCGGTCGAGGCTTCGGCGCACAGCTCACGCGTCCAGGTGAGCGCACGCGCCACCGTGGGTGCTTTCGCGCGCCACGCCACGGCGAGCGCCGCGTCGGCCGCGATCGGCCAGGGGTAGCGCTTCTCGCCGGTGGACCAGCCCTGCAGTGCTTCCTCGAGGACGACGGTGCGGGCCGCGCGATTGGCGGCCGACGCGATTCCCGCGGTGGCGAGCCGGTCGCGAAGCCGATCGGCCGTCCGCGCCGCGCAGCGGAAGAACGATCCGCCACCCAGAGCCACGATGTCGGTATCGATCCCGCCTTCGTGCTCGATGCGGTGGCGCAGCGCACGCGGCAACGGTGACTCTCGGGTCAGCACCAGCTGCCAATCCAGGACCAGCCCGTGCGCCCCCGCGACCAGGTAAGCCCCGGCGCTCGCCGGTCCCACACCGCCCCAGACGTAGACCGGACGGGGCTGCGCGCTGCGCACTCGCTCGAGCAACGCGAGGCCGGTCTCGGCTCCGATCCAGCCGCCCGACTCGCAGCCCTTCGCGATCAGAAAATCGAATGGAAGCCCGATCGCCACGTCCAAATCGTCGGGCGACGAAACGATGACTCCCACCTGCGCCGCCACTTCGCGACAGCGCGGGAGGATCTGCAGCATGGATTCTTGCGACTCGGGCGTCAGTAAGATGACATCGCAGGATCCCAGCCGCTCGAGCACCGCACGCTCGAGCGCGCCGTCACGGCCGTGGAGGAGCACCCCGTAGCGTTCGCTGGCGAAGGTGGCCAATCGGTCCACGACTCCGAGCGCACACTCGATGTTCCCCAGGAAAGTTAAATCCAGGATTCCGATCGCTCCGGCGCGAGCCGCCGCGATCGGAATACTCGGATCCCACGTGGCGCCCGGCGAAATCGCCAGCGTCACGAATGGATGAGGCTGTCCTCCAGGGACACCTGGTCCCCGCAGCAGATCCTGCCTCATGTATTCATTTCCTCGGTCCGGGCGTAGCGTAAAAGCATAGCAATCCGTCGTCGGTTACCGCAACCGCTGCGGGCCGGTTTCCGAGCCTCGAGCGCGACGAAAATCCTCGTTGTGACCGTCGGTCGATGCGCCGTCTGGAGCGCTGCGCGTCGTCCCGCCATTTGCAGTGAATCCGTATGGAACTCGGCGTCTTCCACGGTCGGTTGCGTCAGGTGATCCAGCAGCCTAGCAAGCTCCGTTCCCTTCTGGTTGTCTCGCTTTGTCATTTTTCGTCGCGCCCGACACGCAGCGCGTCATGATGCGCGCTGCGACGCCCACGGGCAAACCCGCGGGCCCCGTTCGGGTGGCGCGGCTCTTGCCACGGCGGTGGCCACCGCAGGAACATGGTTTGTTCGCCTGCCGCGGCGCGGACCTCATTCCCGGCGACGCTCACTCTCCCCCTCCCGATCATGTACCCGGCTCGTCGGCCCGACCTCGAGATCCTGCGCACCGGCCCGAGTGCCTTCCTCGTCGTCGAGCCCTCGTCCGGTACCTCGTACACGTGCGGCACCGGCGAGCGGGTGCTGCTCGACCTCGTGGACGGCTCACGCCAGCCGGCGGAGATCGCCAAGGCCTACCGGGAGCGCGTCGGCGCGCCGATCTCCGACCGTGAGGTGGTCGAGTTCGTCGAGCAGCTCGCGACACTCGGGTTCCTGGTCGAGGCACCGGCGGAGGATAGCCCCGTCGCCGTACCGGCCGCCGCCGACACCCAGACGCCGGACCCGGCCGAAGCTCCGGCCGGCGCCGGTTTCGTGAACACGCTCTTCGATCTGCTCGCGGTGGCCTTCGGCTGGGTGTTCCACCCGTTCTGGATCGTGCCGATCCTGGGCGGCGCGTGGCTCGGGGTCGAGGTGCTGTGGAACGGATTCGACCGCTACGAGAACGAGTTCGGCGTTCTCACGCGGCAATTGCCTATCTTCATCCTGGCGCTCTTCTCGCTGGCGCAGACCGTGATCTTCATGAATCTGCCGCGAGAGCTGGCCCTGGGCGTCGCGTGCCGCCTCTACGGCGGCCGCGTGCGCCGCTTTCATCTCTACTGGGTCGCGGACCTGATTCCGTTCGTGAACTGCGACACCGGCGACTCCGTCTACCGGATGAAGGGCCGCGCGCGGTGGACGGTGCTCAGCGCGGGGCTCTGGTGTCAGATCGCGATCTTCGCGGTGGCGGCGATCGGCTGGGGGCTGATGCGCCCCCATTCCGACCTGAGCACGTTCTGGCTGCTCTTGGTGCCACCGTGCGTGGTGGGACTGGCGCTGCACGCGATCATCTTCCTGCGTTACGACGGCTACCGGCTGCTCTCGGCCTGGCTCAAGGACGGCCGGATCCGGGAGCGCGCGATCGCGGAGACCAAGGCGTGGTTCGGCCGGCGCCCCTCGCCCGAGGCATTGACCGACCGAGAACGCTTCTGGCTGCGGCTTTACGGCGTTGGTTACTACGTCTTCGTGGTGCTGGCTCAGCTCCTGCTCGTGGTGGGCGGGGGCTACTGGCTCGAATCACGGTTCGGCCCCAGCGGCCTGGCGTTCGGGCTGGCGGTGTACCTTTGGGCCTTTCGCAAGGAGGTTGGCGCGATCATGGCGGAGAACACGGGTTATTCCTGGGCGGTCCGGCGCGGCGGATCGAAGCTGGTCAAATGGGTCACGCGCATCGGGCTCGCCATCGTCGTGATCGTGGTGCTGTGCCTGCCCTACAACCGCGAGGTCGAAGGCGAATGCCACGTGGCGGCCGCCGCCGAGGTCGGGTTGCGTGCGAAAGTGCAGGACGAAGTCACCGAGGTCGCCGTGGTACCGGCCCAGGAGATCGAGAAGGGCCAGCTGGTCGCGAGGCAAAGCGGCCGTGACATCACGATGCAGCTGGCGACGGCCCAGGCGGAGCTCAAGAAGGAGCAGGCCGATCTCGACAAACTGCTGAACGGTGTCCGCCCCGAGGAGGTGGCCATCGCCGAGCACGAGGTCGAGCTGGCCAAGACCGAGCTCTCGTTCGCCGAGGACGAGCTCAAGCGCGAACAGGCGCTGCTCGCCGGAAAGGCCTCGACCGAGGAGAAGGTGGAAGCCGCGCGCCGCAAGCGCGACGCGAACCGCGACCGGCTCAACATCAAGCAGCAAGATTTGCTCAAGATGCGAAACGGTGCGCGCGCCGAGGAGATCACGGCGCACGAGGCCGAGGTCGAGCAGCTCAAGGCCAAGGTTGCCTACTACACCGAGCAGGTGAAGCTGCTCGAGATCCGCTCGCCGATCGCCGGCCGCGTGATGACCTCCGACGTGCAGGAGCGAGTGGGACAGGTCGCGGACAAGGGCGACCTGATCGCGGTGATCCAGGACGACCGCCACCTGCAGGTCGAGGTGGCCGCCGAGGAGGCCGCGGTTCCCGAGGTGAAGGAAGGTCAGACGGTGCACGTCCGGCTGCGCGGCCACCAGGGCCGGCTCATCACCGGCAAGGTCGCTCACATCATCCGCAGCGCCGAGCCCCAGAGCGAATTCGACATCGACGCCTACCGCACCGACCGCGAGAGCCACATGCAGGAGTCGATGAAGCAGGGCGACGACACCTATCAGATCCGCGTGGTCGTCGACATCGATCACACCGACGAGCCGCTGTCGCCGGGCATGACCGGCTACGCGCGCATCGTGATCGGCGACGACACCTTCGGCGTCGCGCTGATGCGGCCGATCCTGCGCTACTTCCGCACCGAGGTGTGGTCCTGGCTACCGTGAAGCGCGCCCGGCGGGACCGCCGATGGCGCGGGCCAGCTCGAACTGAGAACGGTCGTAGCTCGCCAGCGAGTCGGTGAGAGCGCTCTGCGCCTTGGTCAGGTCGAGCTCGGCGCGTAGCACCTCTTCTTGCACCGCGGCGCCCTCGCGGTAGCGGACCTGAGTGAGATCGTAAAATTCGGCGTCGGCCTGGACCTCGCGCACCGCCGAGAGCATCGAGCCGGACGCGGCCTGGGCGCTGCGGAACGCCTGCACGACCTCGGACGCCACCTGCCGCGTGATTTGCGTCTCGGCGACTTCCGCCTTGCGCCGCGCGGACCGCGCCTTGTCGAGCTGCGACAGATTGCCAGGCTCCAGCGACCACTCGGCCCCGGCGGTGTAGATCTCGCGATCCGCCAGATCCTGGTAGTTGGGCCCGAACCCGTTGTACTCGGCGGAGAGCTTGACCTGCGGGATCAGCCAGCGATTCTCCCAGTAGCCCTCTTGCTCGCGCGCCGCGGCCAGCGTCCGTGAGGCCTCGGCCACCTCGGGACGGTTCTGGGCGGCGCGCCGGATCAGGCCGTCGAGATCGACCAGCGGGATCAGCTCCACCGCCACGATCGCGGTCTCGGCGGGCACCAGCTCGGACGCGGGCGGCAGACCGAGCTCCTGGACCAGCTTCGCGGAGCTGACCGATACCTGGCGGCGCGCCTCGAGGACCGCTCGTTCCGACTCGGCGAGCTTGGCCTGCGCGCGCAACAGGTCGACCTCGAGCCCCGCTCCGGTGGACACGCGCGTGAGCTCGAGATCGACGAGCTCGTGGGCGTGACGCACCGAGCTCTCGGCGATCCAGAGCTGCGCGCACGCCTCGACCAGGTCGAAGTAATCGGTGGCCGCCGTGCGCAGGCTGTCGTGACCGCTGGCGCGCAGCGCCTCCTGCTCGGCTCCCAGCTGCTCCTCGGCCGCTTGCAGCGTGAAGAGCGCCGTGTCGAGGTCGTAGACCAGCTCCGCCTTCGGCCCCACCGCTGTGTTCTGGTAATGGGTGTCGAAGAACACCCCGGCCGTCCCCTGCGTGGCTCCGTTTTGAACCACGAACTTGGTTTGAGCCGAAAGGTTCGGCAGCAGCGAGTCGCGCACCACGCGTCGCTGAGCCTCCGCCGACGCCACGTCCTCCTGGGCGAGCCGGATGTCGAGGCCTTCGCTGGCCACGGTCGCCAGCAAGCTCGCGAGGGTGATCGAACGCGCCTCGCTGAGATCGGCGGCGAGCGGCATCGCCACGTCGCCGATCCCCTTGACCGCGGACGGCACCCCGCCCTCGAAGGAGGGAGCCCGAACCTGCACCGCCACGCCGGGCACGCCCGGCGTAGGCGGCGTGGCCACAGCCGGCGCCGTCGCCGCGGCCGGCGGCGGGCGAGCAGCCGGGATCCACGGCGATGCGTCGGGCGGCGTGAGATCGACCGGCTCCACGAACATGCAGCCCGCCAATCCCAGCAGCGCAACCCACGCCCACGCCGAGCGCGCGAGCTCCCGCGTTCCGGCCACCGAGTCCCTCCTCACCGTCGTCGAGCCCATGGAAGCGCGTCGAGAGTACGGATGTGCGCTTCAGTTGTCCAGCGTGCGCGAGGCACTTTCGCGTGCCCGAGCGAGCGCGGCGAGCAGCTCCGCGGCCACTTTCGGCCAGTCGAAGCGCGCCGCCACGACCTCGCGCGCCGCCCGTCCCAGGGCACGACCACGATCGGGAAGCGTCAGGACCGAGACGATGGCCAGCGCGAGTGCCTGCCGATTTCCTGGCGGCACCAGGAGACCGCTCACCCCGTGGGTGATCTTCTCGGGGATCCCGCCGGCCGCGCTCGCGACGATCGGCAACGCGTGCGCCATCGCCTCCTGGGTCACGATCGACGTGCCCTCGAAGAGGGTTGGATGCACGAACAGATCCGCCGCGGCGTAGAGGCCGTGCAACTCAGCGTCACCGACTCCCCCCACGAGCTGCACGGCACCGGCGAGACCGTGCGCCGCGACCGCGACCGAGAGACGATCCTGCTGGCTGCCCTGGCCCACGATCGCCCATCGCCAGCCGGACGGCAGTCGATCCCGGACCGTGGCGAACGCGTCGATCGCGACGTCGAGCCCCTTGTTCCGCTCGAGCCGCGCGACGCTCACGATCAGCGGGGCGCCGTCGCGCACGGTCAAGCGTTCGCGCCATCGCGCGCGCAGCGCATCGTCGCGCAGGCGCTCGATACCCGCGAGGTCGATGGGAGTCGGGACTACCGCCCACGTCCGAGCGGAGAACCCGAGGAGACGCCGAGACTCGTCACGCGCCGCCAGATCGGTGACCACCACGGCCGCCGCGGCTCGCGCCGTGCGGCGAATGCCCGCCCGAAATGGGGCGTAGAGCAGGTGTTTCCGGGGATCGGTGTTCTTGAATTCCTCCATGCCGTGGTTGTTGCTCACCAGCGCGGGCCCGTCCCAGCCGCTCGCCGCCGCTCGCCGCGCGACTCCCCAGCCGCCCAATCCCTGAGCGTAGACGACGTCGAAGGGCCGCTCTCCGCCGCTCGCGAGCACCTGCCGTGCGGCTCGCTCCGAGAACGCGAAGTAGTTGGTGATCCGGTCGAGGATCACCGTGCCCGGCCAGCGTCCCAGGATCGGCAGCCTGGGAGACGCGACGAAGCGGACCGAGAAGGCGCCGCTTCGCGCAGCTCTGCGCTCGGCGCCCTCGCCGGTCGCGGCGCGCGGAGGCTCGCAGAACACCGTGACCTCGGCGCCACGCGATGCCAGGTGAACCGCTGCTTCGTGCGCGTAGCGCTGCATCCCTCCCTGGAAATGGAAAGGGAGCACGTAGCGTGAGATGAGCGCGATCCGCACCTGGCTCCCGGGCGGCAAGCCGCCGGCGGCGAATGTGTCCGGCCCGCGCCCACCGCGCAACGCTGTGCGGGCAGTGCCTCTGTTCGTTCGCCACGGCCCACACAACTCCCCGGCGTCGAGGCACTCATGCTAGTTTCCCCGCTTTCGCGCCTCGCGGATTCGGCTTCGATCGCGACGGCAAGCCCTGGGACGAGCCGATGAGCAATGCTTCCGACGCCGGACTGGCCCTCGCCGGCAAGAACGTCGTGGTACTGGGTGTCGCCGACCAGTCGAGCCTCGCCTGGGCGATCGCCAAAGCCTTCGCGGCGCAGGGCGCGCGCGTTCGCATCGGCTATCAGCAGAAGTTCTTCAGCCGGGTCCGGCTGTTGCTCATCGAGCAACCGGCGATCGAGGGACTGCGCTGCGACGTGACCAAGGAAGAGGAGCTCATCGCGTTCTTCTCGCGCTTCGCCGCGGATCCGATCGACGTGCTGGTGCACGGCATCGCTTTCGGCCCGGCCGAGTTCTTCAGCTCGCCGCCCTCGCAGGTGAGCTCCGCCGGCTATTCGCAGGGACTCGAGATCTCCGCGCACTCGCTCTCGATCCTGGTGCGCCACGCCTCGCCGTATCTGCGCGAGTGGTCGAGTGTCCTGACACTCACGTTCCAGGCCTCGCAGCGCGCCGTCCCGATGTACGGCACCATGGGCATCGCCAAGGCGGCCCTCGAAGCCACCGTTCGCTACCTCGCGCTCGAGCTCGGCCCTCGCAAGATCCGCGTCAATGCGGTGTCGCCCGGCCCGGTGCAGACGGTGGCGGCGCTGGGCGAGATCATCGCGTTCCTGCGCGAGCCCGACGCCGCGCACCACCAGCGCGGTCAGCTGACCCGCGCGGCGGTCGAGGAGGCGCGTCGCGAGCTCGGGCCGGGCGACCACGACGAGGTCACCATCGCCACCGCCGCGTGGCGTCACGTGCAGGCCGATTTCGCGTATCGCTCGGCGCTGCCCGACATCGTGTCGGCCGACGACGTCGCGGGATGCGCGCTCTTCCTGGGCAGCGATCTGGCGCGCAAGATCACCGGCCAGGTGATCTACGTCGATTGCGGCCTCTCGACCTCGCTGGTGCTGTGAGCCGCCGGGCGCGCGCGCTGATCCTCGAGCGCGCGCGCCTCGCCATCGTCGCGC
Organism: uncultured bacterium; assembly: GCA_964650975.1. GTDB lineage: Bacteria > JADJOY01 > JADJOY01 > JADJOY01 > JADJOY01 > CAZYWA01. The sequence goes on from CAZYWA010000170.1 coordinate 9,701, forward strand.
TGCACGCCGCGTTCGCGCTGCTCTTCTTCGGCGCCGCGCTGGCGCGCGGCGTTCCACGCGGCCGCCTGATCGCGGGCGACGCGCTCTTTTACTATGCGTACCTGCCCTCCTGGGTGATCGATCACGACGTCGATCTGACCAACGACCTCGAGAAGCTGCGCGGCGCCACGGGAGCGCCGCTCAAGTACCAGCCGACGGTCACGGGTAAGGCGTCGAGCCCGTACGCGATCGGGACCGCGCTCCTCGACCTGCCGTTCTTCGGCGCCGGGCTGGCGCTCGACCGGCTCGCTGGCGGGCGCGGCGACGGATACGGGTGGATGGCGCAGGCGTCGATGTGCCTGGGCGGAATCTCCTACGCGTGCGCCGGCACGCTGCTGCTGTTGCGCCTGCTCCGGCGCTGGTTCGATCTCGAGGTGGCGTTCGCCGCGACCGTCGGCTTCGAGCTCGCGTCGAGCCTCGTCTACTACGTGCTCGTGTCGCCGGCCTACGCGCACGCCGCGTCGTTCTTCGCGGTGACGGTGTTCGTAACGGCCTGGATCGCGACGCGCGATCACCTCTCCGCGCGCGACGCCATCGTGCTCGGCGCCGCGGCCGGGCTCATGACTTTGGTGCGCTGGCAGGATTCGGTGTTCGTGGTGGTGACCGCCGTGCCGCTCGTCGCCAGGCTCTGCGCGAGATCGATCGGCGCGGAGGAACGAGCGAGAATTCTGCGCTTCGCCGCGCTTGCGAGCGTCGCAGCGCTGGTCGTCTTCAGCCCGCAGCTCTGGGTCTGGCACTCGATTTACGGGAGCTGGCTCACGATCCCGCAGGGCGACACGTGGGTTCGCTGGGGCCAGCCAGAACTGGCTGCGACGCTGGTCTCCCTCGACGACGGCGGTCTCTTCACCTGGACGCCGATCACCCTTCTCGGGCTCGCCGGCCTGTGGCGGTTTCGCGAACGCGAGCCCGCGCTGGCGCTCGGAGCGGCGCTGGCACTCGCTCTCGACATCTACGTCGAAGCGACGGTCCACCACGGCCTGGGTGCAGCGTACGGCTCGCGCCGTCTGGTAGGCGCCACGGCGCTGTTCGCGATGGGCTTCGCCGCGCTGCTCGACGCGCTGCGCTCGCGGCGCCCACCGTGGGCCGCGTGGTTGCTCGTGGGTGCGCTGGTCTCGTGGAACGGCTTGCTGCTGACGGAGTACCAGTGGCTGGCTCACGCCCCGGGCCGCACCGGCCCGTATCCGACCTTGCGCGAGCTGATCCGCCACACACCGTTCCGCCGCTGACCGCGCGCCGGCGGGGCGGCAGCAACCGCATCCGAGTCAGCGACGCAAGACTTCGTGAACCAGCTCTTCCACGACTCGGGCCTGCGCATCCCAGGTGAAGTGCTCTCGCGCGCGCGCCAGAGCCCGGACTCCCATCTCACGCACCAGCGCTGGATCGTCGAGGAACCGCTCCATGGCGCGCGCGAGCTCCGCCACGTCGCCGTCGCCGATCAATAGGCCTTCGACACCGTCGCGAACGTGCTCGCTCAGCGGAGCCACGCGCGTCGTGATGACCGGCAAGCCCGAGCCCATGTACTCGAAGAGCTTGATCGGCGACCAGAAAAACCCCACCGCGAGATCGGCGTGGCGGCGCGAGGCGAAGGGCGCCACTCCGACGTGCGACGCACGCAGGATCGCGGCCACCCGGTCGGTGGGCACACGACCCGGAATCCAGACTCGATCGCCGATCCCGAGATCGGCCGCGCGCGCGATCACGGCGGCTCGTTCCGGACCATCTCCGATCAGCGCCAGACCCAAGTTTCGCCGCCCGCGAGCGACGAGCCGCGCGGCGGCCTCGACCAGCTCGGCCGCACCGTGCCAGGCGCGAAAGCTCGACACCAGCGCGAACACCGTCGTGCCCTCGGGGAACGGCAAGTGCTCGCGCTCGCCCTCGGGGTGAAATCGCGCGGGATCGAAGCCGTTCGAGACCACGCGCAAGCTCTGCGTGCGGCGTTCGGGCTCGACCAGCAGCTCGGAGGTGGCGTAGATCGCGGCCGCGCGATCGAGCAGCGATTCGCGATAACGGCGGATCGGCCGGCCGGGAAGCCACCCGTCGAGCCGCGCGCGCGGCGAGCCGGGCGGGTCGAACGCGGGAGAATTGATCTCGAGCAAAGCCGGAATTCCCAGCGCGGCCGCCGCTCGCACGCCCGCTCCGCCGAAGCTCGAGTAGCGCTCGATGATGCAATCGGGCCGAAGCCGCCGGGCTTCACGAGCGACGGCGGGGGCACCCATCCACTCCAGATAGCGAAACGAATGCACGCCGCGGTGGCGCAACCACAAGACACCGTCGCGATGCTCGTCGCCGCGGCCGTTCACGAAGGCACTCACCACGTGGCCGCGCCGCGCCAGCGCGGCCGTCAGGAACGCGGTGTGGGACGAGCCGCCGTCGGCTCCCGGCACCCGGATGTTGGGTGCGACGTAGAGAATGCGGAGCGGGCTTCCCGCGTTCATCGGCCGGCGCGGGGAGCCAGCGGGTCGAGACGCGCCAGCGCCCGCCGATCGAACCGGTAGCGACGAGGTCGGCTCGGTGAGGTTCTCGATCCGTCGATCACGGGCACGAGGGTGCGCGCGACGAGCGCCACACGCCACCAGGCACCGAATGCTCCCGACCGGAATCCGGCGGCGCTCCAGAGTGCGGCGGCCTCGGCGCGCGAGAACGACCGTGGCAGCACGTCGACGATCCACGGTGCGCGGCCGAGCCGGTCCCGGACGTGGAGCATCGTCCAGGTGACCAGCTCGCCGTGGTCGAAGGCGAGAGCCGGCAATCGCTCAATCGGGAACCAGCGTGCGTCAGCCGCATCGTCGCCGGCGCTGACGGTCGAGTCGCCGTCTCGAAAGCCGGCCACGTAGAGCGCGGTCACGGTGTGGCCGCGCGGGTCGCGACCCGGGGTTCCGATCACACCGACTTGCTCGAGGCGGACACCCTCGACTCCCGTCTCCTCGGCGAGCTCGCGCGCCGCGGCGGCGGGTAGATCCTCGTCGCGATCGACGAAGCCACCGGGCAGCGCCCACGAGCCTTCGAACGGGGGACGCCCGCGCTGGATCAGCAGCACCTCGAGCCGCGGCCGCCTCTCCCCGCCGCGCAACGCCAGCAACGCGACGTCGGCCGTGACCGAGGGCCGCGGCCACTCGTAGCAATGCTTCGCTGCCCGTGAAGCCGACGCGCGAGACACCATCGCGCGCGCATGATTCCCGCGCGCCGCTCGCGCCGTCAAGGTGCGAAGGCGGCGCCGCACCCGCGCGCCCGGGGCGACGCAGCGGCACAGCGAGCACGACTCGCGCTCCTCGGAAATCCTCATACGTTCGGCGACTCCGACCGGCCGTTGGACTGGGCATGCCGGTTGCGAACGTCGCCGTCTCATGGAAGCGCCGCTGGTCGAGACCGACGCGGCGCCGTCCGCTCCCGAATCCAAGGGAGGAACGGCGCACGTGTGGTCGGGAACGCTGCTCGGTGTCGCGGGTCATCCGATCCGCGTCGAGGTGGATGCGCGCAACATCGGTATTCCGCAGTTTCAGACCGTGGGCCCTCCCGATGGCGCCGTGCGCGAAGGACGCGAGCGGATCCGGGCCGCCATCCGGAACGCCGGGTTCGCGTTCCCGGATGGCCACGTCACGGTGAACCTGGCGCCCGCCGACCTGCGGAAGGACGGCACGGCGCTCGATCTGCCGATCGCCGTCGGCATCCTCGCGGCGCACGGCGACGTGTCGGCCGAGCGCCTCGCCGATCACTTGATCCTCGGTGAGCTCGGCCTCGACGGCGCCATTCGCCCAATCCGCGGCGCGCTCTGCTTGGCCGCGGCGGCGACCGAGGCGGGACTGAGCCGGGTGATCGTGCCGGCCGAGAACGCCGTCGAAGCAGCGCTGGTTTCCGGCGTTCGCGTGCACGCCGCGCGACATCTGCTCGAGGTCGTCGCGCATCTCGCCGGCGAGACCGAGCTCGACCTCGTCGAGCGGAAGCTTCCGGTTCTCGACGCGCTGGCGCGGATTCGAGCGCCCGATTTGCGTCGAGTGCGCGGGCAGGCCGCGGCGAAGCGCGCGCTCACGATCGCGGCGGCCGGAGGGCACAACCTGCTGCTGGTAGGCCCGCCGGGATCAGGGAAGACGCTCTTGGCGCGAGCGCTGCCCGGAGTGCTGCCGCCGCTTTCGTTCCAAGAGGCGATCGAGGCGACACAGATTCATTCGGTGGCGGGCCGCCTACGCCCCGGCACGGGCTTGCTGACCGAGCGGCCGTTTCGAGCGCCCCATCACACGATCTCGGACGCGGGGCTCGCCGGAGGCGGCGGCATCCCGCGCCCTGGCGAGGTGAGCCTCGCGCACCACGGCGTGCTGTTCCTCGACGAGCTGCCGGAGTTCCGCCGCGGCGTGCTGGAGGTGCTGCGCCAGCCGCTCGAGGACGGCCGCGTGGCGATCGGGCGAGCGGCCGTCACCCTCGCCTACCCAGCGCGCTTCATGCTCGTGGCGGCCATGAATCCTTGAAGTTGCGTTGCCCTTCTGCCACGTGTTCATGGAGAGGGGGGAGGTAACAGAGGTCGATTGAGATGTCGGCGGAGCCGACGGTGATTTTTTGAGTGATGGATTCGATAAGGGTCCGTTTTTGTTG
>CAZYWA010000171.1:0-14254 GCA_964650975.1 uncultured bacterium
CCGACCGGTGCCACACCCACCAAAACTCCGATCTCATGAATGGATCGGGTTAGGGCGGCACTCCGTCGCCGCCGGGCGCTGGGCAGGTAAGGCGGGGTCGTGGTAGCAACCGACGCAGCCTGCGCGCGACTCCCCGCGCGACCGCGGATTCGCCTCTGACCTCACCCTCGGCCACCCGCACTCGCGCGTTCCCCGCGGCCGACGCCGCCGCGGCCGCGGCGTTCCTGGCCCTCTGGGCGTGGCTCTTTCGCGCGGTGCTCTCGGGTCGCGGCCTGATCTTCGACGGCGAGATCCACGAGATCCTGTTTCCCATCCACCATTTCCTTCGCGAACAGGTGCTCGAGCACCATCGTCTGCCGCTCTGGAATCCCTACCTCTTCTTCGGCTACCCGTGGCTGGGCGCGATCCAGGCCGGGCCGCTCTATCCGCTTCACTGGCTCTTCGACCTGGCGATGCCGGTCGAGCGCGGGCTGAGCCTCGACATCGCGCTTCACTTTCTGCTCGCGGGCGGCTGGATGTACCTGTTCGCTCGTCGCGGGCTGCGCGTCGCGCCGGCTGCGGCGCTCGCGGCCGCGTCGGTGTTCGCGTTCAACGGCCACATGACCGGGAACCTGGCGCAGCTCCACAACCACGCGACGCTCGCCTGGGCGCCACTGGTGCTGCTCGCGATCCAGCGCGCGATCGAGCTCGCACCGAGGCGCGAGGCGCGGCGCTGGATGGGGCTCGCCGGGCTCGCGCTCGGGCTGAGCCTGCTCGGCGGGATGACGCAGCAGTCGCTTTATCTGAGTGTGGTGTTCGCCAGCTTCTCGCTGGCGCTGGCATGGCGGCGCATCCGCGAGCAGCTAGAGCCGGGTTCGACGCTGGCGATCGCGAAGGTGGGGATGGGCATCGCGCTGCTGGCGCTCGCGATCTTCGGCGCCCAATGGCACGCGACACAGCAGCTCCTCGGCGAGTCGGCGCGGGCACTCACGACCTCGCGGGAGTCGCTGGGAGTGCGCGGAGGGAGTCTCTCGCTCGCCGACGCGATCGGGCTTTTCTTCCCCAATCTGCGTGGGTTCGGCGCGCTCGGAGCGCTCAACACGTTGTTCGTGGGCGTGCTGCCGCTGGCACTCGCGATCGCCTGGGCGTGGCGCGCGCTCGCGCACGGCGACGCTCACGATCGTGTGTTCACCGTCGTGCTGGTGGCGGCACTCGCCTTCGCCGCCGGTGAGCACGATCCACTGGTCAAGGCACTCTACGGCCTGCCGCTCATGCATCTCTTCCGCGACCCGGCACGCGCGGTCTCCATGGCGCTACTCGCGGTGAGCGTGCTCGCGGCGCGCGCCCTCGATGCGCTGCGCCGCGACGACCCCTACGCGCGAAACGTCGTCTTGGCGGGCCTCTTCCTGGCGGGATTGGCGGTGGGCGCCGTGCGGCTCGCCTACTGGGCCAACTGGGTGGACGAGCCCGAGCCGAGCGACGAGGCCTATCCGACGGAGGTGGTGACGCCAGCGTGCCCGACGCTTCTGGTGGTGTCCCTCGCGGCAGCCGGTCTCGGCCTTTTGTTGGTCGCCCGCTCGGCGTCCTCGCCACGAACCCGACGCGCGCTGCCGCCGGCGTTGGCGCTCACGGTGCTCGGGATGCTCGCCTGGTTCGCCGACCCGTTCATGCGCACCGAAAAGCCCGAAAACGTCGCGCGCTGGATCCGGGGTCCCGCCGTGCTGGAGAGCGTTCCGCCCGCGAGCCGCTGTCGAGGAGGTTGGCGCGTCGCGAACCTCGATCGTGACGATACCGGGGTCGAGCCTTTCGAGACCGAGTTCCGCTGGCTCAGCACGTCGGGTTTCTCGTCGCTGGCGCCGCTCGAGGTGCTGCGCTTCACCCGCGGCGACATGGAGGTGGATCCCTTGCGGCTCACCTCGTACGCCGACTACACGCGCATCCCGCCGCTGCTCGATCTCTCCGCAGCGCGCCATCTGCTCGCGCGCCGGCCGTTCCTGGACCGCGGCGAGCCCGCCTCGGCTCGCGACGGATTCTTTTCGTACGAGAATCGTGCCGCGCTGCCGCGGGTCTTTCGGGCCGCGGCGAGCTGCCGGAGCGACGCGGCCACGGCGCTCGCGCTGCTGCGCGCGGGACGGATCGATCCGAGGGCGGAAGTGGTCACGGACCACGATGGCGACCCGTGTCCACTCGCGAGCGCGCCCGATGCGGCACGCGGCGGCGTGGATCGTGAGGTGTCGGCTGACAGCTGGGTGGAGGTGGTCGAGGACACGCCCGATCACGTCCGCGCGATCCTCCGGGACGGTCACGCCGAGGCTTGGCGTCGCTGGCTCGTGCTCCTCGATCGATACGCCCCCGGTTGGACTGCGCATGTCAACGGCCAGCCCGCCACCATTCACAGAGCCGATTTCTTGTTTCGCGCCGTCGAGGTTCCGGAGGGGACCTGGCAGGTCGACCTCGACTACAAGCCGCGCGGCATGTGGGCGCTGATCGCGGTGAGCCTGGTCGCGATGGGTGTAGCCCTCACGCTGGCCGTGTGGCCGTGGTCACGAAGGACAGGCCCAGCCGCTTGAGCGGAGTGCGGTCGAGCCAGGCGAAGCCGGGGACGGGAAGTACCAGGAACGGCTCGGTCCGAATGGAGGTGAAGCCGGACGCGAGCAGCGCGGCTTCGATCTCCGCCCGCCGGTGCAGCATCGGCGCCGGTTCGGCGTGGCCGCGCGCGACCGTCGCGAGCACCACGGATCGTGCGACGAAATAGTGTGGCTGATTACTCACTACCACCAATCGTCCGCCTGCTCGGAGCACGCGCCGCGCCTCGGCGAAGAAACGGGTGGGCGAGGGGAAGAGCCAGATCGCGTGGCTCACCAGCGCGGTGTCGAATGCGCCGTCGCGAAAAGGCAGCGCTTCACCGTCGGCGCGAGCAAGACGCGCCTCGGGTGCTCGCGAGCGCGCGTCCGCGAGCATCGCGGCGCTGGTGTCGATCCCGGTGCCGCGATCCCCCAGAAGCGCGAGGGCGATGCGGCCGTCGGCGCAACCGACGTCGAGCACTCGCCCGCCGAGGAGCGGCAGGATGCGCGCCCGCCGTCGCTCGTAAGAAACCGCGCGCCAGCCGGCGAGCGCGCCGTAGTAATCGCTCGCCGGACGGTGGTACGCCGCTTTGGGATCGACGGACGCGACGCGCGGCTTCACCGTTCGAGACGGTACCCGACGCCGCGCACCGTGGCGATGCGCCACGGCGACTCGGGGGTCCAGTCGAGCTTCTTCTTCAAGCTCGACACGAAGTTGTCGATGGTGCGCGGGTCCACCATCACGCTGCGGCCACGCAGCTCGTCGAGGATGGTGTCGCGGTCGAGGGCCTCTCCGGCGTGGCGCAGCAGCATCCACAAGAGATCGAACTCGGTCTTGGTGAGATCGATCTCGCCGCCTTGGGGGTCACGCACCGCGCGACCGCCGACGTCGATCGTGAGCTCGCCGAGCGCCAAGGTCTCGGGCGCTGGCTCGCCGCGCCGCAGCAGCGCGCGCACGCGCGCCAGCAGCTCACGGAGCCGGTAGGGCTTGGCGAGGTAGTCGTCGGCGCCGACGTCGAAGCCGCGCACCACGTCGTCCTCGTGGGTGCGCGCCGTGAGCATCAGGAGGCGGGGCGGGCGGGGGTCGCGACGGATGCGCTGGCAGAGCGTGTATCCGTCGGCATCGGGGAGCATGATGTCGAGCACCACCAGATCGACGTGGGTGGTGCCGAGCAGCGTCTCGGCCTCTCGTCCCGACGCGGCGGTCGAGACCTGAATGCCCTCGTGCTCGAGGTTGTCGGCGAGCGCCACGCGCAGGTTCTCGTCGTCCTCCACGATCAGCACTGCCGGACGCGATGCGCGTGCGCCGTTCGCTTCGCCGTTCATCATCTCAGGCATCCGGCAGCACCACCTCGAACGTCGTGCCCGACGCGTCCGAGGCGAGGATGTCGATGGTACCGCCGTGCAGCGCGGCGATGCGCCGGCAGAGCGCCAGTCCCAGGCCGGTTCCCGGCACCGAGCGCGCCGCGGCGGCAGTGCCACGAAAGAAGTCCTGAAATACGCGCGGGCGATCCACGTCGCTGAGCCCGACGCCATTGTCTTGGACGCGGATCCGCGCGCCCGCCGCGGTGCGATCGAGCGCCACCCGGACCTCGACCGGCGCCCGCTCGTTGTAGAGGCACGCGTTCCGCACCAGGTTGGCGAGCAGGATCTCGAGCAGCCGCGCGTCGGCGGCCACGGTCTGACCGTCGAGAGAGCCGAGATCGGCGCGCACCTCGACACCCACGCTCTGCGCCGCATCGAGGATCACTCGGGCCGCCAGCTCGCGCAGCGCCACCGATGCCTTGCTCCTGGCGCCACGTCCGCCGTCGAGACGCTGCACCGAGAGCAGATTCTCGACCAGGAACGAGAGCCCGTCGGCCGCGCGCACGATGCGCGCCGGATAGTCCTTCGCGGCTGGCTCGTCCGCGAGCCGCCGCTCGAGGGTCTCCGCGAGGAGACGGATCGACGCCAGCGGAGTGCGCAGCTCGTGCGAGACCGCTCCCACGAATGCCGCTTGCAGCTCGACGATTCGCCGCCCCTGGCGCTGGAACGCGAACGCCAGGCCCGCGAGCGCCAGCGCCACCAGACCCGATCCCGCGAGCAGCGCCAGCTTGAGGCGAAACCGGTCCAGGACGGCGCGCGCGGTGACGGACCATTCCGGCGACTCGACCGCGAGGGTCAGCTGATCGATGCGCAGCGGCTGGCTGCTCGACGGCGGAAGCGCGAGCCGCGCGGTGTCGCGCACCAGGCCCCGGCCGCGCATCTCGTCGAGTACGGCGCGCACCGCGCCGTCGAGATCGACCCGCGTGCCCTCGACGCGGCCGGGCCCCGAGGCGCGCACCAGCCAGCTGCGCTCGCCGAGCAGGGTCGGCCCCGCGATTCCAGGCGGCACCGAGGGCGGCGACCCGCGTGGCTCGGCGACCCGCGCGAAGAAATCCTCGTAGGGCACCGCGGCGGCTTCCGCGAGTGCCACCAGCCGGTCGGCGAGGATCGCGAAGTCGGGGGCGGTGAAGCGATTGCGATTGGCGAGCAGCGCGCGCTCGAGCCCGTCGAGATGGTTGCCCGAGGCGTCGTTCAGGCCGTCGCGCACCAGCGCGCGCAACAGGTCCGGATCGGGGTGGCTGTCGCGCGCCAGGAGCTCGATCAGCCCAAGCCGCGACGGCAGATCGAGGGCCGCGTCGATCCGATACCGCGCCTGGTGCGCGAGCAGCGCGCGGAAGCGCTCCTCGATCTGCGAGCGATCGTCGAGCCGCACGCCGGCCACGAAGGCGCGCGCGATGCGCAGCCGCTCGGTCCACGGGTCGCCTTCGGCGGCGCCGTCCGGGATCTCGACGTCACCGGCGGCGATGCGGGCCGCGAGCGAGGCGCCGGGTGTGCCGTCGCCGTCGCGCGGCTCGACGGCGCGCGGCAGGCGCGTTTCACCGTCCTCGATCAGCAGCAGATCGTTGGCCGGCTGAAGCGGATCGGTGGAAGCGATGGCGAGGCGCTCCTCGGCGTCGCGCAGCGCCGCCAGGAGCCGCTCGGAGAGCGCGCGCTCGCCGTAGACCGCGAGCGCTTCGCGGCGCGCGGCGAGCGACGCGAGCGCGTCGTCGCGCTCGTGCACGAACACCCGCCCGAGCATCACCAGACCCCACGCCAGCACCAGCCAGGCGAGGCCCAGTGCCACCGCGATCGAGCGCAGCCGGCGCGGCATCGAGAGCGAGCTCACTTGAGGATCGGGACCTCGTCGAAGCCCATCCTGGCGACCGGGATCTCGCTTTCGAAACGGTCCTCGCGATGGTCGAGGTTACTGGCCGCGACCACCACGTCGCGCAGGCCCATGACGTCCTCGCGGCGGGCGAGCGCCGGATCGAGCGCGTCGATCTCGGCGAGCAGCGCCGGATACGTGACGCCGCGCGCCCAGTAAGAGCCGCGCAGCTTCTCCGCGAACGACGCGACCACCGTGGAGAGCCGGGTGGGAGGCGTCGCGGCGTCGAAGGCCGGGCGCAGCAGCGCCACCGGCAGCTCCTTCTCGATCAGCTTCGAGTCGCCGCCCTCGGGCGCCTTGTAGCGAACCCGGAGCTTCCCGAGCGAGCGGGCGTCGCGTTTCGCGAGCTTGATCTCGTAGAGCGCCGTCACCGAGTGGCCCGCGCCCACTTCGCCCGCGTCCACGCGATCGTTGGCGAAGTCCTGGGTCTCGAGATGCCGGTTCTCGTAGCCGAGCAGGCGGTAGCGAGTGACCACCGCCGGATCGAACTCGACCTGCACCTTCACGTCCTTCGCGACCACCTGCAGAAGACCCGTGAGCTGCTGCTGGAAGATCCGCCGCGCCTGGGCGAGCGAGTCGACGTACGAGTAGTTGCCGTCGCCGAGCTGCGCCAGGCGCTCCATCAAGACGTCGTTGTAGTTGCCCATGCCGAAGCCGACGGTGGAGATGGTGATCCCCTTCGCGGCCTGGGTCTTCACGGTGTCGAAGATCCCGTCTGCGGAGGTGGCGATGCCGTTGTTGGCGACGCCGTCCGAGCACACCACCAGCCGGTTGATCGCGCCCTTTCGGAGGTGGCGCGCGGCCATGTCGTAGCCGAGGTGGATTCCTTCCTGCGCGTTGGTCGAGCCTTCGGCTTGAAGAGCGTCGATGGCCGAGAGGATGCGGTCGCGATTCGAGGCCGATGTGGGTTCGAGGAGAACGTGGCCGTTGGTGCCGTACACCACGATCCCGACCGAATCGCTCTCGCGCAGCTCGTCGACCAGCATGTGGAGCGCGCGCTTCACGGTGCCGAGACGGCTGTCGATGCTCATCGAGCCCGACACATCGATGACGAACACCAGATTCGCGGGCTTGCGGTCCTCGGGCGCGACGTCGCGCGCCTTGAGGCCCACGTGCAGCAGGTCGTAGCCGGGACGATTGGGCGAGGGCGCGCCTTCGGCGTGCAGCGTGAACGTGTCGTCGGTGGCCGAGTATCCGTAGTCGAACGAGTTCACGAACTCCTCGACCCGGATCGCTTCCTCGGGCGGCAGCTCGCCGCGATCGAGGTAGGAGCGCGCGATCGAGTACGAGGCGGTGTCGACGTCGATCGAGAAGGTCGAGATCGGTTCCTCGATGGTGTCGATCGTCGGGTTCACGCCGTAGTGCTTGAAGAACATGTCCCCGTACTTCCGGTCGTTGACGATCTGGAGGCCTTGGAAGGCAGGCGCCGGGAGTGGAGGTTCAGCGCCGCTGATCTGGTGAAAACGAAGGAAGTCGGGCGGATATCGGTTGGGTGGGCCACCCGGGGCGGCCAGGTGCGGTGAGGCGACGATCTGGGCGCTACCGCGGGAACCTGCTGGCTTGGCGGCAGTCGCGGCGCCGAGGTCGAGAGGTGCTGCGGCGAGTTGCGACTTCTCGTAGGCCACGGCCTTGGAGACCGCCGACGAGTCCTCGGCGTGAGCGGCGGCGGCTTGGGCGGCGGCCGCCGCCTGCGCCGCGCTCTGCCGTGCGCGAGCGGCGTCCGCGGCCGCTTGATCGGCGCTGTGGTCCAGGTCGTCGGCGTTTCGCTCGATGTTGTCGACGCGTCGTTCGAGGTGTCCGAGGTTCTCGGCGCACCCGGCGGCCATCAGCGAAGACACGAGTAGGACACCTGCGCGACGTGCCAACCAAGATGTCTTCATGACGCCCTCCGCGCGCTCCTGAGGGCCTCGCGAAGCCGGTCGGCGAGCTGCGGGAACATGTCGCGCAGCGCGAGCTGCTCGGCTTCGCGGCGGTCGGCGCGCTCGTCGAGGAGCGCCCAGGGGCGGACTCTCGAGACGTGGCCTTCGCCCGAGGCGGTGGCGAGCAGCGTGCCGTCGCGGACGTCGACGGCCACCGCGTCGACTCGGGCCGCGACGTCGTGCTGGGAGCCGGGCGCCAGCCAGAACCCGACGATCGACAGGTAGAAGAGGCCGAGTGGGTTCATCCACGAATCGTCGTCAGCGGAGGCCGTGATGGCAATCGCGACGTCACCGTGGCGGCGCGCCGCGGCGAGGCGCGAGGACTTCAGGTACTCGTGGGTGGTGGCGTGCTCGTCGGGCCGCGCGAGGTCGTTGTCCGCGGTCGCGATCACGATGTCGCTCACCAGGTCGGCGTCGACCAGCCGGTCGAACGAACGGGTCATGAGCTGCTCGTCGTCCGCCGCCCACCGATACCCGAAATCCCCTCCGGGATCCACCAGGACCACGCGCACCGGCGGCGCCACCGTCACCGTGCTCTCGAGCGCGCGGCGGATGTCCGCGTCGGTGACGCTGCTCATCCAGGCCGGGCTCTTGGGTGCCACGAGCCCGGCGGCGAAGCCGTGCTCGGATCCGCACCCGGCGGCCACCCACACGCAGAGCGCGCCGAGCGGCATCCAGCGGAAACACCGGTTACCTCGATCCCACCTCGATCGTCCCAGCCCTCGTGCCATTTTCTTTCCCTCCCGGCGCTTCGAATCGAGCGCTCGATACGTCCAAGAGAATGCCCAGGAGGGGCGCGCGAGTGGTGGGGAGGCAACCACGGTTCGGTCAGGGTTCGGTCATGACGGCGATGCAGACTTCCTTGCCGGTCCCGAGGGCGGGTGCGATCTTGATTCCATTGTTGCGCTCTCCTCCGTTCTCCTGCGGGCCTCGCTCATGAACCGGTCGCGGCGCGCCCGCGTCCTCGCGGTGCTGCCGGCGCTGCTTCCGGTGCTCGTCTGGGGCACCGGCTGCCCGCTGCCCGAGCACCCGCTCGACAAGCTCCAGAACGGCACCTTCTTCACGCTCACCATCGAGGACGAGCGCGAGATGGGCGAGGAGTTCCTGGCCCAGGTGGAGCAGGAGCTGCCGCTGGTCCACGACTCGGAGGTGCTGGGTTACGTGAGCGCGGTGGGCGCCGAGATCGCGCGCTCGGCGGGTCCCGGCCCGTTCCCGTTCAAGTTCTTCGTGATCCGCGACCCGCGCATCAACGCGTTCGCTGGGCCCGCGGGCATGATCTTCGTGCACACGGGGCTCTTGCTCGCGGTGCGCAGCGACGACGAGCTGGCGGCGGTGCTGTCCCACGAGAGCGGCCACGTGCGCGGGCGCCACATCGCGCTCAACGCCGAGAAGTCGCGCAAGGTGGGAATCGCCGCGATCGCCGGAGTCCTGGCGAGCGCGGTGCTCGCGTCGACCGCCGGCGGTGGCAACGCGGCGCAGCTCGGTCAGGCGGGATTCATCGGCAGCCTGGCGGGCGCCGAGGCGTCGATCCTCCAGCACACCCGGGAGATGGAGGACGAGGCCGACCGGCAGGGGATGAAGATCCTGGCCGGCGCGGGTTACGACCCGGGCGCCATGTCGAGCTTCTTCCACCGGCTGCTGGACGAGCAGCGCAGCAGCCCGATCTTCGCGCCGCCGTATCTCCTCGACCACCCCGAGGTCGAGGCGCGCATCAGCACGGTCGAGGACATCGCCGAGCACTTGAAGCGGAATCCCGAAGCGCCGCTCGCGGCAGGCGATCTCGGCCGGGTGCAGGCGCGCACGCGGGTGATCTCGTCGGGTCCCGCCGCCGCGGCCGTGTACTTCTCCGACCGGCTCAAGCGCAGCGACGCGACCGTCAACGACAAGCTCGGCATGGCGCTGGCGCTCAAGTCCCTGGGACGCTACCCGGAGGCCTACGATCTGATGCGCGCGGTGGTGGCGAAGGAGCCCGAGTACGCCCGCGGCTGGGGCGAGATCGGCGAGCTGCTCGAGGCGTCGCAGCGGCTCCCCGACGCCGAGGTGGCGCTCTCTCGCGCTCACAAGCTGCAAGCGGGCGATCCCGACATCGAGCGCGCGTACGGGCGCGTGCTGCGCTCGCTCGGCAAGAGGGCCGAGGCGGAGCAGATCTACCGCACCGTGGTCGAGCGCCTGCCCGACGACTCCGAGGCGCACCAGAACCTGGGCATCGTGCTCGGCGAGCAGGGGCGAGTCGGCGACGCCTCGCTCGAGCTCTCCGAGGCCGCGCTCCTCGACCACGACCGCCGGCTCGCGATCTATCACTTCCAGCAAGCGCGCGAGGCGCTCGGCAAGGACGACGAGCGCGTGAAGGCGCTCCACGACCGGATCGCCAAGGCGCACTGGCACGGTCAGGAAGAGCAGCAATCCGACCAGCGGTCCGAGCCGACCGAGCGCGGTGGCAGATTCGAGCCCATGCGCTCGATGCACACGCTGCAGATCACCAGGCCGGCTGCTGGTTTCCCACCCGGGGCGTTCGGGATCCCCAACGCCGGTGGAGGATGAGGATGGAGAACGCGATCGAGGTCGAGAAGCTGCCGCACGCACGCGCGAGCTGGGACCGCTACTTCATGAACATCGCCCGCGAGGTCGCGACCCGCGCCACCTGCGATCGCAAGCACGTGGGCGCGGTGATCGAGCGCGATCGCATGATCCTCTCCACCGGCTACAACGGCTCGATCCGCGGCATGCCTCACTGCGACGACGCCGGTCACATGATGGAGGCGGGGCACTGCGTGGCCACCATCCACGCCGAGGCGAACGCGATCATCCAGGCGGCGCGAAACGGCGTCGGCATCGAGGGCGCCAGCTTCTACACCACCGCGTCGCCGTGCTGGAATTGCTTCAAGATGATCGCCAACGCGGGCGTGAAGCGCATCTGCTTCGCGGAGTTCTACCGCGACGAGCGCATCTTCTCCGTGGCGCAAGCGCTCGGCATCGAGCTCGCCGAGATCCCGCTGCAAGACTGAAGTAGCGGCGAGCGTCGCGGCGCTCGTGCTTGACACCGGCGGGAGCGCTGGGATTGGTTACGCGCGCCATGGCGAAACCGCTGGTCATCGTCGAATCGCCCGCGAAGGCGCGGAAGATCGCGGGCTTCTTGGGCTCCAAGTACGTGGTCGAGTCGTCGATCGGCCACGTGCGCGATCTGCCGTCGTCGGCGGCGGAGGTGCCCGAGAAATACCAGAAGGAGAGCTGGAAGCAGCTGGGCGTCAACGTCGACGAGGATTTCGAGCCGATCTACATCGTTCCACCGAGCAAGCGGGCGCAGGTCAAGAAACTGCAAACGCTGCTCAAGAGCGCCTCGGAGCTCTATCTCGCGACCGACGAGGATCGCGAGGGCGAGGCGATCGCGTGGCATCTGAGCGAGATCCTGAAGCCCAAGGTGCCGGTCAAGCGGATGGTGTTTCACGAGATCACGGCGTCGGCGATCCGCGATGCGCTCGCCCATCCGCGCGATCTCGATCAGGGACTGGTGCAGGCGCAGGAGGCGCGGCGGATCCTCGATCGGCTCTACGGCTACGAGGTTTCACCGGTGCTGTGGCGCAAGGTGCGGCCCAAGCTCTCGGCGGGCCGCGTGCAGTCGGTGGCCACGCGTCTGATCGTGGACCGCGAGCGGGAGCGGATGAGCTTCGTCGCGGCGTCTTACTGGGACGTCGACGCGGAGCTCACGAAGCCGCCGGCGGGCGGACCGACGGTGCTGGCGCGGCTCATCGAGCTCTCCGGCAAGCGGCTCGCGAGCGGCAAGGACTTCGACGCCGACACCGGCAAGCTCAAGGAGCCGGGTGCGATCGTGTGCCTCGACGAGGCCCGCGCGCGCTCGGTCGCCGACATCCTGAGCAAGGCCACGTTCGAGGTCGCGGCGATCACCGAGCGGCCGCACACCCAGCGGCCCGCGGCGCCCTTCATCACCTCCACGCTCCAGCAGGAAGCGGGACGCAAGCTGCGCTTCAGCGCGCAGCGCACCATGTCGGTGGCGCAGCGGCTCTACGAGAACGGCTACATCACCTACATGCGTACCGACTCGACGTCGCTCTCGACGCAGGCGCTCGAAGCGGCGCGCGCGCAGGTGGTGCAGCTCTTCGGCGCCGAGTACCTCGAGCCCCAGCCGCGCCAGTACACCAAGAAGGTGCGCGGCGCGCAGGAGGCGCACGAGGCGATCCGTCCGGCGGGCGAGGCGTTCGCCACTCCCGACAGCCTGCGCCGCGAGCTCGATCGCGACGAGATCTCGCTCTACGAGCTGGTGTGGAAGCGCACCGTCGCGAGCCAGATGAAGGACGCCGAGCAGCTGCGCACCTCGGCGCGCATCGTGGCGCCCGCGGGTGAGCACGGCGAGGCGGTGCTCACGGCGTCGGGGCAGGTGACCACGTTCGCCGGCTTCCTGCGCGCCTACCACGAGGATTCCGACGATCCCGACGCCGACGACGAAGATCGCGCGCTGCCGCCGCTCGCCGAGGGCGACAAGCTCGAGCCCAGGTCGGTCGAGCCCAAGGGTCACGAGACCCAGCCGCCGGCGCGCTTCACCGAGGCGAGCCTGGTGAAGGAGCTCGAGGTGCGCGGCATCGGCCGGCCGTCGACCTACGCCTCGATCATCCAGACCATTCAGGATCGCGGCTACGTGTGGAAGAAAGGCTCCGCGCTGGTGCCGACGCTCACCGCGTTCGCGGTGGTGAACCTGCTCGAGAAGCACTTCGCCGATCTGGTCGACTTCGACTTCACGGCGCGGATGGAGGACGACCTCGACGCGGTCGCGAACGGCGAGCAGCAAGCACGTCCGTGGCTCAGGCGTTTCTACTTCGGCGATCCCAACGCGCACGGCAAGAACGTCACCGACATGGGTCTCAAGCGCCGCGTCGGCAGCGGCTGGGAAGAGATCGACGCCCGCGAGATCAGCTCGATCCCGATCGGCAGGGATGACAAAGGTCGCGAAGTGATGGCTCGGGTCGGACGCTACGGCCCCTACGTGCAGATCGGCGACGGCGACGAGCGCGCGAGCCTTCCCGACGACCTGCCTCCCGACGAGCTCAATCTGGCCACGGCGCTTTCGTACCTGGCGCGCGCCGCCGAGGGCGACAAGGTGCTGGGCAACGATCCCGCCAGCGGCTTGCCTGTGCTGCTGCGCGACGGTGCCTTCGGCGCTTACGTGCAGCTCGGCGAGATGGTGAAGCTCGCCAAGGGTGCCAAGCGGCCCAAGAACGCGCCCAAGCCGAAAACCGCGAGCTTGTGGCCCAACCAGCCGAAGGACTCGCTCACGCTCGAGGATGCGCTCTCGCTGCTCTCCTACCCGCGCGAGATCGGGAAGCACCCGGAGTCGGGCGAGCCGATCCTCGCCGCGTTCGGGCGCTTCGGGCCTTATCTCATGTGCGGGAAGGAAAGCCGGAGTCTCGAGGGCTACGAGCAGCTGGCGCGCATCACGGTCGACGAGGCGCTCAAGGTGCTGGCGCAACCCAAGCGCGGGCGGATGTCGGCGCGGCCGTCGATCATGAAGGCGATCGGTACGCATCCCACGAGCGGCGCGGCCGTCGAGCTCCGGAACGGGCGCTTCGGTCCGTACGTGACCGACGGGGTGGTGAACGCGTCGGTTCCCAAGGGGCGCACCGCGGAAGCGCTGACTCTCGACGACGCGTTGGCGCTGCTCGAGGCGCGCGAGGCGATGCTCCACGACATGGGCAAGGACCCGCGCGCCGAAGGTGCGGCGGCGGCGAAGCCCGTGCGGCGTCGTGCGTCGCGCCCGCGCACGCCGCCGAGCCCGGGGACGACTCGCACCGTGCGAGCCAAGAGCTCGCGCCCCAAGCACGCGCCCGCCGGCTGACCGCCGTCGGCGAGCGAGCCGGCGCGGGTACGGTCAGGTCCCCGTGTCGGCGAGGGCCGGTTCGGACGTGGGCTTCGGGTCGGTGGCGGTCGCCGGACGCAGGACTTCCGGCCAGCTCTCGATCCATCGCGGCATGTCGTCGAGCGCGCGGCGCACCAGCGCGTCGCGGCGCGCGGTCTTCCGCAGCGGCGCCAGCAGCGGGTCGAGCAGGCCGAGGTGCACGTTGGTGGGCTGGAAGTCGGCGGGCTTCGTCTCGGTGATGTGACGGGTGAGCCCGCCGCTCACCGTCGTGGTCGGCGGCGCCACCGGCTCGAGACCGAGCACCCGGGCCGCGGCGTTCACGCCGGCGAGAATGCCCATCGTCGCCGATTCGATGTAGCCCTCGACGCCGGTGATCTGCCCGGCAAGGAAGAGCCCGGGTGTATCGCGGACTTCCAGCGTGGGGAGCAGGATCTCGGGCGAGGTGAGGAAGGTGTTGCGGTGCAGGCTTCCCAGCCGCACGAAATCCGCTTCCTCGAGGCCCGGGATCATTCGAAACACGCGCTTTTGCTCGGGGTGGGTGAGCTTGGTCTGGAAGCCCACCAGGTTGAGCACTTCGCCCGCGAGATCGTCGCGGCGCAGCTGGACCACGGCATAAGGGGTTTCGCCGGTTCGCGGATCGGGGAGGCCGAAGGGCTTCATCGGCCCGTGGCGCAGCGTCTCGACGCCGCGCTCGGCC
>CAZYWA010000172.1:0-14233 GCA_964650975.1 uncultured bacterium
AGCACCGTTCCCGTGGTCGTCGATTTCTGGGCGGAATGGTGCGGACCCTGCCGTCAGATCGCGCCGCTCCTCGAAGAGGCCGCCGAGAAGTACCAGGGCCAGATCCAGGTGGCGAAGCTCAACGTCGACGAGAGCCCCGCGGTCGCGGCCCGCTATGGCGTGCGCGGGATCCCCACGCTGATCCTCTACAAGGGTGGCGAAGTCGCGGCGCAGCACACCGGAATGGCGCCGCGCGGTCAGATCGACGCGCTCTTCCAAAAGGCGCTTTGAGGCACGGCGCCCGCTGCGCGGCAGATCACGCGTGAAGCGGGCGCGGCCGCCAGTTCGGTCTCTCGTCGCGGTGGCGGCCGCCGCCGCGGCTCTCTGGTGCGCGGCTGCTGATCGCGCGCGAGCGGCGCCGGCGCCCGGTGACCCGCTGCCGTCGATCGACCTGTCCCCGGTTCGCCAGATCTCGTACCAGTTTCCCGATCGCGGCCCTGCCGCGGCGCTCGCGCCCGGAACCCTGACCGGCGACCTGAGGACCAGCTACTTCGCGATGGTCTCGCAGCAATCGCGGCTCGACTCGTCGATTCTCATCGACCTCGAGGGCGCGCGGTTCGACCTGCAGCCGAGCTACGCCCTGACCGATCGGTGGACGATCGGTGCCGATCTGCCGCTCATCGTGTACTACGGCGGTGTCCTCGACTCGGTGGTCGACGCCGTCGACCGCGCGGTCGGGACGCCGTCGCCGCAGCGCAAGCAACTCGGGCACAACGTGTATCACTTCGAGCTCACGCACGCGGGCGATGCTCCCTTCGCTCCGGCGCCGGCCAACTTCGGTCTCGGCGATCTCGCCCTCGAGCTGCGCTGGCGAGCGCTGGAGCAGGCCTCGGGCGGTGTCGCGCCGGATCTGTCGCTGACGGCCGTGGTGGAACCACCGACCGGAGATCCCGGGCTCGCGCACGGCAACGGCGCGGTCGATTTCGGTTTCGATGCCGAGCTCGGAAAGACGCTGGGCGATTTCCGCCTGTCGGCGACCGCCGGCCTCGTGGTGCCTGGTGATCCGACCCGGCTCCCGGGGATCTCCGCCGACCCCGCGTTCAGCGGGCTCTTGGCCGGAGCGTATGCCGTAACCGCCGCGTGGAACCTGATCGCGCAGGTCGACTACCGCCCGAGCCCTTACCGAGGCAGCGGCGTCGACGCCATTTCGGCCGCTTCGTCCGAGCTGGCCGTGGGATTTCGCTGGTCGCCCGCGGAGCCGCCCGTGACCCTCGAGGCTGCATTCGTGGAGGGCCTCGTGAACGGCGCCTCTCCGGACTTCTCGGCCCTGATCTCGCTCAGTTACCGCCTTCCGTCAGGACTTTCCCCGGCTCCCCCCTAGTCTTGGCGCGGAGCGACATGCACGCGTAAGATCGAACCGGTCGTCGAATCCGCACGGAGTTTGCATACGTAGATGGGACAGGAACAGGACCGGGCGGCGCGGATCGCCCCACGGCGAGTGTGTGATCCGGCGAAGGACGCGGAGTGCGTCCGGCGGATGGCGAACGGTGACGGTGCGGCCTTCGAGGAGCTCTACGATCGCTATGCGTCGACGGTCTTCCCGGTGATGGTGCGGATCGTCGGCGGCGTCGCGGAAGCCGAGGAAGTCCTTCAAGAAACGTGGCTGCAGGCATGGCGGAACGCGGAGACCTTCGACACCCGGCGCGGAACCGTGCTGGCCTGGCTGCTCAACATGGCGCGCAGCCGTGCCCTGGACCGCTACCGGTCGACGGCGTCCCGCCATCGCGCGGAGACGCAGGCCGAGGCGGAGCCGATCGTGGAAGAGCCGGTCGATCCATCGGCCGCCGTCCAGGGCGGCGAGCGCAGCAGGCGTATCCGCGAGGCGCTCGATGCGCTCAAGCCGCGCCAGCGCGAGGTTCTCGAGATCGCGTACTTCGAGGGTCTCTCGCAAACCGAGATTTCGGCCAAGCTGGGAGTGCCCGTCGGCACCGTGAAGACCTGGATGCGGCAAGGAACCATCGCGCTGCGCGAGATGCTGGCCGGCGAAGAGGAAATGCTGTGAGCCGGCGCGAGCAAGACCGATGAAACACGTCGCCGATCGCGTTGCGGAGCTGGCTCTCGGCACACTGGCCGCCGACGAGCGCGCGAGCCTCGAAGCTCACCTCGAGGAATGCAGCTCGTGCCGCGACGAGGTGGTGCGCACGCGGGGCGCGCTCTCGGGGCTCGGTCTCGCGGGAGCTCCGCGGCGTCCCAGTGCCGTGGCCCGCGACCGGTTGCTCTCCGAGGTTCGCGGACCCAAGCGGCTGTGGCCCTTCACGGACCGGGTCGCGAAGCTCTTCGATCTCGGGGACGTGGAGGTGCAGGGCTACTTCGGCCGGCTCGACGACGAGCGCTCCTGGACACCCGACCCGCAGGTGCCTGGACTATCGGTCTGCCTGGTGACTCCCGGCCCGAGTGTGGAGGCGGTGCTCGCCGGCTTCGGCCGGTTCGCGACCGGCTCGCACTACCCGCGCCACCGGCACGTGGGACCCGAGCGTTTCCTGGTGCTGCAAGGCGGCCTCAAGTTCGACGACGGCTCGCTCGGGAATCCCGGAGACGATCTCATCGGGCCCACCGGCACCGCGCATTCGTTCGACGTGCTGCCAGGTCCCGCATGCCTGGCCGCGGTGGTGCTGCACGGCCCGATCGAGTTCGAGCCGGAGGGCTAAGTCTCCCGGGGGGCTTTTCAAGCCCCCGCCCCGCAAAAAGCGCGGTTTTTGCGAGGCCCCACCCCCGAGTCGGCTCGCTTCGCGCGCCGCGCGCCTGCGGCGCCGTGCTCCTGCATCGACCCACCGCCGCAACGGGCGCGCGGGAGGGCGGCCTTTCCGCGCACCGCCGGCACGGACGGTTTTCCCCGCCTTGAGCCGCGAGGTGCGCTCACTCCTCGGCGAGGGATTTCATCAGATCCGTGTTGTACGAGACCTGGATCGTGCCCTTGAGGTGATCGACCAGCGCCTCGAGCAGGCGCTGCTGCTGCTCGGATCGGAGCTGCTGGCGTGCTTGATCGACTCCGTCCTTGCGCTTGGCGGGGTCGCCGCCGTCGGCCTCGGTGCGCTTGCCGAACGCCAGCACCACGAACTTGCCGCTCAGCTCGAGCGGCTGACTCGCTACCCGGTTGGTGTCGCCGAGCTTCTGCGCCTCGGACTGCAGCGCCGGATCGGCGCCGAGGCCAGGGATCGTCCTCGCGGTGAGCGCGAACGGGCCGGTCGACTGGACCGGGACCGCGCTCTGCTCGCCGACGGCGTCGATCGTCGCGCCCCCGGCCAGCTTCTGGCGCGTCTCCTCGGCCATCGCGCGCGCCTTGGTGCGCGCCTGGTCCTTTCGATAAGCCTGGACGGCGGCGTCCCGCGCCTCGTCGAGGCTCAGCGGCCGCGCTTCCTGCTTCTCGAGGACCTTGACGAGCTGGAAGCCCTTGCCGGTGCGAACCGGCTGGCTCCACTCGCCCACCTTGAGCGCCAGCGCCGCGTCGGTGAGCTGGCGAGCGCCGTCGATCGGCTCGCCCGCGGCGACCGGGCCAGCCTCACCCGAGGGGAGCTTCAACTCGTCCGCGAACGCCTTCCAGTCCGCGTCCGGCCCTTTCTCGAACAGCTGCTTGCGGTCGTTGTTGGCGCGCGCCTCGGCGAGCTTCTGGGCTTTTTCCCCGGCCAGGGTCTGACGGATCTGATCCTGCACTTCGTCGAGGGGCACGATGCGCGCCGGGTCGTGCTGCTCGACCAGGATGACGTGGAAGCCGAACGAGCTGCGGACCGGGCCCACGAGCTTCCCGGCCTCGGCCTCGAAGGCGGCTTTCTCGAACGCCTTGTCCATGCGGCCTCGTGGGAAGGCGCCGAGCTCCCCGCCTCGTTCCTTGCTGCCCGGGTCGTCCGACGAGCGCTTGGCCTCGGCGGCGAAATCGCCGCCGGCTTGCAGCCGGGCGAGGACGTCCTCGGCCTTGGCCTCGGCGAGCGCCACTTCCTCGTCGCTCGCGTCGGGCTTCACCTGGATCAGGATGTGGCGGGCGGTAACGCTCTCGGGCTTGTCGTAGAGCTTGGCGTCCTTTTCGTAGCGGGCACGGACGTCCGAATCGTCGATCTTGACGTCGGGCTCGATCGATTTGGGGTCGACGGTGAGAAACGCCACCCGCACCTTCGCCGGCTCCTGAAACTGGTCGCGGTGCGCCTCGAAGAAGGTCGAGAGGCCAGCCGGATCGGGCTCCGGGATCCCGTCCTCGAGCTTCGCCGGGTCGAAGGACAGGTAGCTGAGCTCGACGCGCTCGTTGCCGAGCCGGTACTGCTCCTCGGCGGCCGCGTCGGTGACGATCACCGCGGAGGCGGCCAGATCCTGGAGGCGGATCATGGCCAGGCGACGACGCTGGTCGTCCTCGAAGTCGGCGGCCGAGATGCCGTTGCTCTTGAGCACGTCGTGGTACTTCTCGGCCGAGAAGGTGCCGTCGTCGCGGGCGAAGTAGCGTGCTTCGCGGATGGCTTTCACCACCTCGTCGTCGGAGATCACGATGCCGGCCCGGCGCGACGCCTCGAGCATCAGCGCCTCGTTCACCAGCTGCTCCACGGCCTGGTTCTGGATCTTGAACATCTTGAGCATCTTGGGATCGAGGTTTCCCCCCATCCGTTCCTCGAGCCGCTCGCGGATCGAGTCGGCCGTCCGTTCCACCTCGCGGATGTGGATCGGCTTCCCGGCGACGGTCGCCACGGTGCCGGGATCGGTGGGTTTGCCGCCGCAACCGCCGCCGTTGCGCAGCAGGCCGCCGAATCCCGCGATGAAGCTCAAGCTGACGGCTGCATAGAACACCTTCACGACGGGCGAGTCGGCGTGCTTGCGGAAATAGTCGAGCACGAGGGAGTCCTTTCGCGGGGCCTGAGAAGAGCGACCGGTGAGGTTAGTCGTGCGCGAAAACGCCTGGCAAGGAAATCGTGGCGCTCTCGCGAGAGTGCGCGAAAACCTCGAAAAATGCGGCCAAAACGCGTTGAATGAGCGGGGGGCGTCTGTTACTCTGCGCCCACACCCGATCTCGCACGACGGTTGATGCACCGCGCGCATGTCGCCCGCCGGGCTCGGCTCCGCCGGGACGCGCCCCTCGTGCACCTGCCCATCGCTTCGCCTTCCCGCCCGGCCCGCACGTTCCGGCGGGCCCGGCCCCCAGCATGTTGAGACGCTTCCTCAACGCTCTCTCGCAAGACCTCGCGATCGATCTCGGTACCGCCAACACCCTCGTCTACGTGCGAGGGAAGGGCATCGTGTGCCGCGAGCCGTCGGTGGTGGCGGTGCAGATCGGCGGTCCGTCGCCGCGCGTGCTTGCGGTGGGCATCGAAGCCAAGAAAATGCTGGGCCGGACACCCGGCCACATCCGCGCGATCCGCCCGATGAAGGACGGCGTCATCGCCGACTTCGAGATCGCGGCCGCGATGCTGCGACACTTCGTGCGCAAGGCGCGCGGCCGTCACGGCCTGGTGCGCCCGCGGGTGGTGATCTGCGTGCCGTTCGGCGTGACCGAGGTGGAAAAGCGCGCGGTGCGCGAGTCGGCACGCTCGGCGGGAGCGCGCGACGTCTATCTCATCCAGGAGCCGATGGCCGCGGCGATCGGCGCCGGGCTCGAGGTGACGGAGCCGTCGGGCAACATGATCGTGGACATCGGCGGCGGCACCACCGAGGTGGCGGTGATCTCGCTGGGCGGGATCGTGATCAGCGAGTCGATCCGGCTGGCCGGCGACAAGATGGACGACGCGATCATTTCGTACGTGAAGCGCCACTACAACATGCTGATCGGCGAGCGCACCGCCGAGGTGGTCAAGATCGGCCTGGGCGAGGCCGTTGCCGTGGGCGACGATCGCGAGATGATCGTCAAAGGGCGTGACCTGGTGGGCGGGGTCCCGAAGCAAGTGTCGATCACCAGCGCCGAGGTGCGAGAAGCGCTCCAGGAATGCGTGAGCGGCATCGTCGAGACGATCAAGACGACGCTCGAGCGGACGCCGCCCGAGCTGGCGTCGGACATCGTCGACCGGGGAATCGTGCTGGCGGGCGGCGGCGCCTTGCTGCGCGGCCTGGACGTGCGGATCTCCCGAGAGACCGGCCTTCCCGTCACGGTGGCGGACGATCCGCTCTCGGCCGTGGCGCTCGGATCGGGCCGGGCGCTCGAGAACCTGGACCTCCTGCAGCGCGCCACCAAGCTGGCGTGAGTGGATCGGGTGGCACTCGATTTTCTGCGACGGCGGCGGTTCCTGGTCGTGGCACTCCTGGCCTTCGGTCTGGGCTTGAGCTCGCTCACCGTGGCACTGCAAGGTCGAGCCAGTCTCAACCTGTGGGAGCGGGCGGTACTGCTAGTGAGCACGCCGGTGCTGGAGGCGACCCGCTGGGTCCAGGGATCGATCCGCGGCTTCACGCGCGGCTTCCGGCGGGTCGCCGACCTGGAGGAGGAGAACCGGGTGCTGCGCGCGACCATCGAGGGCCTCAAGGCCGAGCAGCTGCGCTCGGTCGAGGAGTCGAAGGCCAACGAGCGGATGCGCCGCCTGCTCGGGTTCAAGGAGCGCGCGGGATTCCCGAGCGTCGCCGCCAAGGTGATCGGAGAGGACCTCGCCGCCGAGAGCCGGACGCTGCTGATCAACCGCGGTAGCCGCGACGGCATCCATCGCAACCTGGCGGTGGTGACGGAGTCGGGAGTGGTCGGGAAGGTGACCGACGTCGGCGACTTCGCGAGCCGGGTGCTGCTGGTGGTCGATCATCGAAGCGCCGTCGACGCGCTGGTGCAGAACACCCGGGCCAAGGCCGTGGTGCGGGGGCGGGGAGAAGCGCTGGCACGGCTCGATTACCTGGAGCGCCGCGACGAGGTCCACGCCGGCGATCTGGTCATCACCTCGGGTTACGGCGGGGTCTTTCCCAAGGGACTGCGAATCGGTACCGTCGAGCGCGTCGAGCCCGCGCCCACCGGCCTCTTCCAGCAGGCCGAGCTCAAGCCGTCGGTGGACTTCGGGCGGCTGGAGGAGGTGCTGGTGCTGACGTCGCTGGATCGCGAGGAGCCGGAGGCTGCCAAGCCGTGAGCCGCGGAGTGGTGCTGGTGGTGCTGGGGTGGGTGGCGCTCATCGTCGAGATGAGCGTCGGCCCGCTGGTCCCGGTGCGCGCGCTGCGCCCGGACGCGGTGGCGGTGGTGGTCCTGGCGCTGGCGCTCAAGGGCTCGAACCCGTTCGAGGGGCTGGTGGTTACGCTGCTGCTCGCGTCCATGCTCGATCTCTTGAGCGGTGGCCCCGCGGGGATCGAGCTGGTCAGCTTGACGGCCATGTTCGTGCTGGCGGTGGGGCTGGTGAACCGCGTGTTTCTGGGCAATCTGCTGGCACGCACCACCGTCGGGCTCGGTTTGTTCGCGTTTCGCACGCTGGTCTCGGTGTTCTTGCTCAAGCTCTACGACTCGGACGGCGACTCCGCGCTGCTGGTGCTCAGCGGTCTGGTCCCGTCCACGCTCGCCACGGGAGTCCTGTTCGTTGCCGCCTTCGGACCACTCACGCAGCTCATGGCGCGGCTATCGCCCGTCTACGAGGAACGCTGGGCCCGTTGACGACGGGCTGAGCTTCCTCGGATACGCGAGCGCCGACCCGCCCCGACCCAAGGGTCACTTCACGCCGCTTTACGTGGCGCTGGTGGTGGCGTTCGCGCTGGTGGTGGTGAGGCTCTGGTACCTCCAGGGGATCCAGGGCGAGCACTTTCTCGAGCTGTCGAAGAACAACCGCATCCGTGAGCGCGAGGTCACCGCGCCGCGCGGAATGATCCTGGACCGCAAGGGCCGGATCCTGGTCGACTCGTTTCCGCGCTACGACGTCACGGTCACGCCGGAGGACGTCGAGAGCGTCGACGAGACGGTCGCGTATCTGTCGGTGTTGCTCCAAATGGACCCCGCGCAGGTGCGAGACCGCATCCGCAAGCAGCAGAGCCGCCCCTTCGATGCGGCGCTCATCAAGGAGGACGTGAGCCGGGAAGAGCTGGCCGCGGTGGTCACGCATTCCAGCGATCTGCCTGGCGTCGAGGTCAACGTCCGCGCTCTGCGGCACTACCTGTTCGGTCCGCTGCTCTCGAGCTTGCTCGGATACGTGGGCCGGCTCGGGAAGGAGGACCTCCAGCGTCACGTCAACGACGGCTATGGACCTGGCGACCTCATCGGTGTGCTGGGCATCGAGCGGCGGCTCGAGCCCGAGCTCCACGGATCGAACGGCACGCGCCAGCTGGTGGTCGACTCGCAGGGCCGCGAGCTCTCGACGCTGGGCGAGGATCCGCCCTCGCCGGGGCTCAACGTGGTGCTGACGCTCGACGCCGAGGTCCAGAACCGCGCCGAGCAGGCGATGGGCGACGAGTCGGGCTCGGTGGTGGCGCTCGACGTGAACACCGGCGACGTGCTGGCGTGGGTGAGCAAGCCGACGTTCGATCCCAACCAGTTCTCGCACGGCATGCACGCCGCGGACTGGGAGAAGCTCAACACCGACAAGCTGAAGCCGATGCTCAACCGCCCCATCCAGGGCACCTTCCCTCCCGGTTCGACCTTCAAGATCGTGATGGCGCTCGCGGCACTCGAGGAAGGGGTGATGCGGCCGGAGCGCGAGGTCTACTGCCCCGGCGGCCTCAACTTCGGCGGGCGATTCTTCCGCTGCTGGCGCCACGGCGGTCACGGCACCGTGAGCTTGCACCGCGCGCTGGTCGAATCCTGCGACACCTATTTCTACGAAGCCGGCATCGAGCTGGGCGTGGACCGGATCGCCAAGTGGGCCAACGCGTTCGGGCTCGGCTTTCCCACCGGTATCGAGATCCAGACGCGCGGCGGGCGGCCGCTCGAGAGCCCCGGGTTGATCCCTTCGTCCGCGTGGAAGCGCGCGCGGTTCAAGAGCGACTGGTATCCGGGCGAGACCTTGAGCGTGGCGATCGGGCAGGGCTACGTCACGGTGACGCCGCTCCAGCAAGCGGTGATGGCTTCCGTGATCGCCAACGGAGGTACGCGCTACCAGCCGCACTTCGTCCGCTATCTGCAGAGCTTCGACGGCCGGATCGATCGCCAGTTCGAGCCGGTCGTCGAGAGTCGCTTCGAGGCGCACCCGCAGTATCTCCAGGCGGTGCAGTCGGGGTTGCTGGGCGTGGTCTCGGAGCCGCACGGAACCGGTGAGAAAGCGCGCATTCCCGGCGTGCCGGTGGCGGGGAAGACCGGCACCGCGCAGGTCCGTGGCATGCGGCCCGGCGAAAACGAGGACAAGGTCGACAAGCAGTACCGCGACCATGCCTGGTTCGTGTGCTACGCGCCGGCCGACCATCCGGAGATCGCGGTGGCGGTGCTGGTCGAGCACGGTGGACACGGCGGCGCGGCGGCGGCGCCGGTGGCGAAGGCGGTCATCGAGGCGTACCTGGAGTCGCGGCGCGAGCCCGACACGGTCCCGGTCCCTCGGGTGACTCCGCTTCACGATCGTCCGCTGGTGCAGATCGCGGAGAATGCCGCGACGGGCGCCGCCGGCGGCACGGCCCCTGCGCCTCCCCAGGCGGGCGCGGAAGCAGCGCGCGCAGCCGCTCATCCCATCGAGCACGCGCCGGTTCGGACCCCTCGAGGACCGGTGACTGCCCCGGCGACCCCGCCGCGGCCCGTTCGCCGCGGCCAGCATGCGGCGATCGACCCGGTGGGCGGTCAGCCGCGCTCGATGGTGGTGCTCGCCCAGCCGGACGGAAAGGTCGACTGACGATGGCTCGCTACCGCTGGCTGACCAAGATCGACTGGGCCCTGATCGCGTTCGCGCTGGCGCTCGCGGCGGTGGGCCTCTCGGTGCTCTTCAGCGCCACCTACGAGGGGCCGCGCGATCAGTGGACGTTCGGTGCGTTGTGGTCCGGAATGCCGTCGATCGTCCGCAAGCAGATCCTGTTCTTCGGCCTCTCGCTCACCGTGATGTGCGTCGCGACCGTGATCGACTACCGCCACGTCGAGACCTACGCGTTCATCCTCTACGGCGCCGGGATCGTGCTGCTCCTGGCGGTCCACGTGATCGGGGAAACGCGCAGCGGCGCCACCCGCTGGCTCGACTTCGGGCCCATCGCGTTCCAGCCGTCCGAGTCGATGAAGATGCTGGTGGTGTTCGCGCTGGCGCGCTACTTCGCGAAGCGCGAGCCCGAGGACGAGCGCGGGTTCTACCTGCGCGAGCTGATCGTGCCGTTCGCGATCGTCGGCGTGCCGGTGGTGCTGGTCGCCACCCAGCCCGACCTGGGCACCGCGATCCTGATCACGTTCGTGGGGATGAGCGTGCTCTTTTGCGTGGGGATCCGCTGGCAGTCGCTGGCGATCCTGGCGATCGCCGGAGCGCTGGCGTTACCGGTGGCGTGGAACTACGTGCTCAAGGATTACCAGAAGGATCGCGTCCGGACCTTCCTCGATCCGGAGCGCGATCCCAAGCACACCGGCTACCACATCATCCAGTCGAAGATCGCGGTGGGCTCGGGACAGGTGAGCGGCAAGGGGTTCCTGCAAGGCACCCAGGGGACGCTGCGCTTCCTCCCCGAGCATCACACCGACTTCATCTTCTCGGTGCTGGCCGAGGAGCAGGGCTGGGTGGGCTGCGCGACCGTGCTGGGGCTCTACGTGGGGCTCTTGCTACGCGGGCTCACCATCGGGCAGCGCGCCAAG
The DNA here is from genome assembly GCA_964650975.1 of uncultured bacterium. GTDB lineage: Bacteria > JADJOY01 > JADJOY01 > JADJOY01 > JADJOY01 > CAZYWA01. Next base: position 10,649 of record CAZYWA010000172.1, read on the forward strand.
GATCGCTTCGGCACCTTCCTCGCGGTCGGGCTCACGTCGATCTTGTTCTGGCACGTGGTGGTGAACGTGAACATGGTCACGGGCGCCTTGCCCGTGGTCGGCGTGCCGCTGCCGTTCCTGAGCTACGGCGGGACGTTCTTGACCACCACGTTCCTGATCGTCGGGCTCTTGTGCAACGTCGGCATGCGACGCTTCATGTTTTGACGTCCATCTTGCGCAGCACGCCCATCGCGAGCAGCTGGGACACCGAGCCCAGCGTGTTGAGATCGGTGAGGCCCGACTCGTCGATCACCGCCTTGAGACCGTGGTGGCGCCCGACGAGCAGCAGCAGGTACTTCCCGTTCGCGTCGATCTCGCTCTCCGGAACCTCGTGCTCCGGGTCCTCTTCGAGCTCCTGATCGAGCCCGCCGAGGCGCGCGGCGAGCCCGTCGAACTCGATCCGCTGGAAGAGCGCGGTCATGGTCAGCTCCTCGATGGGGCCGAGGTCGCCGTGGGTCGAGGCCGCCGAGGGCGGCTCCTTGTCGTATTCGACGCGGAACGTGGCGTCGCGCCAGGTGAAGAGCCTGCAGAAACCCTTGAGGCCGATCTGTCTTCCCGCCGCCGCCGAGAGCACCAGGCCGTGAGCCACCTCGATCGTGCCCTTCTCGGCGCTGCCCGCGCTCTCCAGGTGGATGCGCCCGCTCTTCTGGTTCAGGTTCACCATCTGCAGGAGATCCGATAGGGGAAACTCCTGAACGGTCCCGCGCACGGTCTCGGTTCGCGGGGCCGCTGGCGCCGCGGCGGGAACGGCCGCGGGCTCCCCAGGCTGGGTGGCCTTCTTGAGGACGTTCTTCACCCGCATCACCACTTCGTCCTTGTCGAAGGGCTTGGGGATGAAGTCGTCCGCGCCGATCTTGAATCCGTGCGCGCGCTTGGGTGGAGCGTCGAGCGCCGTCAGGAAGATGAACGGGATCGAGCGTGTCTCCGGCCGCGAACGCACGATCTGGCAGAGAAAGAAACCGTCCAGGTTGGGCATCTGGATATCGGAGATGATGAGATCGGGCTTCTGCTTCACGATCAGGCCGACGGCACGGTCGCCGTCGTCGGCCGTCAGCACCTTGAAGCTCGCCTCCTCGAGCGCCGATTTGAGCGCGGCGAGGACGGCGCGGTTGTCGTCGACGACGAGGATCGTGGGAGGTGACGTCATGGGTTCGCCCGTCCGGCAGCGTTCGAGGAAACCGACTGTACGCTCGCCCTCTTTACACTACGCGATCTCGGCGTCGCAAGGCGCGTCGCAGGAGCACCGCGCCCGCGCAGGCGGTGAACAGCAACCCGGCGGCGCGGACGTCGGCCGGCGCGCGTCCGACCGCGCAGCCCCCGCCGCCGTGGGCCGCCGGGGGTGGCTCGCCGTCGAACCGGAGGGTGGCCGACACGCCCAGGTGGTCCGACGGGAAGACGCCGTTCGGGTCGGCTTGATCGAGCACCCGGTGTGCCTCCACGAAGCGGCCGCCCTCGGGCTCGGCGGCGCTGCCCACCCCCACCAGCACGTGATCGAGGCGCCGGTCGAGCGGCTCGCCGTGAGCGTTGGCGGTGGCGAAGGTGGGTCCGGGGTCGCCCGGGTAGAGCGCCGACCACACCTCGGTCAGATTGCCGCGCTGGGCGTTGACCGAGATTCCTCCGGTCAGGAAGAGCAGCGCCAGTGATTCGGGCACCGCGTTGAAGTCGCCGATCAAGACCGGGGGCTGCACGTGCGGGATCGACTGGATGAACGCGAACGCCGCTTGCGCTTGCTGGTCGCGCTCGTTCGAGTTGGTCGAGAGGTGGGTCACGTAACAGTCGATCAGGCCGAACGGAGTCGAGATCGTTCCCTGGAGCACGATGCGGCCGTTGCCGCCGTTCGGCGACGGCAGTTGCAGGAACGTGGACGACACGATCGGATAGCGGCTCAAGAGGGAGAGTCCCTCGGTGGCGGTCCCGGAGCCGAGCGGCACCGTCGCCGCGGCGTGCGACACGCGATCCAGGTGCAGCGCGCTGGCGATTCGCTCGTCGGTGCGGAACGCGACGCCGTCACCCTCCAGGTAGATCTCTTCCAGGCCCAGCACGTCCGGGCTCTCGGTGCGCAGCTGCTCGATCGCGTTGTCGATCCGCGACTGGAAAGGCTCGTTCACGTTCCAGGTGTTGAACGTGATGAAGACGACGTTTCCCACGCGCGCGCGCGCCGGCGTGCAAACCCAGAGCGCCACGACGGACCCGAGGAGCACCGCCCGCTGTACGCCGCCGGCGCGGCGTGATACCCAATCGCGCACGCTCATGATTCTCTGGCTCGGCAACCGGTCATCCGAGACTCCACGCGCTCCGTCGCGCCGCCGCCGTGTGGCCCGCTGGGCGCCCTGGGCCACCGCTGGACTCGGCTCGCTCGCGCTGCTCGTCGGCGTCCTGAGCGACGAGGGTGGCTTACCGGCGCTCACTCGGCTACGGGCCAACGTCAAGCAGCTCGAGCAGCGTAACGCCGACCTGGCCCTCGAGAACGCCACGTTGCGCGCGCGAGTCCGGTCGATCGAGCACGACCCCGACGCCCTCGAGCTCGAAGCCCGCCGCGGACCGCACTATCTCCGCAATTCCGAATGGATCGTCACCTGGCCCGAACCCGCCCCGTCGAGCTCGGTAGGGCCACACGCCGATCCCCGGGCGGCGGACTGACCGCCCCTCGAGTATCCGGCCCCGGCGCACGGAAGCTGACCCGGGCTCGAGGCTCGAGGATCCCGAGAGACTAGGGCGCCACCTGCTCGGCGCTGGTCCGGTCCACCTTGCCGTTGATGAAGATGACGGTGCCGCTCGGGTAGTACCAGTACTCGGCGTCGCCCTTCATGCGGATGTTGTCGGGCGCGCAGATGATCTCCTTGACCCCGTTGCCGTCGAGCCCCGGCTTCACGAACGCCACCTTGCCCGCGAACGGCTTGCTCTTGCACGCGTCCTCGGCGCTGGCGGTGGGCGCAGGAGCCGCGGGCTCGGGAGCCGGCGGAGCGTTGGTGGTCGCTGCCTTGAGCGCCGCCGCTTCCTCGGCCTTGCGGGTGGCCGTCTTGGCGTCGACCTGCGACTTGCGACGCGCATAGCGGGCGCGGACGTCCGCGATCTTCGCGGTCTGGTTGGTCTCGTGATAAGCGGCGATCAGCGGTTCCGGATCGGGCACGAAGTCGCGCAGCCAGCCGTCGAGCTCGTCGATCGAGAGCCCCAGATCGAACGCGCGCTCGAGCCGGGTGACGGCCTCGTCGTAGCTCTCGGTCTCGAGATCCAGCACGCCGAGATTGAACAGCGCCTTGTAGTTGTTGGGCTCGGCGTTCAGCACCGCGAGGTAGTTCTGCTTGGCGGTGCGCACGTCGCCAGCGCGGTGGGCGCGCACCGCGTCCTGGTAAGCCATCGACTCGGTGCCGCGAACGCGCATCAGCGAGTCCCCGAACTTGCTCCGGTAGTCCTCGTTCCAGGTCACGTTGCGCGCCGCCTCGGACTCACGGATCGCCGCGATGCGCGACTCGATGGGCGTCAGATCCTTGTCGAAGCTCACGGTCGGGAACTTGCCGTGAGTGCTGGTCGCGCGCGCGTTGCGCT
>CAZYWA010000173.1:0-14210 GCA_964650975.1 uncultured bacterium
TGGGAGGAAACGGACGTCGCGCGGCGAGTCTGCGAGCACTACCTGGCCGACTTGCGCGCGGCGCGCGTGGACACGCTGATCCTCGGATGCACGCACTACCCGCTGCTCAAGGGCGCGATCGCGGCCGCGATCGGCCCCGACGTGCAGCTGGTCGATTCCGCCGAGGAGACGGCGCGCGAGGTGTCCCAGCGGCTGCGCGGCGAACGGCTCGCGCGGCGCGTGCCGCCCACGCAACCCACCCGCTTTCTGGTCACCGACGACCCGCGGAGCTTCGTGCACGTCGGCACCAGGCTCCTGGGCGAGCCCATCCTGGAGATCGAGCCCATCGAGCTCGCGCCGCGCGCGGACTCGCCGGAGCTCGCCCGCCGCAGCCGGGTTTCTTGAAGGGCCAGGAATTCGCGTGCTACACGACAGGGCCGATCCCGAGCACCGACATCGACGATGATTCCGGGCACCAACCAGAACGTTCGCTTCGGCGGCCGGGACTATCACGTCCAGACCGAAGACAGCGGGATGCCCGGGCGGCTGGTCACGACCCACATCTACATCGGAGGCACGATCATCGCCTCCAAGAAGACTAGCTACGCGGCCCTCACGGACCGCCACGAGGTCGCCGATCCGCGCGCCACGATCCAGCGGCTGATGGACGAGCAGCACGCCGTCATGGTGCGCCACCTGCGGTCCGGCCTCTACACGGGCGACACCCGCCCGGCCGCTCCGCCCACCACCGTCTTCGTGCTGGGCGAGGACTCGCGCGGCGTCGCGAACGCCGGCGAAATCGACGACTGCGTGACCGACCTGGTCGCCGACGCGCTCGACCTGGGCGAGTGAAACACCGATCCACCGGATAATCTGACGCGGGGCCGGATTGGGCCACGCGAACGAACGAGAATCGAGGAAGGACATGAAGCGAGGAGCCTCCAGATGGGTGCTGGCCGCGGGCGCGGGCGCCGCGCTCGCCGGCGTGCTCACGATCGGCCTCAACCTGCGCGGCACCGCGCACGCCGAGGACACCTACGACAAGCTCAAGGTCTTCACCAAGGTGCTGGAGCTGGTGCAGCGCCAGTACGTGGAAGAGGTCGACCCGGAGCAGCTCCTCTACGGCGCCATCAACGGCATGCTGCAGACGCTGGATCCACATTCGAGCTTCATGCCGCCCGACGTCTACAAGGAGATGAACACCGAGGTGAAGGGCGAGTTCGGCGGCCTCGGAATCGAGATCACGCAGAAGGACGGCGTGCTCACGATCGTGTCTCCGATCGACGAGACCCCGGCCGCGCAGGCGGGCATCCAGTCGGGCGACCAGATCGTCAAGATCAACGGTGAGTCCACCAAGCGCATGAACCTCAACGAAGCGGTGAAGCGCATGCGCGGCAAGCCCGGTTCGGAGGTGACGATCAGCATCTTCCGGGACGGCTTCACCGAGCCCAAGGATTTCACCCTCAAGCGGGCCGTGATCCACATCAAGAGCGTCCGCTCCAAGGTGCTCGAGCCCGGTTACGCCTACGTGCGGATCAGCCAGTTCCTGGGCTCGACCAAGGACGAACTCGACGAGGCCATCACCAACCTCGACAAGGCCGGACACATCTCGGGCCTGGTGCTCGATCTGCGAAACAACCCGGGCGGCTTGCTCGATCAGGCCGTGGACGTGTCGGACAAGTTCCTGCACAAGGACGATCTGATCGTGTACACGGCGGGCCGGATGCAGGAGCAGCAGCCGCGCTTCCAGGCGGAAGGCGACGGATCGCGCACCGAGTTCCCGATGGTGGTGCTGGTCAACGAGGGAAGCGCCAGCGCCAGCGAGATCGTGGCCGGCGCGCTGCAGGATCATCGTCGCGCCACCATCATGGGCGTCCGTTCGTTCGGCAAAGGCTCGGTGCAGACCCTGGTCGAGCTGCCGGATCAATCGGGACTCAGGCTCACCACCGCGCTCTACTACACGCCGAGCGGCCGCTCGATCCAGGGACACGGCATCGAGCCGGACGTGGTGGTGCGCGCGGACGGCACCATCGGCAGCGACGACTCCGAGCAGGCGATTCGCGAGGAGGACCTGACCGGGCATCTGGTGAACGGTGCGGGCCGCGGCCGCAAGGCTCCGGCGAAGCCGCACGCGCAGAAAAAGGTGACTCCTCCCCAGCCGAGCGGAGACGACGACGGCGCCGAGCCGGGAGACGACGACACCGAGACGCCTCCCGACGGCGGCGCCGCGAAGCCCCCGGCCAAGGCGCCGGATAAGGCGGACAGCGCCGATAAAGAGAAAGAGAAGGACAAGGTCGATCACCAGCTCGATCGGGCCCTCGAATACCTGAAGCATCCGGATCAGTTCGCCTCTCCCAAGCTGGCTGCGTGACCGGATCCGGGTCCGCCTCCGCATCGCCGCCGGTGGCCACCGCTGCCCGCCGCCGGCGGCGGCGGGCGCTCGCGCCCGCCGTGGTGGCCCTGCTGGCCGCCACGGCGATCGCGGCCGGGTGGGCGGCGAAAAGCTCGTCGCCGCCAGCCCAGATCGTCCGGGAGCGGATCGCGCTGCGCTGGTCTCCCGACGAGCGTGGCGCGCTCGCCGCGCACCGCCTCGGCGAGCTTCGCGCATCCTCCGCCGTCGGGGATCTCACGCGCTTCATCGAGCGCGCGCCGACCACCGGCGCCGATCAGGCTTATCGAGCGCTGGCAACGATCGGCGACGCGCGAGCCATTCCCTTCTTGCAGAGGGCCGTGAACGGCGAGATCGCCTACACGGACCCGCGGCTCGCTCCGCTGTTGCGCGCGGAGGACCACAAGCAAGCCCTCATCGCGCTAGCGCGTCTCGGCCAGAGCGACGCGCTCGACCAGATCCTCAAGGTGGTCGGCGACCCGGCCGGCGATCTCTTCCTGCGCAAGGACCTGGCGGTCGGGCTCGCGGATTCGAGCGGAGCCAAGGCCACCGAGCTCCTCCTACGCGTGGCCGGGGACGAGGGAGACGACCGCAACGTGCGGCTCTCGGCGATCAAGGCCCTGGCGTGGTCACCCGATCCGGCGCGGCTGGCGGCGGCCATCGACATCACCCAGCGCATCGACGACCCGCGGCTCCTCGACGGCGCGGTCCGCTTCGTCGCGGTCGCGGCCGACGGCAAAGCCGCTCCCGCGTTCACGGCGCTCGTCGAGAGCCGCCCCGAGCCGCTCCGGACCGCGAGCCTGCTGCTGCTCGACGACGCGCGCGCCTGGTCTCAGGTGGAGGGCCGGGAGGCCGGTCTGGCGCCGTCGATCGAGGATGCGCTCTACACGCTCGCGAGCGCGCGCAGCGTCGTGCAAGGGGATCTGCTGGCACGGGTCGATCGCAGCCTGTGCCGGCTGGCGGCGCTTCGACAAGGTGCCAACACCGAGCTTCCCGAGGAAGCGAGAGAACGCCGCGAGGTCGTCATCACTCGCACGCTCCGCGAAGCTTGCGGGTGACGCGTAACGTCTTGCACGCCGAGCGCGCGGATCGCGCCCCTCAGAAGGTGTGGACAAAATCGGATCATTGCCCGGAGCGCTTCCTCCGAAGCGATTACCTGCTGTTTGGAGGGACGCGGTCCCTCGCGTCCGCAGCGTCTGAACCAAAATGCACGTCTGCGGCTGCGAGGGACCGCAGCCCATAGGCAACCAGGCGCAGACGCTCGAGCAGTTTCCCGCCAGGTATGCCGCTCATCCATGCGGCTGAATTTCTTTCGTCTACACCCTCTCAGAAAGCGTGAGGGAATCGATCGACGGGGAACCTGCGAGGGACGATCCCCCGCGCTACGCGCACCGGGCTCCCCGGCGTGGTGAGCCCGAATTTGCCAGCGCGCCATGAGGCGCGCCGGCGAGCGGGGCAGCGAGCCGACTTGGGCGTGGGGCCCCGGCCGGATTCACTCCGGACGGGGCGAGGGTCTGGAACAGACCCTCGTGGAAAACTCAGCTCGGCTTGCGGATCCGGATCGTCGCGGTGCCCGACGTTCCGGCCCGCTCGATCTGGTACGGATAGCGTCGCTTCTCGCAGTAGCCGGGGATCGTGTCGTCGACCGAGGTTCTGTCGTCGGCCAGGACTTCGAGCAATGCGCCGGTGCAGAGCCCGCGCAACGCGTCGCGGACCGCGATCAGCGCGTGCGGGTCGGTCTTGCCACGCAGGTCGAGCCGCACCTCCGGCTCCCCCTCGACGGCAGTCAGGGTGCGCTCGATCTCGGACACGTCAGCGGTTCCCCGCTTCCGGCGCCGGGATGGTGATCTCGACGTAGTCGGAGCCTCGCGGATCCCAAACGAACTGGCTGGCACCCGCCACGCCATCGCCACTCACCGAAAGCACCACGTAGGCGATTCCCTCGAAGAGCGGCTCTCCCCACGGCGCGGCGAGACGCCGGTCCTCCTCGGAGAAGTAGACGCCGTGGTCCGGATGAGAGTGGTAGAAGCCGCGTAGCGCCAACCCGCGTGCTTCCCCGTCGCGCAGCGCTCGCACTTGAGCTCCCGGATCCATCGCGTAGGCCGTGCGCGCATCGCGCGGATACTGCGCGGGGTCCTCGGCGTGGAGGCGGTCCTGGATGTTGGGGACCGCGACCACCTCGCTCACGCTCGCCTGCTCGACCTCGGGACCGAGCAGCAGACCGCAGCACTCGTGCGGATACTCGGCGCGAGCGTGGGCGAACATCGCTTCCACCTGCGACGCGGTGAGCGCCAGCCGGCCGGCGATCTCACCGCTCATTCCTCGAGGTCCCACACCGGCGTCGTGAGGTACTTCTCGCCCCCGTCCGGGAAGATCGTGACGATCACACCGGTCTCGATGCGGCGCGCGAGCTCCAGCGATCCGATCAGCGCCGCTCCCGACGACTGACCGACGATCAGCCCCTCGACGCGCGCCAGCCTGCGCACCGCCCGGTACGAGTCCTCGGTCTCGACCGTGAGTTTGCCGTCGAGGAGCGAGGGCTCGTAGATCCCGGGCACGATCGCGACGTCCATGTTCTTGAGGCCCTCGATGCCGTGGAAGGGCTCCGGCTCGAGCGCCCACACCTGGATCGAGGGGTCGACGGACTTGAGGTACCGGCCCACGCCCATCACGGTCCCGCTGGTGCCTAGCGTGGCCACGAAGTGCGTCACGCGGCCGCCGGTTTGCTCCACGATCTCGGGACCCGTGGTGTCGCGGTGCGCCCACCAGTTGGCCGGGTTGTTGTACTGATCGGGCAGGAAGTAGCGCTCCGGATCCGCTGCCAGCCGGCGCTTCGCCTCGCGGATCGCGCCATCCGATCCTTCGAGGCCGCTCGTGTAGTGCACGACCGCTCCATACGCGGCCAGGATCTTCTTGCGCTCGTCGCTGCAGTTCTCCGGCACGCACAGCTCGATCCGGTAGCCCTTCACCGCCGCGATCATCGCGTACGCGATGCCGGTGTTCCCCGACGTCGCGTCGAGGATCACCCTGTCCGGCGTCAAGGCTCCCAATCGCTCCGCTTCCTCGATCATCCGGAGCGCGGGCCGGTCTTTCACCGAACCGCCGGGGTTGTGCCACTCCGCCTTGGCGTAGAGCTCGACGCCCGGCGGCAGCTCGGCGAGCCGTGCGAGCCGAAGCAGCGGGGTGTTGCCGACCAAGTGCAGCGGCGAAGGCCGCTCGGCCCGCGGAATCTCGGCGCCGCGGCGCGACGCGGTCGCCGCGACGCGAGCGGTCCCGGGCGGGGCGGCCCTACGGGTCATACGCGAGGTCACGGCGCCGTCGTCACTGCGGCCGGCGGGCGACCGGCGGCCTCAGACCCCACCCGCGATGGCCGGCACGATCGAGACGTCGTCGCCGCTCGCGAGCGACGTGTCGAGGCTCGACGCGAAACGGATGTCCTCGCCGTTGACGAAGATGTTCACGAACCGGCGGACCTTGCCTTCGGGATCGCAAAGCCGCTCGCGGATGCCGGGATGAGCCGCCTCCAGGGCGTCGAGCAGCGAGCGCACGTTGGCGGCGTCGATGGCGACCGCCTCCTGGCCCGCGGTGAACTTGCGGAGAGGGGTCGGGATTCGCACGGTGACGGGCATGACAGGTCACTCCTGTGAATGGATGAACTCCCGCGCGACCAGCGACGGCACACGGGCGCGAGCATGGGGTAACCGTGGGGCAGCGGCCACGTCAAGTGCAACACGAGCGTAACGCGGCCGGAAACGAGTGCCTTTTGAGCGGCGGACGGGTATTCTTGAGCGCGCGCGACGTTCGATCGGATCGCGGCTCTCCCCCCGGCGCCATGGCGCGCATCTTCGACGACATCACCGCCACCATCGGCCGCACCCCTCTGGTGCGGCTCCAGCGGGTCACCCAGGGCTTGGGTGCCGCGGTTCTGGCCAAGCTCGAGTTCTTCAACCCGTTGGGGAGCGTGAAGGACCGCATCGGCGTCAACATGATCGACGCGGCCGAGCGCGAGGGCCGCATCGAGCGCGGCCGCACCACGATCATCGAGCCCACCAGCGGCAACACCGGGATCGCGCTCGCGTTCGTGTGCGCGGCCCGCGGTTACCGGCTGATCCTGACGATGCCGGACAACCTGAGCGTCGAGCGGCGCACGTTGCTGGCGCGGTTCGGCGCCGATCTGGTGCTGACTCCCGGCATCGACGGGATGCGCGGCGCGATCAGCAAGGCCCGCCAGCTCGCCGACCAGATTCCCGGCTCCTTCATCCCACAGCAGTTCCAGAACGCAGCCAACCCGGCGATCCACCGCTCGACCACCGCCGAGGAAATCTGGAGCGACACCGACGGCAACGTCGACGTGCTGGTGACCGGAGTCGGCACCGGCGGAACGATCACCGGCGTGAGCCAGGTGCTCAAGCAGCGTCGCCCGGGCTTTCGCGCCATCGCCGTCGAGCCGGCCGACTCACCGGTGCTCTCCGGCGGCCGCGCGGGACCGCACGGCATCCAGGGAATCGGAGCCGGTTTCGTCCCGGAGGTGCTCGACCGCACCATCATCGACGAGATCGTGACCGTGGGCGACGAGGACGCCTACGCGATGACGGCGCGCCTCGCCCGGGAAGAAGGCATCCTGGGCGGCATCAGTGGCGGTGCCAACGTGTGGGCCGCTCTGCAGGTCGCGGCACGGCCGGAGCTTCACGGCAAAACGATCCTCACGTTCATCCCCGACTCCGGCGAGCGCTACCTGAGCCTCTGTCTCGAAGAAGGCGGCTGGGGAATCCAGCGTTGAGACCACGCGCTCGATCGCGTCGTCGAGCGCGTTCGTGAGCAACGGACCGAGCGCGCCGTCACCCGGCGCGCTCGCGGCCCCGGAACCGCCCGGCTCGCGCGAGCAGAGCCCCGCGCTCTTTCTGGCGCTGTTGATGGTGCTGGCGCTGGCGTTCCGGCTGATGCCAGCCCGCCAGGTGCTGCTCCCCGACGGAGTGCGCTTTTACGACTCCGACTCCTACTACCACATGCGCCGCGTGTGGATGTGCCTCGACCACTTCCCGCGCGTGCCGATCCGCGACCCCTTCGAGAACCACCCCATGGGCGGCGTCACGATGTGGCCGCCCCTTCACGACGCCGCGATCGCCGCCGTGATCCTGCTGATCGGCGGCTCGCACCCGAGCACGCACCTCGTGGAGCTGGTCGGCGCCCTCGCTCCGCCGGTGCTGGGCGCGCTCGCGGTGCTGCCGCTCTACGTGCTGGGAAGACGCCTCCTCGGCAGGCGCGCCGGGCTCATGGCCGCGGCGCTCATGGCGATCCAGCCGGCGCACGTTCTCTACTCGGCGGTGGGCCGCCCCGACCAGCACGTGACGGAGATCCTGCTCTCGTCGGCGCTCTACGCCTCGCTCGCCGGGCTCTCCTCTCTCGACCCGGCCGCGCGTGCCCTCTCGGCCCGGCGCGTGTGGTGGCCGCGCGTCGCGGCGAGCCTGGCGGCGACGGCCGCGGTGCTGGTGTGGATGGGATCGCTGCTGTTCCTGACCGTGGTGGGGGCGTTCGGCGCACTGGTGCTGCTCGGGCGAGTCCGCCGCACGGCAGCCCCGATCGAGCCCGCTGCACACGACTTCGCGGCGTTCTTCGTGCTCCAGGCGGTGCTGCTCGCGGCCTCCACGGCCTATCTGCTGCATGGCATGGAGGCAGAGAACACCTACGTCTCGTTCTCGTGGTTCCAGGCGCACTTCAGCGTCATGGCCGCGGGACTGTTCGTGATCGGCACGGCTTGCCTGGTGGGCGTTCGCTCCGGAGCGCGCGCGGCCGTGCGCGGATTCGCGCCGCACCTCGCGATCCTGGCGCTGCTCGTGGCGGCTCTGGCGCCCACCAAGCTGGGCGGCACGATCTCCACCACCGTCAATGCGCTCCACCACATCAACAAGACCACCCACGAGGTCGCGTCGAGCGACAGCTCGCACCACCTGCTGAGCTACAACGCGGTGTGGCTCAAGAGCATCCAGGAATACACGCCGCTGCTCTATCCCAAGGGATTCTTCGATCCGCACTGGGCGCTCGAGTACGTCGGGCCGATCCTCTTCCTGGGGCCGCTGGTGCTCGCCTGGTTTCTGTTGCGCCGGCACGGCGCGGCGCGGGAGACGCGCTGGCTGGTCCTCGCCTGGAGCATCGCCTCGGCGGGAATGGCACTCTCGCAGGTCAAGTACGTGTACCTGGCCGCGCCGCTCGCCGCGTTCTTCCTGGCCGACGTGCTGAACGAGCTGCTGCGCGCCGGCGAGGCGTTGCGCTGGCCGGCGAGCCTTGGCGCCGCGGTCGCCGGCACGATCGCCGTGCTGCTGCTCTGGCCGGGTTTTCGCTATCTGTCGCAGTTCAACCGTGGCTACACCGACCTGCCCGAGACCGACCGCGCGGCGCTGCTGGCGTTGCGCGACCTGAGCCCCGATCCCGGCGGCTTCACCGACGACGATGCCAAGCCCGCCTACGGTGTCATGACGTTCTGGGACCTGGGAAACTACACCGAATACTTGAGCCGGCGACCCGTGGTCGCGAACAACAACGGCTACGGCTTCGACGACTCGGTCGAGTTCTTCCTGTCGAAATCGGAGGACGAAGCGGTATCGATCCTGGAACGCCGCCAAGCGCGATACGTCCTGACGGACGATCTGATCGCGGACATCGCGACGATGCAGGAAGCGCTCACCGGCTCGATCGCCCCCTATTTCCGCGCCGATGCCGCTCGCCAGCTGACCGTCCAGCCGTCCTTCTTCGGGCTCGTCTACTCGCGTCTCTTCTTCGCCGACGGCAACACGATCGACTCCGCCGCCGCCCCACCACTCGAGCACTTTCGGCTCGTCTACGAGGCACTCGGCATGGGCGTCGGGCTCGCCGGGAGGGTGGTGGCGCCCACCAAGATCTTCGAGCGCGTGGCCGGCGCGACGCTTCACGGGAGCGGCTTCCAGCCGGGCGCCCACGTGACGCTCTCCACCACTCTCCGGTCGAATCTCGGGCGCACCTGGACGGACGAGCGATCGTCCGTGGTCGGCGAGGACGGCGCGTTCACGCTTCGCACGCCCTACGGCGCGGCCGAGACCTTGCCGGTCCGGGCGCAGGCCTGGGCGCTGAGCGTCGCACCCTCCGGATCGATCGCCCTCACGATTTCCGAGAAAGACGTCGAGACGGGGGCGACGATCGAAGTCCGGCCCCTCGGAACCTCCGCCTCGTAGCACGCAGCCAGCCAGCTCTGGATTCAACTGCTGGCAGCGTCACGGGAACATCGGCACCAGATCGAGCCCCTCGGTCTCGGGGAAGCCGAGGGCCAGATTCATCGCTTGCACGGCCTGGCCGGAAGCGCCCTTCACCAGGTTGTCGATGGCGGCGATCGCAATGATTCGCCCGCCGGCGCGCTCGTCCACACGCACCGCCACGTCGATGAAGTTCGAGCCGCGGACGTGCGCGGTGTCGGGCAGGCGGTCGGGCGGCAGCACCCGCACGAACGGCTCGTCCGCGTAGAAGCGCTCGTAGAGCTCCTGCACCTCGGCGGCACCGCGCCGCGGGACCGGGCGCGCGTACGCCGTCGACAGGATTCCTCGGCTCATCGGCACCAGATGTGGAGTGAACGTCACCCGCACCGATGACGACGTGAGGCTGCCGAGCGCCATCTCGATCTCGGGGGTGTGGCGGTGGCGCGTCACGTTGTAGGCGTGGATCGCCTCGCCGGTCTCGGCGACGAGATTCGCGACGTTGGCGCTTCGACCGGCGCCCGACGCACCCGACTTCGAATCGACGATGAGATCCGCCGTGTCGATCCAGCCCGAGGCGACGAGCGGAGCCAGCGACAGCGTCGCGGCGGTCGGGTAGCAGCCCGGCGACGCCAGGAACCGCGCGCCGCGGATCCGTTCGCGCGCGATCTCCGGCATCGCATAGACGGCTTGGCCGAAGAGCTGCGGCGCCTGGTGCTCGCCGTACCAGGTGCGGTGGACCTCTAGATCGTCGAGCCGGAAGTCGGCGCTCAGGTCGATGACGCGCACGCCGCGATCGAGAAGCGGTGCCGCGACCTCGGCCGAGGCGCCGTGGGGGAGAGCCAGGAACGCTACCTGGCAGCTCGCGGCGATCCGCTCGGGGTCGACGACCTCGACGATGCCAGGGAGGATCCGAGCGAGCGACGGCGCGCCACTCTCGAGGGGCTCGCCGGCGCGCGACCGGCCACCGAGGTGGCGGACCTCGACCCGGGGGTGGCGCACCAGGATGCGCACCAGCTCGATCGCGGTGTATCCGGGGATCCCCGCGATCGCGACGCCCACCTTGTCGTTCGACTCCATCGATTTCCTCCCGACCCGCCAGGAGCAGAACGGGCGCGGACCCGTGAGGGCCGCGCCCGATTCGTGCCTACGGGCTCGCGGCCCGCGGCACGTGGCTCAACGCTTGGAGAACTGGAACCGGGCGCGTGCCGCGCGCTGACCGTACTTCTTGCGCTCCTTGATGCGCGCATCGCGGCGGATCAGCCCTTCGCGCTTGAGCGTGGGGCGAACCTCCGGATCCAGCTCGAGCAGCGCCTTCGCGATTCCGTGACGGATCGCTTCGGCTTGTCCGGTCGGACCGCCACCGGCGACCGTGGCGTTCACGTTGAGCGCGTTCCGCTGATTCGCGAGCTCGAGGGGCTTCAGCACCGCGAGCCGGCGCGGCTCGAGGGGGAAGTATTCCTCGAAGGCGCGGCGGTTCACCTTGATGGTGCCGTCGCCGGGGGTCAGCCAAACGCGCGCCACCGAGGTCTTGCGCTTGCCGGTCGCGTAGAGCCGGAAGCGCGACGCGTCCTTGCTGCGCGACACGATGCGGCGGCCCGTCGCCGGCGCCGCTGCTGGGGTGTCCGCTGCCTTCGTTTCAGTACTCACCATCCACCTCTCGTGATCGTTCGGTCGGCGACGTCGTTTGCTGCGGCAAGGAGCGCTCCGGGATGAAGGTGCCTCAGCCCAGTGTCACCGCGGCCGGCTTCTGGGCCGAATGCGGATGGCTCCCGTCGGAATACACCTTGAGCTTGGTGATCAAGCGGCGTCCCAGCACGTTCTTGGGCAGCATGCCGCGCACCGCTTCGCGCACCATCCACTCGGGACGGGAGGCGAGCACCTCGCGCGCCGTGCGGGACTTGATGCCGCCCGGGTAGCCGGTGTGCCGCCAGTAGGTCTTCTGATCGAGCTTGCGGCCGGTGAGCTTCACCTGCGCGGCGTTCAGCACGACCACGAAATCGCCAGTATCGGTGTGCGGCGTGTACTGGGGCTTGTGCTTGCCCATGAGCAGCGTGGCCGCCTTGGAGGCGACTCGCCCGAGAACCTGATCCTGGGCGTCGAGCACCATCCACTTGCGCTCGACTTCTCCGGTTTTGGCGTTGTACGTCTTCATTGGCTCGGCTCTTCCGTGGTGTCCGAAGCAGCCCCGTGACGGCTGACACCGGGCCGGCGAGGAAACACCCAAGGCTGGTCGACCTGCCCGTGGTTGTCAACCCCGGGCGCAGCTCTGGCATCGGCCCTAGCCCGCCCTCGGTCACTCGTTTTTGGTGAAGTGCAGGTTGCGCTCGAAATCGGCCGGGCTGGTGGCCGCCGCGCGGGCGGTCTCGAAGCTGATCATCCCGCCCTGCAACAGCTGGCGCAGGTGCCGGTCGAAGGTCTGCATGCCGTACTGGTCGGCGCCCTTCTCGATCAGGTCGCGAATCACGTCGGTCTTCTCGGGGTTCACGATCGACTCGCGGATCGCGAGCGTGGTGCGCATCACCTCGACCGCGGGGAGGCGGCCCTGGATGTCGGTGCGCGGAATGAGCCGCTGCGCGACGATCGCCTCGAGGTTCTCCGCGAGTCGCAGCCGCGCAGCCGCCATCTCCGACAGATCGTACACACCGATCACCCGCTGAATGGTCTTGACCACGTCGGCGGTGTGCAGCGTGGAGAGCACCAGGTGGCCGGTTTCGGCGGCCTTGAGGGCGATGTCGACGGTCTCGCGATCGCGCATCTCGCCGACCATGATCACGTCGGGGTCCTGGCGCAGAGCCGCGCGCATGGCCTTGGCGAAGCTCTCGGTGTCGCTACCCACCTCGCGCTGCAGCACCGTGCAGCGAGCGTCCTTGTGCAAGTACTCGATCGGGTCCTCGATGGTGATGATCTTGAGGTTGCGGTTGCGGTTGATGTGATCGAGCATCGCCGCGATCGTGGTGCTCTTGCCGCTGCCGGTGACGCCCGTCACCAGCACCATCCCTCGCTCGGCCTCGGCGATGCGCGCCAGCACCGCCGGGAGACCCAGCTCGTCGAAGCCCGGGATCCGCATCGGGATGCTCCGCAGCACCAGTGCCACGGAGCCACGTTGCGAGCACATGTTGACCCGGAACCGCCCCGCCCCGGTGAGCCCGTACGAACAGTCGAAGTCGCGCAGCTCGCGCACTCGCTCGTCGGCGTCTTCGGAGGTGGCGCGCTTCGAAGTCACCAGGATGCGGCGGGCGATCACCTCCGTGTCGCCCGGCGTCAGCGGAGGCGTGCCCTGCAACGCGCGAATCATGCCGTTGATCCGCACGCGGTAGGGATTTCCCGCAGTCACGTGGACGTCGGAGGCACCGAGCTCGATCGACTTGCGGAGCACGGCGTCGAAGAGCTGGCCGGGATCGCGTGGGATGTCGGTCGCTCGCATGCCCCGGTCGGGCGGCAGTGGCTCGTTCATGTTCCCCTCTGGTGCTCGAAGATCTCGGGATAGAACACCCGCTCCAGCGTGAGGCCGCGGGCCGGCGCGGTCGGGCCCGCCGCAGCGCGATCCCTCGCCGCGAGTGTTTCCGAGACCGAGCCCGGCGACCGCCGGCCGAGACCGACCTCGGCCAGGGTGCCGACGATGTTCCTCACCATGTGCCGCAAGAATCCGTCTCCTTCGAGGTGAAAGTCCAGATGCTCGTCCCCAGCCACGAGCTCGAGCCGGGTGAGGGCGCGAACCGCGCTCGCCACCTCGGATCCCGCGCCCTGGAAACTGGTGAAGTCGTGCTTGCCCACGAGCGGCGCGCAGCTCGCGCGCATCGCGTCGAGATCCAGCTTCCCCGGCACGTGCCAGGAGTAGGCGCGGTCGAAGGGCGACGGGAGAGGCGTGCGCCGCAACCGATACCGGTAGTGCTTCGCGATCGTCGAGAACCGCGCATGGAACGCCGGGGAGATGTCGGCAACCCGGACCACCGAGAGATCGTCACCGGTGAGCGCCTCGAGCGCGCGCGCCAGCTCGGCAGCGGGGATGACCGAGTGTGTCGTCACGCTGGCGACCTGACCTCTCGCGTGGACGCCGGCGTCCGTGCGGCTCGCGCCCGCGACCCGCACGCGCTCCCCCAGCACCCGCTCGAGCGCGCTCTCGATCTCGCCCTGGACCGTCCGAACCCCCGGCTGAGCCTGCCAGCCGTGGAACGCCGTGCCGTCGTATGCGAGATCGATCCGCAGGTTCCGGAGGCCGTCGGAAGGCGCATGGACCCGAGGCTCACCGTCGAGCGGGCTCACCGGATGTCGCATCGAGCGGCCGTGACCGAACCGGCCGCCGCCAGGCCGGCTGGCGATCCGTGCCGGTTCCGCGCCAGGTCAGTTCAGATACAGGTTCAGTGCAGGTAGTCGCGCGCCAGGAGCTCGGCGATCTGCACGGCGTTGAGCGCCGCGCCCTTGCGGATGTTGTCGGACACGATCCACATCGCGAGCCCGTTCTCGAAGGCCAGGTCCTTGCGGATGCGGCCCACGTAGACCGCGTCGTTTCCGGCCGCGTCGAGCGCCGTCGGATAGAGCTTCGCGCCCGGGTCGTCGACGACCTGCACACCCGGCGCCTTGGAGAGGATCGCGCGCGCCTGCTCGGGGCTCAGCGGCCG
>CAZYWA010000174.1:0-2042 GCA_964650975.1 uncultured bacterium
ATCCAGGCGCTCCACGACGAGGATCCCGAGCTTCGCTACGTCGCGGTGGCGGCGCTCGAGCAGATGGGGGCGCAAGGCGCGGCTGCGGTGTCGCCGCTCGCCGACCTGATCGCCTCGCCCGCCGAGCGTGATGACACCCGGACTTTCGCCGCGCATGCCCTGAGCCGGATGGGCTCGCGCGCGATCGGGAACGCGCTGCTGCTGCTGCGCGCCGAGCAAGTGGCCACGCGACGCCACGCGGCCTCGGTCTTCCAACGGCTCGGCCACGAAGGGGAGACGGCGGCGGCGCAGCTCGTGCCTTCGCTGGGAGATTCCGATGCCGAGGTGGTGCGCACCGTCGAGGACGCACTGGGCTCGATGAGCGAATCCGTCGCTCCACGGTTGGCTACCGCATTGGGTCACGAGCTGCCCCAGGTCCGCTTGAGCGCCGCGCGAATCCTGGGCCGGCTCGGTGCGCGCGACGACGACGTTCGAAACGCGCTCGCGGCCGCGTGCGGCGATGTCGATCCCGAGGTCCAGCAGCAAGCCGCCGCGACCCTCGCGGCGCTGGCGGATCCGATCGCGCCGCTGGTCGACGAGCACGATCCGGACGGCGAGCCCGGTAACGACGGCTCGCCGCCCAGCCCGTCGGGATTGGTCAACTGAGTCTCCCGTGGGGCTGTTCCAGCCCCCCGCCCCGAAAAAAGTGCGACTTTTTCGGGGCCCCACCCCCAAGGCGGCGCGCGGCGCGCGCCGGGCGCCTCTCGGCGCCCACCCGAGATCTACCCAAGCAGTCGGTTCGGGGGTGACGGCGAGTGGAAGGGTCCCCGAACCGACTGAAAAGGGAAACCCGCACACGCTCCGAGCTGAACGGCCGGCGCTCCGCGCTGCGGAGCGCCGATCAGCCGCCCGACTCAGTGCGGGTGAGCGTCGCGGGATCGAGCGTGAGCGAGAGGCCGCCGCGGCGGATCAGGTACGGATCCGTTCCGTCGTACTGCTTCGTCGCGTACGGACTGTCGTAGCGAGGATAGGGTCCGATCGGGACTTCGGCGCCGTTCACCAGCAGCGGGCCGGTCCACGAGAATTGCATCACGCCCTGCCCTGGTGAGTCGTAGGTGGTGGTGAGGTCGCCGGCGACCACCACCGGCGCCGCGGTCACCTGCTGAACGAACGCGTCGAAGGTGCCGTATTGCGTGGCGTCGCCGACCTCGCAGATCCACACGTTGCTGCGGCCGTCGGCCCGCAGCTCCTGGTCGATCCACTCGTCGCCCGGTACCCATTGCGCGGGGTTGTTGGAATAGAGCGCCACGTAGCCGTCGCCCTTCCGCGCCAGCTCCCATTTGCCCTGCTCGCGCACCTCGTCGAACTCGGTACGCGGCAGGAATGCGTGGGTGTAGTCGGGGAAGAGCGCGTCGGAGATCGCTTGCACGATCGGATTGTCGTAGTGCGGCTGGTCGTAGAGGATGATCGCCGCGGTGCGCTGCTGCGCGATCCGTGGGTGCCAGCCGCCGGTCCAGTGACCGGCGAACTCGTTCTCGACCAGGTCGCCCGGATAAGTCGTGAACACCACGGCGGTCGGTCCGAGCGTCGCCTGCCAGGTGTGGGTCTGCGCGCCGAGCGTCGCCGGCTTCCACGCCTGCGCCGACGCGAGCATCACCTCGGGCGTGCGGTAGGCGTAGGTGTTGACCTGCTCGAGCGCGTAACCCGAGACCAGCGGTAGCGCCGCCTGCGCGAGGTCGCTCGGCACGGTGGTGTCCGCGAAAGGAATCGCGAACGCGAACGGATAGAAGAAGCTCGCGGGATCCTCGTAGAGATTGAAGTCGCGCGCCATCTTGAGGGTGGTGTCGATGATCTGCGGCATGACGTAGGCGCCCATCGTCCACCACAGCACGCCGTCGTCGTAGTTGTCGTACGAGATCCCGAGCGACGGTCCATCCGCGACGTTGATCCCACCGAGACGCTCGCGGGTCTCGAGGCCGCGCGGCCGGGCGCTTCCCACCGACTCGATCACCGCGGGAATGCGGTAGGTGTCGGACGTGACGAGCGCCACCGCGGACATGCTG
>CAZYWA010000174.1:2052-14186 GCA_964650975.1 uncultured bacterium
GCCCGATTCGCCGGTCGGATCACCCTTCCCGGTCACCAGCCACATCATGCCGCGGGTGTCCTCGTCCGAGAGCTTGGTCTCGTCCTTCACGTAGCTACGGCCGTGCGCCACGCCGAAGAAGCCTTCGTGGTTGTTGAGCGCCTGATCGTAGAGAAAGAGATCGACCGCCATCCGCGCGCGGAGCTGGATGGAATCGTCGTCGCCGAAATCGGCCACGTTGAGCAGCGGCCCGACGTCCTCGTTGTAGTAGACGTCGGAGTGGAACTCGGAGAAGCCCCATCGCAGGCGCCAATCGAGCCAGCGATCGATGTTGGCGCGCGCCTTGGCGCGGAGCTGCGTTCCGGTGAGCCCCGAACTGGTGAACACCATGTCGGGATAGAGCCGTCCGAGCACGAACGCCGCCGAGTTGAAGAGCATGTAGTGGTTCTCGGACCAGAACGTCATCGCGTCGGTGCCGGGCTCGTCGATCCAGTACTTGAAGTTCTGGATCGAGTGCTCGATGCGCGCAAGCTGATCGGCGGAGACACCCGGGCTCGATTTGTACTTGGCGAGGATCCGTACCAGCGCCGCGAGACCGAAGTCGGCGGTGTCCTGGCGCGCGTCGATGGGAGCGAGAGCGCCGTCGATGGCGCCGTCCTGAAGCGGGGTCGTGCCCTTCTCGAGCGCGCAGACCTGCGCGTGGATGTTGGTGGAGGGAGGCGCCGCGTCGGCGGCGCACATGTCGAGGAACTGGGCCTTCCGGTCGTCGAGGTGGCTCACGAACGGTCTCGGATCGTCGTGGAACTCGCCGTGATCGTTACCGGGGTTGCAGCCGGTTGCGCCGGCAGCGAAGCCCAGCGCGACGGCGAGCGAAGCCACCACGCGGAGCACGTCGGAGGTGCGGACGGAGCGATGGGTCACGGCGTCACACGTCGAAACGGATGCCCTGGGCGAGCGGCAGCGCGTTTCCGTAGTTGATGGTGTTGGTGGTGCGGCGCATGTAGGCCTTCCACGCGTCGGATCCCGACTCGCGGCCGCCGCCGGTTTCCTTCTCGCCGCCGAACGCTCCGCCGATCTCCGCCCCCGAGGTGCCGATGTTCACGTTCGCGATGCCGCAATCGGAGCCGGCGGGCCCGAGAAAGTGCTCCGCTTCCCGGATGCTACCGGTGAAGATCGCGGACGAGAGGCCCTGCGGAACTCCGTTGTGAAGCGTCACGGCTTCGTCGAGATCGCGATAGCGCATCACGTAGAGAATCGGCGCGAAGGTCTCGTGGCACACCACCGGCAAGTTGCCGGGCACGGTCACGATCGCGGGCCGCACGTAGCAACCACCCGCGGGAACCCCGTCGGTGACACGCTCCCCACCGGAGACGACGCTCCCGCCCTGGGCGCGGGCGTCGGCGAGGGCGCGCTGCATCCCCTCGAACGCGGCCCCGTCGATCAGCGGTCCCACGAGCACGCCCTCCTGGCGCGGATCGCCGATGGGCAGGCTCTGGTACGCGGCCTTCAGCCGAGCGAGCAGCGGCTCGACGATCGACTCGTGCACGATCAACCGCCGGAGCGACGTGCAGCGCTGCCCCGCCGTGCCGGCCGCTGCGAACACGATCGCGCGCAGCGCCAGATCGAGATCGGCGCTCGGCGCCACGATCATCGCGTTGTTGCCGCCCAGCTCGAGCAAGCTGCGTCCCAGCCGCGCCGCGACCGACTGCGCCACCGCGCGGCCCATGCGCGTCGAGCCGGTCGCGGAGACCAGCGGCAGCAGCGGGCTCGTGGCGATCGCCTCGCCGGCCGCCTGGTCACCGATCACGACCTGCGAGAGCCCCTTCGGCGCTCCCACTTCCGCGATCACCTCGCTCACCAGGCCCGCAACCGCGAGCGCCGAGCGCGGAGTCTTCTCCGAGGGCTTCCACACCGTGGTGTCGCCGCACACGAACGCCAGCATCGCGTTCCAGGCCCACACCGCCACCGGAAAGTTGAACGCGGTGATCACGCCCACGGCGCCGAGCGGATGCCACTGCTCCATCATGCGGTGCGACGGACGCTCGCTGGCGATCGTGAGCCCGTGGAGCTGGCGCGAGAGACCCACCGCGAACTCGCAGATGTCGACCCACTCCTGGATCTCGCCCTCGGCCTCGGCGCGGATCTTCCCGGCCTCGAGCGTCACGATCTCGCCCAGCTCGCGCTTGCGCGCCCGCACCCGCTCGCCGATGCGCCGCACCAGGTCGCCGCGCACCGGCGCCGGCACGGTGCGCCACGCGAGGAACGCCGCGTGCGCGCGCTCGACCGCCTCGCGGGTGAGCGCCGCGTCCACGAACGCGACCGCGCCGACCATGCCCGCGTCGATCGGTGAGCGCAGCGGGTGCGCGGTGCCGGACGCGAAGCGAGCTTCGCCGTCGATGATCGCCGACGGCAGCGGACCGCCGGCGCTCACACCGGCACCTTCTGCGCGTGGTGGTCGATCGCGTAGTAGTCGCCGAAGCGATTCGCCAGGAAGTCCTCGAGCTCCACCTGCTCCTGGCTCACGAAGCCCTTGCCGGCGAGCTTGCCGGTGCGGTGCAGGTCGACCACGGCTGCGGCACCGGCTGCGGTGGTGATCTGGATCGACGACCAGTGCTCGCCCAGCACCTGCTGGTGGTAGATCTTGCGCGCGTCGACCACCTGGACGTACTGGTCGTCCTTCCAGCCGGCGACACTGCAGAACACCAGCACCACGTCCTGACGCGTGATGGGCAGCGCCGACTCCAGGATCTCCTTCAGCTGATTGCGCCGTGCCTTGGTCTTTCCCATCTTGAGGCCGCTGATCAGGAAGTGCATCAGGTACTGGTGACCGGGGTAGCGCACGGTCTTGTAGTTGAGCTCCTCGACCTTCCCGGCGAGCGTCTCGCAAAGCGTGCCGAGCCCGCCCGAGGTGTTGAACGCCTCGTACTCGAGCCCGTCGAGCGCGAAATGCTCGAGACCCTCGAGCGCCAGCACCTCCATCTTGCGTCCGGCGTGGATCGCGTCGCAGGGGTTGCAGTACTCGTTGATGAGGCCGTCGGTCGACCACGTGAGGTTGTACTTCATGTGGTTGGCCGGGTACTGCGGCAGCGCGCCCACGCGCATCTTGACCGTGTCGAGCTTGTCGAACTGCTCGGTCAGCGCGTGCGCGAGGATGCCGATGAAGCCCGGCGCCAGCCCGCATTGCGGCATGAAGATCTGCCCGTCGGCCGCCTGCTTGGCGAGGGTGCGGATGCGCCGCGTGGTGGAGACGTCCTCGGTGAGATCGAAGTAGCTGGCACCGGCGTCGAGGGCGGCCTTCGCGATCACGTGATTGACGTCGAACACGGTCGCGGAGAGCACCGCCTTGCGGCCGGAGAGCGCATCCTTGAGCTGCTCCGCCGACCGGACGTTGAGCGTCTGGACGCGCACTGGCGTGTTGGCCGCGAGACGGGAAAGGACCGCCTCGTCGCGATCGGCGACCAGAACGTCGTAGTCGCCCGAATGCGCGAGCAGCTTGGCGATGCTGGCGCCGATCTTCCCGGCGCCGACGATGAGGATCGGGTACATGAATGCCACCTTCGTCTTGGAAAGCGTAATCCGACCATCGTACCGATGGGCCGGAACCCGGGGCAAGGCTTGCGGGCGTCAGTCGCGTGCGGAGACGGACCCGCCATGGCGCAGGTCCGCGCGCTCGAAGACGGTGAAGGTTTGCCGCACGTAGAGCAGATCGCCCGGCTGGGGAAAACCCAGCAGCCGTGGAATGCAGAGAGGCTGCCACGGCGGACCGAAGCGGGCGGCCACCCGATAGCGATCGCCGGACCGCAAGGCGGTCACGAAGCCGGCGGCGCTCGATTTCAGCGCGTCGGCCATCGTGAAGTCGCTCAAGGCCCAGTAGGCGAAACCGATGTCGAGGTAGTACGACGAATCGAAATTCGAGCGGAGCTGCTGCTCGTTCACCTGGATCCGGCTCGCGTCGGGGAAGCGCGGCACGTAGGTCCAGTCGCCGTAGAAAGAGGGCGCCACGCCCACCTGCGCTCCCAGCGGAGCGCTGCCGTTGATCCAGCGCCCGGCGCGGTAACGGGCGTCTTCGCCGAACTGCATCGGCCACACGTAGCTCACCGGCACTTGCAAAGCCGCCACCGCCACCACGGCGTAGGCCACCGCTCGCACGCGATCGACGTGGGCCGAGCGCGCCGCCAGCGCCTCGATGACGCCGTCGATCACGAATGCGGCGAGCAGCGCCACCGACGGCGCGAGAAACAGTACGTAGCGCATCATTTCGCCCTGGATCAGGCCCACCAGCAGACAGCCGGCGAGAAGCTGCCCGGAAACGATCCACCGCTTGCGCGGCGAACCGGGCCGCAACGTGACGATGCCTCCGGCGTAGGCGGCGAGTGTCGAGAGCGTCCCGAACGAATAGAAGGAAACCGGTAGCAGCAGCGCGCCGGCGATGCGGTAGGAGCTGGCCCCGTGCATGACCGAGGCGCGCTGACGACCGACCAGGAATACCTTCCAGAAGGTCAGCGTCTCGATGCTGCCGAGCCCGTAGCCCAGGAGAGCCACGGCGCCCACGAGGACCCCGCTCGTCAGCACGCGCCGTGCGAAGGCCGGAAACGAGGCGTCTCGCCCGCCGACCATGACCGCGATCGCCAGTGGAACCAGCGCCACGTAGCCCCACTGCATGGTCGCGATCGCCAGCCCCGCCGCCAGACTTCCGCCGGCCAGCCACCGAAGACCACCGCCCGTCGCCACCTCCGCGGCCGCCGCGAGCGACACCGTGGCGAGCAGCACCTGCAGCACGTCCGGGCGCCCGTAATGACTCTCGAGCACGTGCGCCGGAAACGACAGGAACAGGAACGCCGCCAAGAGCCCCGCCCGATCGCCGAACAGACGCTGGCCGGCGCGCCGGATCGCTCCGGCGCTGACCAGTGCGAAGAGCACGTTGGCGAGGCGCAGCATCACCAGCGTCAGCACCTTGGCCTCGGCCGGAGTGCCCGCGCCCAGCAGCCCGGCGGCGTTTCGCGCCAGCCACGCGAGCCGGAAGTAGAAGACGCCTCCCCAGGTGAACGTGATCGGATCGGGGGCGCGGTAGAGATCGCCGCCTTGCTCGAACGCCACCAGCTCGTCGGGATGGAACGGCAGCTCGCCGGGGATGACGTTGGAAGGGAGACCCCACGTCAGACCGAGAATGCGGAGCACCAAGCCCGCGAGAAGAATCGACGCGAAAATCCGCCCAGCATGGGGCGTCATCACGACGCGGTCGGCGGACGCGTTCGGCACGGGCCGCCGGTCTATCGCGGCGCGCTCCAGGTTGTCTGCTCGATCGACCGGCCGAGGGGCCGAATGAATCCGCGAGGCCTCGCCATCGTCGAAGAACGTGGATCGTCCATCCCCCGCGACCTCCGCCTCGACGGATCGCGAAGTGGGCAGGGCCCGGCCGGGTCGGCGGTTCTTGGGTGGTGTTTCATTTTCTACCGGCAACTACCATCAATCATTGACCGGTCCGATGGACATCTTCCGGGCACTTTGACCCCATCCACGCAAGACCAAAAGATTATCCTTGGTCCTTGCGCGAGAGCATCGCGCTGCTCGGCTCGTTCAATAAATGGCTCTTCATACGATCTTTTACGACTGACGTTTCCCCCCACGGAAGGTTTAGGATTCACATCGGGTCCGGACCTGCCCTGGCCCGGCCTCAACAACGCCGCGCTTCAGTAGACGGTTAGGTCTCCACCCATGTGGATCATCTGCCCTAACTGTCAGAACCGCTCGCAGGTGGAGCCAGCGGTCACCCGTGGTGCGACGTTCCGCGCGCGCTGCTCGAAATGCGAGCACCGCTTCGACGTCGACGTCGACACCGGGCAGGTGGTGACGACATCCGCGAGGAGCGCGCCCACTCCCAAGCCTGGAACGCTCACTCCCCCGCCGCGCGCCGCCACCGACGCCGCGACCACCAGCGGACCGCGCGTCGACCCGAGCGTCGGCGGACGTCCTCTCGAGCTCGTCGCCCTGCTCCAGGAAGTGAACGACCAGTTCGACGACCTGATGAAGCGCGACCCGTTCGTGCTGCTCGGCATCCACGTCGAGAGCACCAACCAGGAAGTGATGGACGCCTACTTCCGGCTCACCGAGCGCTACCGCGCCTCGCGCTGGCAGGGATTCCTGAGCGACGAGGAATCGCAGCGGCTGTGGCAGGTGATGCTCAAGGTCGACGAGGCCTTCAACGAGCTCGGCGACGCCGAGCGACGCCGGCGCTCGCATCAGATGCGCAGCGCCAACGCCGAGCGCAGGAGCAAGACCGAGATCGTGAGCGGCGCCCGGGCGGCGCTCATCAAGGAGCAGCTCGACGCGGACTCGTCGTTCGACGCGGGACGCTTCGAGGACGCACGCTCCGCGTACCAGCGGTGCATCGCGCTCGCCCCGGAGCGCGGAATTTTTCATCTGCGCCTGGGCCAATCCCTGATGCGCGAGGCGGCGGCCGCGAACAAGCACCCGGACTGGCTGACGGTCGAGCGGACGCTCGAGAAGGCACTCGGGCTCGAGCCGGAGAACCTCGATGCGCTGATGGCGCTGGGCGAGATGTGGACCGCGCGCGGCCAGGCGAGCCGCGCGATGCCCTACTTCAAGCGGGTTCGTGACGTCGAACCGAACCACCCCGGCGCCAACCAGGCGATCGACGGGTATCTGAGCGGGAAGCAGCCCACGGCCGCGCGCCACACCACCACCGAGCGGCTGTTCCGTTTCCTGCGCCGCGACGTCTAGCGCAGCGCACCTCCTCGGCCGCGCGCAAAGCGCGCCTCCGCATGTAGAATTCCGTAGCCGGACACGGGTGGCGGAATCGATGCCTGGGAGCGAACGCGGGTCGGCGAGAGTGGGAGTGCCCCGCGCCGCCGCCGAGCCGCGCACCGGCGCCGGTGGCCCGGAGCTCGCCCGCTGCGAGCAGCACCCCGAGCGGTTCGCCGACTGGGTGTGCGGACGCTGCGCCAAGACGTGGTGTCCGGAGTGCGCGATCGTCACCAAGGCGCTCTCGAAGGACTTCCGGCTCGTCCAGTGTCCGGCATGCCGCGAGCGCTGCGCTCCGACTCCGCGCCGCGAGCGCGCTGACGCCCGGCAGGCGGCGGCCGCCGAGAAGCACCACTCGATCTCCTGGGCGATCCTCGACGCGCTGATCCGGCCAATCAGGGGTTGGAACGTGCTGCTGCTCCTCGGCGTCGGCCTCCTCTACCTGCTGGCCGACCGAGCCTCGCTGCTCTTCGTGCCGGTCCTTGCCTGGACGCTCGCGAGGTTCGCTCCCATCCCCTACTTCCTGCAGATCATGCGGCACGCCGCCAACGGCCGCGAAGGGTTTCCCGAGGCCGGCTCGTTCGACGACGTCGTCTGGGACCTGGTGATCCCGGGCGTGCGCTTCGTCCTCGGCTGCTGGCTGGTCGCGGTTCCGGCGGGCGTCTATGCGGTGCTACGCGCCGGCGCCGGCGCGGAAGCGATCGCCGCCGATTCGGTCTTCTGGGGGTTGCTGGCGCTCGGAGTCGGTTACTTGCCCGGCGTGCTCGTCACTGCGGCGATGACCGACTCGATCGCGGCCGCGATCAACCCGATGTACGCGATCCAGCTCCTGGCACGGATGCGCGGAGACTACGTGGTGCTTCTGGGCGGCGTGCTGGCCTGGCTGGCGGTGTGGTCGTTCGCGGGGAAGGCGCTGGGACAGCGCCTCTCGTTCGTCACGCCGTTCGTGGAGTCCTACGCCGTGCTGGCGCTCATGACGCTCGCCGGCAACCTGCTTTTCCGACGCCGTCGGGACCTCGGCCTGGTCGATCGCTGATCCGGCGCCCGCATCGTCATCGGCTTACCGCTTGCTCGCCGACGGCGAGCTCGTTGACAGCCGGACGCGCGGACTTACGTTTCGACTGATGCCTGGGTCAGGCATCCGCGAGCCTGTGGCTCGGCGAAGCGCGAGGGTTGCGGCGTGGCTACCGAGGCAAGTCGATTCATCACGGCGTTCCTGGATGGCGTTCCGGTCGCGCGGGTGCGGGTCGGGCCCGCCTCGTGGACGCCACCGGTCGACGTCTGGGAGACCGAGCAAGAGGTGGTGGTCGCCGCGGACGTGGCCGGCATCGACGAGCGCCACCTCGAGGTCCGCTTCGAGGGGCGGGAGCTGGTGATCCGCGGCCAGCGGCCCGATCCAGGCGAACGAGCCGACGCGGAGCGCTTGAAGCAACATCAAATGGAGCTCACCTACGGACGGTTCGAACGGACCATCGCCCTGCCCGTGCCGGTCGATGGCGACCACATCGTTGCGTCCTACAAGAACGGCTTGCTCACCATCGCGTGCCCGAAAGTCGGCCGTCCGGGCTCGTTGCGCGTGGCGGTGACGCGAGCCGACGCGAGCTGACGCGGCCCAGCGGCGCGCGTTCCAGCTCGGAACGGAGTCTCACGTGTTCGGTCGAAAGCGACTTTCCGCGATGCCACCCGATGCCGAAGCGGCCAGCGCAGGAGCTCGCAAGCTCCCGGTTCTGCCGCTGCGCAATCTGGTGGTGTTTCCCAACATGGTGGCGCCTCTCGCGATCGGCCGCCCCGCGTCGATCCAGGCCGTCGATCGCGCGCTGCTCGGCAACCGGCTGGTCGTCGGCATTCCCCAGCGCGAGGCCGAGAAGGAGCAGCCGAAGGCTGAGGATCTCCACGATTTCGGCACCGTCCTCCAGATCGTCAGGATGGTGAAGACGCCGTCCGGCGGCATGAATCTGCTGGTCCAGGGAGAGAGCCGGGTGCGCATCGCCAGCTATTCGGAGACCGAGCCGTTCCTGGTCGCCGAGACCGTGCCCCTCGCGGCCGAGCCCGGTGCCGAGCTCGTCGAGATCGAAGGCCGGCTCCAGGCCCTGAAGGACGCGTTCAAACGAGTGTCCGAGCTCAACAACTTGGTGCCGCCAGAGGCGACGGCGATGGCCCTGGGTCTCGACGACCCCGAGGCGCTGGTATTCGTGGTGGCGAGCGCACTGGCGCTCAAGCCGGACGAGACCGTCGAGCTCCTGGCCGAGCCGGTGCTCGCCAAGCTGCTCGATCGCGTGCAGTTCCTGGCGCAGCGCGAGGTTCAGCGGCTCGAGATCTCGACCAGGATCCAGTCGGAGATCCAGAAGGAAGTCGGCGATCAACAGCGCGAGCACTTCCTGCGCGAGCAGTTGAAGGCGATCCACCGCGAGCTGGGCGAGAAGGACGAGCGCGGAAGCGAGGTCGATGAGATCAGGAAGCGGCTCGCCGATGCGAACCTGCCCAGCGAGCCCAAAGCCGTGGTCGAGAAGGAGCTCCAGCGGCTCGCGCAGATGCCGGCGGGCGCAGCCGAGGGCTCGGTGGTGCGCACCTACATCGACTGGATCCTCGACCTGCCGTGGAGCAAGAAGAGCGAGGACCACCTCGACGTGGTGCACGCGCGCGAGATCCTCGACGCGGACCACTACGACCTCGAGAAGGTGAAGACCCGCATCCTCGAGACGCTCGCGGTGCGCAAGCTCAAGCCCGACGCGAAGAGCCCCATCCTGTGCTTCGTCGGCCCTCCGGGCACCGGCAAGACCAGCCTCGGCAAGTCGATCGCGCGTGCGCTGGGCCGCGAGTTCGTGCGCGTGAGCCTGGGCGGCGTGCGCGACGAGGCCGAGATCCGCGGCCACCGGCGCACCTACGTCGGCGCCTTGCCGGGCCGCGTCATCCAGGGCCTGAAGCGCGCCGGCCGCTCGAACCCGGTGTTCATGCTCGACGAGATCGACAAGCTGGGCGCCGATTTCCGCGGCGATCCGTCGTCGGCGCTGCTCGAGGTCCTCGATCCCGAGCAGAACCACGCGTTCTCGGACCACTATCTGGAGATTCCGTTCGATCTCTCGTCGGTCTTGTGGATCGCGACCGCGAACGTGCTCGCCAGCATCCCGGCACCGCTCCAGGACCGCATGGAGGTGATCGAGCTGCCCGGCTACACCTCGGAGGAGAAGGTCGAGATCGCGCGCCGCTACCTGGTGCCGCGCGAGCTGGAAATGCACGGGCTCACCGCGCAGCAGCTCGCGTTCGACGACAGCGCGATCCGGAAGATCCTGCAGGACTACACCCGCGAGGCGGGGCTCAGGAACCTGGAGCGCACCATCGCCGCGGTGTGCCGGAACCTGGCTCGCGAGCGGGCCGAGGGCCGCACCAAGTCGCGCACCATCCGCGCCGCCGACCTGGAAGCGATTCTCGGCACGCGCCGGTTCTTCGCGGAAGTCGCGGAACGGGGTGGAATCCCGGGCGTCGTGACGGGGCTCGCGTGGACTCCGGTGGGCGGCGACATCCTGTTCATCGAGGCAGCGCAGATGCCGGGATCCAAGGGGCTCACGATCACAGGTCAGGTCGGCGATGTGATGCGCGAGTCGGCGCAAGCGGCGCTCACCGTGGTGCGCTCGCGCACCCAGGCCCTGGGCATCGCCGAGGATTTCTTCCAGAAGGTCGACCTGCACATCCACGTGCCTGCGGGCTCGATCCAGAAGGACGGTCCGTCGGCCGGCGTGGCGATGGTGACCTCGATCGTGTCGCTGCTCACCGGCAAGCCCGTGGCGCCGCTCACCGCGATGACCGGCGAGATCACCTTGCGCGGCAAGGTGCTCCCCGTGGGCGGCATCAAGGAGAAGGTGCTGGCGGCGCGCCGCGCGGGAATCCGCACGATCATCCTCCCCAGGCTCAACGAGGGCGATCTCGCGGAAGTGCCGGCGAATGCGCGCGAGGGGCTCCACTTCGTGCTGGTGGACCGGATCGAGGACGTGCTCGCGGCGGCCTTCGACACCGAGCGCACGAGGCGGAGCCCCGTGCGCCAGCGCCCGACGGTGCGGGCGCGCGCTCGGGCGCACGCGCACGTTTGAGTTTCCGGGTCGGGGGGCTTTTCAAGCCCCCCGACCCGGAAAAAGTACGCTGACGAGGGGATTCCTCGCACGCTCTGAATTCGGCGTCACCGCGCGTATTCGCGACGTCCCGCCTCGCGGCCGGTCATACTGGCTGCTCCATGAGCACGGCGCTCGATCTCCACGGCAGGCCGCTCCGCAACCTGCGCATCTCGGTCACCGACCGCTGCAACCTCCGGTGTGCGTACTGCATGCCGGAGAAGGAGTACCTGTGGCTGCCGCGGAGCGACATCCTGCGCTTCGAGGAGCTCGCCGTGCTGGTCGACGCGTTCGCGTCCGCCGGGGTCGACAAGGTGCGAATCACCGGCGGCGAGCCGCTGCTGCGCCACGAGCTCGATCGGCTGATCCGTATCCTCGCGGCGAAGCCCGCGATTCGCGACCTGGCGCTCACCTCGAACGGGGTGCTGCTCGCCGGGCAAGCGCAGACGCTCCGCGACGCCGGCCTGCACCGGCTGACGGTGAGCCTCGACACGCTGCGGCCCGAGACGTTCCGGGCGCTGGCGCAGCGCGACGAGCTCGCGGCGGTGCTCGAGGGTCTCGACGTGGCGGGGCGCGCCGGATTCCGCGCGCTCAAGATCGACTCGGTGATCATGCGCGGCATCAACGACGACGAGCTCGTGGACCTGATCGAGCTGGGGCGCCGCCTCGGCGCCGAGGTGCGCTTCATCGAGTACATGGACGTGGGCGGCGCCACGCGCTGGTCGATGGACCAGGTGGTGTCGCGCGCCGAGATGCTGGAGCGGCTGGCAAAGCACTACGGCCGGATCGAGCCGGTCGTCGAGGATTCGAGCGCTCCCGCCGAGCGATTCCGCCTCGCCGACGGGCTGGTGCTCGGCATCATCGCGTCGACCACGGCGCCCTTCTGCCGCTCGTGCGACCGCTCGCGGCTCACCGCCGACGGCATGTGGCTCACCTGTCTCTATGCGCGCAGCGGCCTCGATCTCCGCTCGCTGGTACGCGCCGGGACACCGGCCGCGGAGATCGGCGCCACGATCGCGCGCGTGTGGTCGGGTCGCACCGACCGCGGCGCCGAGGACCGCCTCGCCGTCTCCGGGCGCGCGCCTCTTGCAGGCCCGCCCGAGCTCCGCTCCGACCCTCACCTCGAGATGCACACCCGCGGCGGCTGAGGCCCGAGCCGCCGGGCCGCGCCGTGGGCCGGTAGCCTCGAGTTCGAGGGGAGGCTAGCTTCTCGGGTTTCGCCCCCGAGTCCCCATGAAGCACATCCGCAACTTCTCGATCATCGCGCACATCGACCACGGCAAGTCGACG
>CAZYWA010000175.1:0-14134 GCA_964650975.1 uncultured bacterium
GCTTCTCAGCATCGCCTCGACGGCGCGATCGGCCGCGGTGACGAGGCTCGCGTCGCGCTTCACGTCCACGTCGAGGTGCCGCTCGCCACGGTAGTAGCCGAGCGCCAGCCGCGCGGCCTCGTGGACCGCGGGCAGGAGTGCGCGCAGCGATGGTTGCGTCATGACGGGTCGACCCTCCGTCTCAGCCTAGACGATCGGCGTGATCGACCACGGCCCCGGGTAGTGTCTCACCTTGCCCACCTGGCCCGGCTCGGGCGATGGACGTCCCGGTGGCTGTGCGAGGGTGCTCGAGCCCGCGCCACCCGGACGCACTTGCGGGGTGTGAGCCCCCATCGCGCGGGCGAATGCAGGCGAGGCGACCGTACGATCGAGTCTCGATCGTGGCCGAGCCGTGCCCGAGCGCGGCCATCGGACGGCCAGCGTACGATGCCTAAGATCGGCAAACCGCAACACCACCCCACATCG
Source organism: uncultured bacterium (assembly GCA_964650975.1). GTDB lineage: Bacteria > JADJOY01 > JADJOY01 > JADJOY01 > JADJOY01 > CAZYWA01. The sequence goes on from CAZYWA010000175.1 coordinate 466, forward strand.
TGCTTGCTCGCCGACGCCGGTGCGGGGATGATCGGCCGCCGCCGTATTCCCACCGCTCGCCGAGAGGGTTCCGTCCGTGACCATCGAACCGCATCGCTCCCGAACGATCGCGTTTACAGCCGCGGCGCTTGCCGCCGCCTTCGTGATTTCGTGGTTCGCAGCGCCGGCCGCGCGGGCCTCCTTCATCGAATCTCTGGGCATGGGCTCGCGCGCGATCTCGATGGGGAATGCCTTCATCGGCGTCGCCGACGATCCGTCGGCCAACTACTACAACGCGGCGGGTCTCACCCAGCTCATCGGCGGACCGAAGAGCGACTCGATGTTCACCACCAACATCGTGGGACTGCGCTTCCACTACAGCGAGCCGATCACCAACGACCTCTCGCACGTGGCGCCCGGCGAGCGCGTCAACATGGATTCCAAGTTCCCGAGCTGGGCCTTCGAGCCGGCGGGACCGTTCGGGTTCGAGCTGAGCGACCGTCTCTATCTGGCGCCGCTGCCCATCCAAACGCCGTTCGCCGGATCGATCCAGTTCCCCTCGGATCGCGGCGACGCGCGCTACACCTCGGCCGAGGTCGGTCAGATCTTCGTGACCTGGTCGCCGTCGATCGCGGCGAAGGCCACCGACTGGCTCTCGATCGGCGTCGGCTTCGACCTCATGATCCTCGACGACGTGTGGGAGAAGGCGGTGATCGGCGACGGCGCGGTGAGCGAGGCCGCCATCCAGTCGCTGGCCCAGGCGGTGGGCGGACCGGCGCCGAAGACGCTCAACCAGACGTGCAGTCATCTGAACCTGCCGTCGATCCTCAACACCTGCGACGGCAAGGACGACGGCTACACGCTGCTGCGCGCGGCGCAGCGCTTCCCGACCGGTCTCTCTCCGGTCAACGACGCCAACCTCGATTTCCAGACCCCCGGTTATCACGTGGGCCTGATGTTCTTTCCCATGGACCGGCTGCGGTTCGGCCTCATGTACCGGAGCGGCCTTCAGCCGGTGATCCACGGCAGCATCGAGAGCCGCTTCGATCCCAGCATTCCGGAGCAGATCAGCAAGGTGCTCGCGACCGGCGACGACCAGAAGAAGATGTGGCTCCGCTTTCCGCTGCCACAGATCGCGGGCGCGGGCGTGGGCATCGACGTGACCGAGGAGCTCTTGTGGTCGGTCGACTGGGAGTGGGTGGACTGGGGCAGCGCCCGCAACCAGGACGTGGTGCACGTCGCCGGCAACGGACTCTCGCCGATCACGATCCTGCCCGGCATCCTCAACATCCAGCAGCCGGGCTTCACCAAGATCGTGCTGCCGCGCCACGAGTGGCACGCGGTCCACAGCGTGCGCACCGGTCTCGAATACAAGCCGGACTTCCTCGGCGGTCTGCGGCTCAATGCCGGCTTCTGGTACGACCCCACGCCCACGCCGACCGTCGACTTCGCACCCGACTCCGACCCCGGCGAGCGCTTCGTGTACTCGGGCGGGCTCGGCTGGTACGGACTGTGGGACGGCTTCCTCGACGCCGCGGCCCACGTCCAGTGGGTGACGGTTCGCGACCGTCACATCGGCCTCGGCCAGAGCAAGATCCTGGGCGGATCGACCCAGCTCCCGGCGCCCGCGATCGGCGCTGACGCCGCCGCGAATCCCGCCTCGGCCAACTCGTCCTTCTTCCCCAACGACACCTTCTCGATGGTGTTTGGCGGCGAGGTGATCGACTTCGGCGTGACGCTCACCGTTCACATGTGAGCCTCATGTCCGTCCGGTCGGCCGCTTCAGCTGTCGCAATCTTCCTCGCGTCGAGTTGCGCGCTTCAGCCCGGGCGGAGCGACGACTCAGGCGACCTGAAGGAGCAATTGATCGCGCTGGAGAAGCAATCCTGGATCGCCTGGCAAGATCGTGACGGCGGCTTCTTCGAGAAATTCCTGGCGGCGGATCATGTCGAGGTGGGTTCCTCGGGCCCGGCCGGCAAGGCCAGCATCGTGGCGTTCGTCGGAAGCCCCGCGTGCGTGGTCGAGAGTTACTCCGTCGATGACTTCCGGATGAGTCGCCCGACCGGCGACACCGCGCTCCTCCTCTACCGTGTCCAGCAGAAGACGACGTGCGGCGGCGTCGCGGTTCCGAGCCCCGCGTGGGCGAGCTCCTGGTACGTCTTTCGAGATGGCCGCTGGCAGAATGTCGCGTATCAGCAGAGCCCAGCCGTCTGAATCGCTGGCGAATCCGTGGCGCACCTCTGGTTTCGCGGGTCGCTGGTGGCGATCGCGCTGATCGCGTCCGCCTCCTGTAACCAGAGCCGTCCCGAGGCCACTCCCGTCGAGCCGCTGCCGCCGCTCGACGCCGGGTTCTCGTTCGGCTACGGCGAGACGCGGCTCGACGTACCGGTTGGCGTGAGTCTCGCGGGGTACGCGGCGCGCTACTCCGGCACGCTCGGCCAGCTCCTGGGCTCGTTCACCGGCGGTTCGCCCCAGCCGCCGGAAGGCGCGCTGCGGCCGCATCCCTACGCGGTGCTGCTGCCGGCGTCGATCGGGATCCACACCGCACCGAGGGTGAAGGCCTTCGCGCTCGCGCTCTCCGATCCGAGCGCCGCAGGCGGCTCCGCACCGTACGAGACCGACCTGGTGATCGCGCACATCGACATGGTGGTGTCGAGTTACGCGATCACCGACGCCGTCGTCGACCGCGTGCGCCAGCACACCGGCCTCGATCTCTCGCAGTCGCTCTTCCTGCTCGCGAGCCACACGCACAGCTCCGCGGGACGGTTCGCCGACAACTTGATCTTCCAGAGCTTCGGCGGTCTCGATTCGTTCTCGCCGGAGATCTTCGAGCGGCTGGTGCGCTCGATCAGTGCCGCGGTGGAAGCGGCGCTCCGCGATCGCGAGCCGGCGCGCATGGGCGTCGGCATGCACGGCAACTTCGACCCCGGAAACCTCGTCTATCACGACCGCCGCCACGGCAACGACACGTTCGATCTGGTCGACAACGGCGACAACACCAAGGCCGATCCGCTGACCGGAGAGCTGACGCCGGACGGCCTGCCGGACGGCTGGATCAAGGACCGTCGACTGGTCGTGTTCCGCTTCGACCGCGCCGACGGCTCGCCCAAGGCGGCGATGGTCCACTTTCCGGTTCACGGCACCATCCTGACCGAGCAGAACCTCTACTTCTCGACCGACTCGACCGGGATGATCGAGGCCAAGAGCGAGGAAGCACTCGGCATTCCGGTGGCGCACGTGCAAGGCGCCACCGGCGACATCCAGCCCGCCGAGGTGAACCTGAAATACGACGGCATGGAGCGCGCCGCCGAAGTCGCCGCTCCGGTGATCGCGAGTCTCTTCCACTCGATCCAGACCAGCACCGCGCCCGCCAAATTGCGATCGGGCGTCACCACGTTCCGCTCCGATCGCCAACTCGTGGGCTACGACCACGCAACCGCGCCTTACAGCCAGTTCGACGCGCCGTTCGGCGCCATCGGGTGTGGCGTCTACGAGGACATCGCGTCGATCCCGACCCTGCCGCTGCCGGGCGCACCGTCGGCCTCGTCGTTCAACCCCACGCCGTTCTGGTGCGTGACGCGCCCGGTGAGCATTCCCGATGCGTTCTGGAAGAAGCTCACCGAGCAGGCGCTGGAATCGGTGCTGATCGACGACTTCACCCTGCACTCGTTCACCGAGGACCTGCTCGACGACATCGTGATCGGCACCAACCCGGAGAAGGGTCCGTACGTGAAACCGGGCTTCCTCTTCACCACCAAGATCGGCTTCTTCCGCATCGACGGCGTGCCCGTGACGCACGACGACTCGGACGCAGGTCCCGCGGTGCGCGATCTCGCGGTCTTCGCCGCTCCCGGCGAGCCCACCACACCTTGGTCCTTCGAGACCCGCCATCAGCTCGCGCTGGCGCTCGGACTCTCGTTCGACGACGCGTTCACGTTCGGCTACGCGAACGACCACGCCGGCTACATCCTCACCAAGGAGGACTGGATCACGGGCGGCGGCGGCGAGATCGAGATCAACCCGTGGGGCCCGCTGTGGGGCGAATACCTGGCCCAGGTGGGCATCGGCCTCGCCAGGCAGGTATCGCGCGACCAACCGGTGCTGCCCGGGCCGGTCATCGAGCCGAGCGATCCCGTGCCTTGGATTCCGCCCACGCCGAGCCGCTCGCCGCGGATCGCGATGGTGGTCGAGCCGAGCACCACGCCGCGCTTCGGCACCGTCCACGCCCAATTCCTGGGCGGCGACCCGATCGTCGACACGCCGCACGTGGTGATCGAGCAAGACGACGGCAGCGGCAACTTCGCTCCGGTCGAGCTAGCGAGCGGCCGCACCCTCGACGAAAGCGTCTATCCGACGATGCTCGAATACGACTTCGACGAAACCGACCACGCCAATCCCCACCTTTGGTCCTTCCACTGGGAGCTGACGCAGCGCGAGGGGCCGGGCCGCTACCGCTTCCACGTCACCGGCAAGAACTGGAACAGCCAGCCGGCACGCAGCGCGGTGCCCTACTACGACGGCGATCCGTACGAGCTCGTCTCGCAGTCCTTCGAGGTGACGGCGGCCAGCATCACGATCGCGAGCGTGACGCTCACCACGAATGCGATCCAGCTCGACCTACGCTACCCGGCCGTCCCCGACGATCCCGACCCAAACGTCCCCGACGCCTTCCGCAACCTGCCCGCGAGTCCCGCCAGCTCGCACGTGAACGCCACGCTCACCCCGCGCTCGGCGGGCGCGGCCACCCGCAAGGTCGAAGGCCAGCTCGATTCCAGCGGACGCAGCCTGCTCGCGACGCCGCTCGATGCCAGCGCCACCTACGACGTCTCGCTCGACGTGGCCGACAGCTTCGGCAACCAAGGCACCGCGAGCTTCGAGGCGGTGATCGTCGGTGCCCAGTAGCGCGTTTTTGCCCTCGAAATAGGCGAAATTAGCCGGTGGCCGGTCCGAGCTGAAATCCGTGTGTGACGTCTTTCGATATCGATCTGTATCGAGATCCGATATCGGATTGTAGCAATTTCGGATTGCAGATTGTTACACGTTCTTCAGCCACCGAGCCGCCCGGCCAGGTCCGGGCGATCGCTCAGGATGCCGTCGAGGCCGATCGCGCGGGCGCGCGCCAGGTCCTTCTCGGTGTTCACGAGAAAGCCGATGAAGGTCTTGCCCCGGTGCGCCAGCGACGCCACCTGACGCCGCGACACCACCGGCAGGCCGGCGTGAAAGACCGGTAGCGAGAGAATCGGGTTGGGCGGCTCGAGCAGGCGCCCGAGACCGAACAGGCTCGCGAAGCCCCAGGCGCGGGTGGCGCGCTCGCGGGCGAAGATCGGCGACTTCGGGAACCGCGCCGCGACGGCGCGATCGGCGGCGGCGCTCCAGGTGAGGAACCACGGACACGAGCCGATCGGCACCCGCTCGAGCAGTGCGGCGAGCGCATCGAAGAGCGCGGGATCGTCGATCTTGCAGTCGAAGATGTAGTCCTTCTCCGGGTAGGTCGAGAGCAGCGTCTCGAGCAGCATGAGCTGGTCGCGATGCGCTCCGTCCGGCGACGGGATGGAGACGGTGGTGAGTTCGGCGGCGCGACGGGCGGCGATCTCGACTCCGCCCACGCCGAAGCGTCCGAGCTCCGCGTCGTGCGACAGCACGATCTGGCCGTCCTTGCTGAGGCGCAGATCGGTCTCGAAACCGGTCGCGCCGGCTTCGTGCGCCAGTCGAAACGCAAGCGCCGTGTTCTCGGGCCAGATGAGCGACGACCCGCGATGCGCCCAGACCTTCATCGGCTTCTCGGCCGACCGGAGGGACGCGGTCCCTCGCGTCCGTGGCGATCGGTCGAGATGCGGCGCTGCGGCTGCGAGGGACCGCAGCCCTCCACCGAACGCCGCCGAGTGGTGCTCACTTGCCGGTGCAGCTCCGGCTCACGGGTTCGGAGTGGTCGCATTGCATCGAGGCCGTGACGCCGTTGGCGATCGTGGCGCAGGCGGCGCCGCGCGCCGCGCGCTCGGCTTCGGCGAGGCTGGGGCCGGCGGCGGTGGCGCAGTTACGGGAGCCGTCGAACACCATGCACACCTGGCAACTTGCATGACCGGACCCGAACGAGGACCACACCAGGAACCCGACGAAGGTAAGGAAGGCGAGCACGATCAGCCACATCGACTTGTTGGACATGGTGCCCGGGCCTCGCCTCCTCGCGGCGCATCGCTTGCAATTCCTGGCAATCAGCCACGCGAGTCGTGGAGGAGGCTAACACCCGAGACGAGACGACGTGAGACGCAACCCCGCTCGCGGCCTGCTTTTTGGCGCGGACTGGTCCATCGGGCCGGATCCCGGCTGCTGGCGGGTACGTCGAATCGTTGACAAATTGTCTGGGATCAACCGTCAAGAGTAACGAGCAGAGCTCGCTCCGGGGTCGTCGGATCCACGCGTGGGCTACCGAGGCGTTCGCCGATGCAAATCGTCTGTCCAAGCTGCTCGAACCGATTGCAGGTCGACGCCGTCATGGCGACCGGCAAAACTTTCCGGGTGCGCTGCTCGCGCTGCGAGAACCGGTTCGAGGTCGATCGTCTGAGTGGCCGCCCGACGGGGGCCGTCCTGCCGCCCGCGACGCTCGCGGGAGTCATGAAGACGCCGCCGGAGGGAACGCCCGCTGGTTCCGGTGCCGCGATGGCCGGCACGTCGTCCAGCAGAGCGCGCTTCGAGAACCGCGGCACCACCGTGGTCGGCGCTCCCTATCGCACCACCTCCGAGACGCCCAAGCCATCGTCCATGGCCCCCGTGCCGGCGAAGCCGCGCATCGAGGCCGGGCCGCAGCTCGAGGAATTTCGGCGCACGCTTCCGCAGCGCTACCAGCAGATGCTGCAGCGCGACGAGCTGGCGCTCTTGGGCGTCGACGAAGCATCGGGCGACGTCGACGTGCTGCACGCCTACCTGCGGATCTCCGAGGAGTGGCGTCCCGCGCGCTACGAAGGGTTCTTGAACGCCGCCGAGATGGAGATGGTGCGGATGGTGTCGGGGCGGCTCGACCAGGCGTACAACGACGTCGGCGAGCTGGCGCGCCGGCGACGCATCGACGGACAGACCGGTCTCGGTATTTCCTCGGCGCCGCCCAGAACCGGACCGCTGCCGTCACGCAGCAGCACGCCGGCGCCGTCACCGTCCGCACCTTCCACGGCCACGCTGCCGGGGCAACCGCCGACCTCCGCCGTGGGCTCGTTCCCGAAGGAAGTGCGCTCGGCCACCGTGTTCCTCGACCGCGGCCTCGATGCGTTCAAAGCGAGCCGGTTCCTGGAAGCGAAGGAGCAATTCCAGCACTGCATCAGCCTCGACCCCAAGCGAGCGGAAGGCCACTACCGGCTGGGCCTGACGCTGGTGCGGATCGGCGAGGGGAACGGCCACACCGACTGGGCCGCCGTCGAGAAATGCTACACCACGGCCATCGACGCCTCGCCCGACAACGTCGAGTTCCTGCTGGCCATGGCCAAGCAGTGGCAGCTGCGCGGCCAGGTCTCGACGGCGATGCGCTACTACAAGCGCATCCGCGACCTCGATCCCGACCATCCCGAGACCGCGCGCGAGATCCGCCTCTATCTGATGCGCAAGAAGAAGGACCAGAAGTCGACCACTCCCACGTCGCGCTTCCTGGGCTTCCTCAGCAACGCGAAGAAGTAAGCCGAAGCTTGGAGGGCTGCGGTCCCTCGCAGCCGCGGCGTCCCAGCGCGATCGATCGCTGCGGACGCGAGGGACCGCGTCCCTCCGGATCGGCGGAGCGCTGTGCTAGCTTCGCGCGTTCCGCCATGCGATTCCGCGCCGTCGACTGGGCACTCGTGATCGCGCTCGGCGCGGCGCTCTACCTGCCCGGGCTCGCGGGCCACTCGCTCTGGAATCCCGACGAGCCGCGCTTCGCCGAGATCGCGCGGGTGATGACCGCGAGCGGCGACTGGCTGACGCCGCGGCTCAACGGCGAGCCCTACTCGAACAAGCCGCCGCTGCTCTTCTGGTCGATCGCGGCCATCGGCCGTGTGACCGGCGGTGTCGGCGAGCTCGCCGCGCGGCTGCCGTCGGCGCTCGCCGCGATCGGCGTGCTGGTGCTCACCGGCCTCATGGGAAGCGCCATCGGCGGTCGCCGCGTCGGCTGGTTCTCGGTGGCGGTGCTGGCCACGGCGCACCGCTTCGCGTGGCAAGCGCGCTGGTGCGAGACCGACATGCTGCTCTGCCTGTGGGTGACGCTGTCGCTCGCGGCGTACCAGGCGGCCAGTCGTAGCGGCCGCCTCGGATGGCTGGGCGCGCTGGCGCTCTACGGCGGCACGGCGGTCGGCGTGCTCACCAAGGGACTCGCGGCGCCGGTCGTGACCGGCCTCGCGATTCTGTCCGATGTCACGCGCCGTCGCGCGTTCCGCGAAGTGCTGGGCTACCGGCTCGTTCCCGGGACGGTGCTCTTCCTGGCGATCGCGGCACCGTGGTTCTTGTCGATGTACCACGTGAACGGCGGTGCCTTCGTCGGCCACTTCTTCCTGCAACAACATCTACAGCGCTTCGTCCATCCGTTCGATCACGCCCACGGCCCGCTCTATTACCTCTACACGTTCCCGCCCGAGTTCCTGCCGTGGTCGCTGCTCTTGCCGGGGGTGGTTCTCGTCCTGGCACGCGACCGCGCGCTGCTGGTGCGGCTCTCGTTACCGCTCGGCTGGTTCGCGACGACGTTCCTGTTCTTCTCGATCGCGGGCTCGAAGCGAGGGCTCTACTTGCTGCCCGCGTTTCCGGCGGCGGCGATCGTGGTCGGTGCCGCCATCGATCGCTGGCTCTCAGACAAGCAGCTCGCCGGCTTCCCCTATCTCTGGTTCGATCTGCCGCTCTGGGCGATGCCCGGGATCGTCGGCGGAGCGGCACTCATCGGTCCGTTCGTCGCGCTCGTCGTGTCCCGGCACGACGCGGGTGCCGCGTTCGCGTGCGCGGCGGTGCTCGTGCCGCTCGGCGCCGGGCTCACGCTGTGGGCCGCCAAGGGCGCGCGCGAACGGTTCCTCGCGACCTTCGCGATCGCCGCGGTGGTGATCGTGCTCACCGCCGGGATCGTGTTCCCGCGCGTCGACCACTACAAATCGGCCAAGCCGCTGGCCGCGCACATCGCGCAGGTGCTGCCGCCGGGGGTCCCGCTCGGCCTCTACCAGTACGATCGCGCGCACTTCAACTTCTACATGAAGCGCGACGTGATCCAGCCGCTCACCACGCCAGCCGAAGCGAGCACGTTCCTCCACCAGCCGCCCAACGCCTGCATCCTGACCGAGACCAAGGAGCTCGCGACGCTCGAGACCGAGCTGGGCGTACCACTGGCACACGTCGCCGAGGACTCGGTCGGCCACCGCCGCTTGCACCTCGCGTGCGCGGCGCCGCTTCGCTGAGTTGCCGCGGGGGCTTTCCAAGCCCCCGCCCCAATCCGGCGCGACAACGCGCCCACCGGAAGCGCGGGTCGACAACGCCTGCCGAACGATTGTGCCTCACACCCTCTGAGCCCGAGCGCTGGCTGGGAGGGCTGCGGTCCCTCGCAGCCGCAGCATCGGATTCGGTGCAACCGCCGCGGACGCGAGGGACCGCGTCTGTCCCAGTCTCGAGCGCGCTCGTTCGCGGACCGGCAGGAGCCGGTCCCTCCCGCCGGCTCAGCGAGTCGCGACGCGGTTTCTGCCGGCGGCTTTCGCGTCGTACAGCGCTTGATCCGCGCGACGCAGCAGCGCCTCGACGTCGTCGTCACTGGAGGTCAGCTCGGCGCAGCCGATGCTCACCGTGCAGATGACGGGACCGTGCTCGTCGAACGAGCGGGTTGCCTCGACCGCGCCGCGCACCCGCTCCGCGACCTCCACGGCGGCCGGAAGCGAGGTCGACGGCAGCACGATCGCGAACTCCTCGCCGCCCATCCGCCCCACCACGTCGATCTCGCGCACCACCCGGCGGAAGAGCGCCGCGAGCGACCGCAGCACCGCGTCTCCCGTGGCATGACCGAACGAATCGTTCACCGCCTTGAAGTGATCGACGTCGATCATCAGGAGCGACAGCGGCTCGCTGGAACGGCGCGCGCGCGCCACCTCGTGCGTCGCGCGGTCGCGAAGGTGGCCGTGGTTCGCGACGTCGGTGAGAGGATCGGTGAGGCTCAGCCGGCGCAGCTCCTGGCGCTGCTCGAAGTTGGTGCGGATCACGAAATAGAGCATGTGGCCGACCGCCACGAAGAGCATGCTGACACCCGCCAGCACGCCGAGAAACGCCGCGACGAACGGATCCTGGGCGTGACCGGGGTCGACCGCGAAGTAAGACGCCAGCGCCACGATCACGCCGCCGTAGACGAGCAGCACCCGCTCCGCGAGGCCCACCAGCACCATGGTGGTGAAGAGCGGCACCGAGAAGACCGCGTAGAACCACGGCGTGCTGGCGCCGCCCATGACGCTCGCGGTGACGAACGTGATCGCGGTGATCGCGAAGAAGAGCCCGGTGATCACCAGCATCGCGCCGTCGCGGCCGTGCCGGTAACGGCGCCCGAGCAACACGATCAGCAGCATGGTGAGCGCGATGATGCTGCGCCACTCGAACGAGATGCGGAGCCGCCGCGGATCGGCCGCGAACACGAAGAAGTCCATCGGCCAGAACACCACCGCGAGCGCGCACCCGAACAGCGCCAGCGCCTGGGTGAGGCGCACCGAGGTGCGGCGCGCGTACTGCTCGAAGCTCTGGAGGTCGATCGGCTCGTCGCCGTCGTCGGCGAGCAGGCGCGACAGGTAGCGGTTGGCTTGAGCGCGATTCGAGGGCGGCGATCGATTCATGCGAAGCGTTCGTGCGATGCGCGATTCTGAGCCCGTTTACCCCTTCCGTCCAGCGTACACGCGTCGTCCCGATCGACGCGCGACCGGCGCGTCAAGAATCGTCAGCGATCGTACGCGAGCGAGGGACAGCTTACCCAGCCGGCGCGGTGGCCGGATTGGCGCGCTCGTCGCAGATCGAGAGCACGAGCACCAGCGGCGCGCTCAAGTCGTCGCCGCGCGCCTCGAGCACGGTCGTGAGCAACGAGTACGAAGCCTTACCTTGGGTGAACGCGATGCCGCCCAGGGCGTGACTGGGCGAGCTCATCGTTGCCACGCGGGTGCCGTCCGAGGTGACGATCGAGATCGGGGCGCCGGTGTTCGCGCCACGAACGAATGCAATCACGTCCCCCGGGATCGTCAGCTCGACCGGCGGACGTAGCGATGGGCACTCCTGACCAAGGATCTTCGCCTGCAGCACGCGTGAGCTCCGGATCGGCGGCGGGATGCTGGTGGTCAACGTGAGTCGAACGTCGCCGTCGATCGGCGCAGGGACGTCCCAATCGTTCCAACCTGGACGACCGCCACGGGACTCCAGGTCGACGAAGCTCGCTTCAGCGCGATCTCGACCCTCCACCGTCCCTTCCAAGCGGAGAGGTTGTGCCTGCGCCCAGGCCGGAGTGGCGTAGATTCCGCCCGGCTGCGGCTCGACCACGGTGAAGCTCTGGCGGATGCGTGCCAGCGTCGGACCGGCGTTCGGCGCCAGCTCGATCTCGAGCTCCGAGGAGGTGGGCTGCAGGGCGGCGACGTCCATGCCGTTGGCGCCTCCGCACGCGAGAAGCCCTCCGAGATGTGTCCCGGAATTCACGCATGGCGCCGGCGTGGGTGCGGGCCTGCCCTCGACTTTGCTCTGGAGCGCCGGTGGGCTCACGGGCATCGGTGGCTCCGCGACCGGTGCGTTCACGCCAGTCGACGCAGCTCCCGCCGCGGCGAGCCCTTTCAGGGCGTCAGCGCCCCGCTCGTCTCGCAACTCGTTGGCGGTCTTCGCGAGCGGTCGCGCGGCGGGCATGGGAGCCGGCGCGGGGGCCAGCTGCCGCTCGAAGTCGCGCCGATCGAACTCCGTCGGCGACGCGGCGAGCTGCCCGGCGGCGACACTGGACTCGCGCGCATCGCGCTTGTCGAAAGCATCCTGGCGAACACCCGCGACGGGCTCCGGCTGATTCGCCTTCTCGTTCACCGCCTTCTGGTCCCTGGACGTGGGCTCGACCACCGGTGCCGTGGAAGCGGCCGGTGCCGGCTGAGCTGGAGGAGTACGAAACGCCGAAGGCGGCCAATCGGCGTCCTTCGCGGCTTTCTTGGCTTCGGAAAGATCCTGGGGAACAGGCTCCTCGCGCTTCGGAGTGACGACGCGGTACTCCGTCGCAAGCTCCTTCTGCTTCTCGGCATCGCCCACCGCCTCCGCTTTGCCGCCCGCGGCAACCGGCGCTGACGCGGGAGCGGCGGCGTGGCCGGTAAACACGGCGTTCGGAGCTTCACCCTGCCCGCGCGCCGCGTCGAGGTCGGAGCGTGGGGCCGCGCTGCCCGAATCGGCCGGCGCCAAGCCGCGCTCGCGGTAAGTGACATAGACCGCGCTCACACCCACCAGCAGCGAGGCCGCGATCGCGAGCGGGCGCAGCCGCTTCCAGAGCGGCAAGCGAACCAGCTTCCCCGAGCGGATCGCGCCGGCGCGCTCGCGCGCGGCCGCGAGGATCGCACTCTCGACTGACGCGGGAATCCGTTCGCCGCCGCCCGATGCCGAAGCGCGCGCCGACCGCGCGAGCTGCTCGATCCGGTCGAGCTCGGCGCGGCACGGCGCGCAACCGGCCACGTGCTCGCGCTCGTCGCCGGTGCCCTCGTGGGTGCGCACGCGATCGAGCGCCGCCCAGTCGAGGTGCCGGCCGTCGCGACCGTCGCCGCTCACGACCGCACCTCCTTCACCGGCACCAGCCGCGCCGCCGGTGCCCCGGCTCCGGTGAGCTCGCCGTGCCTCTCGCGGATCATCTCGAGCCCGTTGTGAAGCCGCGATTTCACGGTGCCGAGAGGAATGCCGAGCGCCGCGGCGATGTCCTTGAGGCTCAGATCGTCGGCGAAGCGCATCCACAGCACCTCGCGGTGCGTCTCGGGCAGGCTCGTGAGCAACGCGTCGATGTCGGTGGGCATGGCGGGCTCAACCGCGAGCAAGCGCTCGGGCACGTTCTCGAGATCCTGCGTGCGACGGTGCTTGCGGCCGCGGGTGAGCGCCGTGTGCTTCACCACCGGATAGAGAAACGAACGCAGCTGCGCCGTGAGCTCGAAGCCCGGGAACTTGGTGAAGAAATACGTGAACGTCTCCTGCAGCACGTCGTGCGCGTCGTCCGGCGTCGAGGTGAAGCGTCGCGCGACCCCGATCACCCAGTCCTTGTGGCGGTGGTAGAGCGCCTCGAACGCGGCCTCGTCGCCACGATTGGCGCGATCGACCAGCGCCAGATCCTCGCTCGCGTTGCGCGGCGCCTCGTCCCGCTCGTCCATCGAGGAGAAGGCATCGCAGAGCACCCACCCCCAGCGCAAGGGGTGGACTGCGCAATGAACGGCTGGCGCCGTCACGAGCTCCATCCTCGTGGAGCGCGGCCGCGCGCCGAAAGGTTCAGCGCAGCGCGCGCACAGCCGCAGGCAGGCTCGGAGGAGTCCTCAGAAGGTGTGGACAAAATCGGATCATTGCCCGGAGCGTTTCCTCCGAAGCGATCGCCTGCTGTTTGGAGGGACGCGGTCCCTCGCGTCCGCAGCGTCTGAAGCAGGATGGACGCCGGCGGCTGCGAGGGACCGCAGCCCTCCGACCAGTAACAGGCGCAGACGCTCGAGCAGTTTTCCGCCACGCATGCCGCTGATCCAAGCGGCTGAAT
>CAZYWA010000176.1:0-14121 GCA_964650975.1 uncultured bacterium
CCAGCCACAGAGGTGCGTCGCTGGTGTCGCGGCTGGTCTCGGCGCCTCCCGCGAGCGAGTTGGGAAGCGTGCCGCCTCGCTCGAGCCGCGCGAAGCCGAAGGCCAGCTCGCACACCTCGTCGATCCGCCCCGTCGCGAGGTAACCGCGCGCGGCGATGAGCGCGTCGCGGCTCCAGTCGAGGAACCACGGATATCCGGCCATCACGGTGACGCGGCCGTCGCGCTTGGCGAGGAACTGAGAGGCCGCGTGGAGCATCACGTCGGGCAGCTCCTCGGGGCGGCTCGAGCGTTTGCTGCTCGCCGCGAGCACGGTTTCCGAGAGCGTCGCGCCCGGGGCCGCCACGGCCACCAGCACGTCCGCCGACCCTCGGCCCTTTCCCACGGGGATCCGGAAATAGCCCGGACTGAACGCGTCTCCCGCCGCTTCCTGGCCCCGTGTGGCCTCGTGGGGATGAGGCAGGTTGTAGAGCCACTCTCCCTCGTGCACGTAGGCACCGCCGCGAGCCACCACCTGCAGCTCGAGGTCGCCGCCCAGCGCTCGCCGGAATCCTCGAGGGCCGCTCTCTCCAGGCACGACGTCGTAGGCACGCTCGAACTCGCGCTCGTCGATCGCGTGCGCCTTGGTCTCGCCGTGATGCCCGCGCAGCTCGAGGTCGGGCCGGACGATCAGCTCGAGATCCGCGTCGTGGGTCGAGTCCCAGCGCAGCTCGACCCGCGCCAGGTTCGCGTCGTGCGCCAGGCTCAGCCGCTCCTCGACGTGCACGGTGCCCGCGGGTAGCGCGATCTGGTAGCGCCACGTGGGGACCGGCCAGCGCTGGAAATCGACCACGTATTCCTGGTCGAGCGGGTACGAGACCATCGGCGTCCGCAGCCACGCGCGCAGCCGCTTCGCCACCACCATTCGCTCGTCGGGCGCCTGGGGATGGAGGTTCGCCGCGAGCAGCGCGTCGTACTTGGACCACACCGTGCGCGGCGCGACCGGCAGCAGCGAATACGAGCCGCGCTCGTTGGTGAGCAGGAACCGGTGCGACGGAGCGATCGCGTCGCGATCGAGCCTGAGCGCCGCGGGGCCGAGCTCGGCGCGCAAGCAGAGCGCATGACCGTGCGTCGAGATCCAGCGCGGCTCGGGGCCGTCGCCAGGCTCGGCGCTCGCGGGGCGATCGAGCCGGCTCTGCTCGATCCGGAACGTGCCCTCGGGAACCAGCGCGAACGCCACGTAGCGCCGGTCGCCGAAATCCCGGAACGTCTCGATCTCGGCCGACATGCGCTCGAACACCAGCCGCACCCGGAACGGGACGTCTTCCTCGACGTACAGGAACTGGTTGGAGCCGAGCACGTGGAGACGGTCGTTGCGGCTCGAGCTCCACGCGCTGACGCCCAGGAACCGGTCGGCGTCGCTCGCGGCGGTGACCCGCCGCGCCAGCTCCGCGCAGTCCGCGGGCAAGCCGTGAGACACCGCGGCCAGGAGGCCGCGCAGGCCTTCGTGCCGGACCGCATCGACCAGCGCCGGGAAACCTTCGAGCTCGACCCGCTCGCCCCACAGCTCGCCCAGGATCCAGCGCAGGCGGCGCTCTTCTTCCCCGTCGAGGAGATCGCACGCCAGCTCTTCCGCGGTGCCGGCGGAATCGGATCGCTCGAGGTCGAGACAAATCACCTCGAACGGATTCAGTGAGAATGTGGATGATGGATCGAGCATACGCCCCGTCAGAATGCAGGTTCGATGCCCGGCCGGGAGTGTCACGGCCCGCGGAAAATGGACGTCATCTCGGGGTCTTCCATCACCCAGATGGATGACGATCAAGACTTTCTCGTAGTGCTGTTGTCGGATGAACGCCAGAATTCCGGACGGCATCCCCTCGATCGGCTCGATTCGCGAGATACCGCGGAAGACGGGATGTTGACGCAAAAGCGCGTTCAGTTGGCGGATCCAGGCCACCAGGTTGGGCTCGGCTCCCCAGCTCAGCCCGGACGAGCCGTGCACGTCCACCTTCTCGGTGGCGAGCCACTCGACACCGTTGGTGAACCCGAAAGCACCAGCCTGGGAGGTGAGCGCTCCCAGCGCCAGCCGCATGCGCGCGTAGTCCGCTCCGCTCGCCGCGAGCCGCGGATTGTCATGAGTCTCGACGTAGTTCGCGAGCACGCCGAGCTCGGTCCCGGTGCGGTCGAGGTGGCGCAGATAGCCGTGCAACATGTCCCGACCGTGCTGCTGGAAGATCTCCGAGTACGCCCACTGCATGCCGCCCATCCGGAGGATCGACTCGGTCGCCTCCCACGATCCGCCCAGCCCTTCGAGCAGGAAGAGCGTCGTGGGAAACACCTCGTGGACGCGCGCCGTCACGTACTCCCAGAGCGCCGCGGGCATCATGTAACCGGCGTCGCAGCGGAACCCGTCGACACCGCGCTCGCACCACGTGAGCAGGCTCTCGGCGAGGTAACGCCACACCTCGGGATTGGCGTCGTCGAGCTCGACCAGGTCCTCCCACACCGTGCCCCAGGCGCCCGGCGAGACGAACCGGCCGTCGTGGCGGCGCACGAACCACTCGGGATGCTCGTTCAAGAGCTCGCTCGCCCAGCCCAGGTGGTTCGCGGCGATGTCGAGCATCACCTCGCCGCCCATGGCGTGCACCCGCGCGCACAGCTCCTCGAACTGCTCCGCGGGCGTGCGATCGATCCGGAACTCGCAGTACGCGTGTCCGACGCTGCGTAGATCGGTCGCCGCGTACGGGCTCCCGAAGCGCCCCATGCGCGCGTAGACGGTCGGCGTCTCGTGCACCGGCAAGAGGTGCAGGATGCGGATGCCCAGCTCGTGAAACAGGAAATCGAGCTGCTGCGAGAGATCGCCGAGCGTGCCGCTCGGCGGAATGACGGTGTAACCGAGCCTCTCGAGCGCCTCGACGTGCTGGTTTTCGAGGGTCGAGCGTGCCTCGGCGAGGGTTCGCGTGGGACCGAACTGGCGCGGGAACGCCGTGTAGATGGTGTTGGGGCCGCGCCACTTGAGCGAGTGCACCGACACGTGCGCGTTGGGCCCGCTCGGCCACAGCTCCTCCGAGCCGATCGTGACGTAGCCTTTGAGCTCGTAGTAGCCGGGGCGGAAGCCGATCAGATCCGCCTGAAAAGTCGATCCGTCGACGCGTTTCAGCTCGAGATCGCGCCAGCCCGTCACGATGCGTGGCACGCGCCGCTCGACCCGATCGATGACGTGGCGGCGCTTCTCGGGCGCCGAGTTGAGATCGGTGCGCACGAAGGCACGCGCATCCGCCGGGAGCGCATGCGGCGAGCCGTCGGCGTCGAGCGCGCGGACCCGCACGCTGAGCACCTCGCCGGCATAGAGCAGCCGCCCGCGCCCAGGCGCCGGATCCTGCTCGAGGGTGAGCGCCGCGCTCATCTAGCTAAACGGCGTGCAGCCCGTGCCCGGGGCGCCAGCCTCCGAGCTCTTCTTCCACGAGCCGGGCGACGGCGAGGGTGAGATCGTCGCGCAGCGGCGGACCGACGATCTGGACACCGGTCGGCAGGTCGCGGTCGTCTCTTCCCGCGGGAACGCAAGTCACCGGCAGCTCGGTCACGTTGAAGATGCCGGTCGAGATCCATTCGAGCGGGCGAAGGAAGGGCTCATGGTGCCGCGGCGCGACGCGGGGAAAAGCGGGGCACACGAGCACTCCATTCGCGCCCAGCTTGCGCTCGATCTCGCCGCGCAGCTCGTGACGACGCTCTCCGTTCCGGCGCAGCTTCGGCGTGACCCCGCGGCCCACCACGCGCTCGCCGAGCGCGGCGGCGAGCGCCGGCCAGGTGTGATGGGAGCGGCCGACGAGCGCCAGCGCCAGCTCGCGAAACGGGTCGATGGTGCGGCCATCGCCCAGGATCTCCAGAAGGCGCTCGCTCGACGCCGATTGCACCGCGCCGAACCAGATCTCGAGGCCGGCGTCGAGCAGCGCGGGACGCCAGGGCTCGGTGCGAAAGCCTCGGTCGGAGAGCGCGCCCACGGCGCGCCGCACCGCGTTCACCATCGGCGGCGTCGATTCGAACTGGCCGTGCTCGTACCAGTGGACGCGCACCGCGGCCGGATCGTCGAGGGCGAGGCGCTGGAAAGGCGGCGCGTCGATCGAATCGTCGAGACCGTCGGGTCCGGCGAGAAGCTCCATCGCGAGCTCCAGATCCTCGACCCGGCGCGCGAGCGGCCCGGATACCGCGTAGCGGCGCACCTGGCCTGTCGGACGCGGATGGTGACCGGTCCCGGGCACCCGTCCCGCGCTCGGCTTGTGGCCGGGGATCCCGCAGAAATGCGCCGGCATGCGGATCGACCCGCCGATGTCGCTGCCGAGACCGAGCGGCGAAGCCCCCGCGCCGATGATGGCGCCCTCGCCGCCGCTCGATCCGCCCGGCGTGCAACGCGTGTCGTGCGGATTCGAAGTGCGGCCGTGGATCGGGTTCACCGACTCCATCCACATCGCCGCTTCCGGCACGTTGGTGGTGCCGAGCGGGATTCCGCCTGCCGCGAGCAGCCGTTCCACCACGGTCGCGTTTCGTTCGGCGCGCCGAGTGCGGCGCGCGAGGATGCCCGCGGTCCACGGCTCACCCTTCACCGCGTAGGTTTCCTTGATCGTGAACGGCACTCCGAAGAGCGGCGGGCGAGGGGCGGAAGGGCGGCGGTCGAGGTCGGCGGTGGCGCGCTCGGCGGCCTCACGCGCGCGGTCGAAGAACGGATTGACGATCGCGTTGAGGCGCCCGTTCACGGCGAGCGCACGGTCGAGGTGCGCATCCATCACCTCGAGCGGCGTGACCTGGCGGTCGCGCACGCGACGCGCGAGCTCGGTCGCCGAAAGCAGCAGCAGCTCGTTCATGATCGGACGCGCGCCCCGGCGGTGCGCGCCGCTATACTCGCCGACCGGTCCGCCGGTTGGTAGTCCTGGAGAGTCTCATGGCCAAGCTCGAGATCTGGCACAACCCTCGCTGCGGCAAGTCGCGCACCACGCTCGAGCGCTTGCTCGCGGCCGGCGCCAAGCCGGCGATCGTGGAATACCTGAAGGACCCGCCCAGCAAGGCGCGCATCGAGGCCGTCCTGCGGATGCTCGGGTTCGACGATCCACGTGCGCTGATGCGCACCGGTGAGCCGGTCTACAAAGAGCTCGGGCTGGCGAAGGTCTCGTCGAAGGCCGCGCTCATCGCCGCGATGGCCGCCAACCCGATCCTCATCGAGCGGCCCGTGGTGATTCGCGACGAAAAAAAGGCCGTGCTCGGGCGGCCGCCCGAGAACGTCGACGCCTTGCTCTGAGAGCCGTCTCTCGGTCCTCGTTACATCGACGTGCAGCGGGTGACGTCGCCGGTCTCGCTGCCGCGGTGGAAGGACTCGACACGGGTCGCCGGGTCGGAAGACTCGAACGCGCCCAGGGCGCGCAGCTCGTCGTCGACCTTGGCGGCGTCGATGAGCCCGCGCAGCCGCTGCGACTGATGCGCCCACACGCCCGCCAGGCAATCGGCCTGCTGCTCGAAGCTCTCGAGGAGCTTCGTTTCCTCGTCGCCCACTGCCTGCTGGCGCGCGGCCGCGACCTTCTGGGTGATGCCGAGCAGGTTCTGGACGTGATGACCGACTTCGTGGGCGATCACGTAAGCCTGCGCGAAACCGCTGGTGGCGCCGGTGCCCTTCCCGAGCTGCGTCTCAAGAGCGAGATCGAGGTAGAGCTTCTGATCGTCCGCGCAATAAAGCGGCCCCGTGACCGGCGTGGCGGCGCCGCAAGTGGCGCTGGTTTTGCCCTGGAAGGTCACTACCACCGGCTCGTCGTAAGTCCGGCCGAGCTTCTCGAACACGCCCTGCCAGACCTCCGCGGTGTCGTCCAGGACGCCCTCCACGACCGGCCGAACGTCGTCGTCGGCCGCCGCATCCGCGTCGTCGGGAACGGCTGCCGCGGTCTCTCCCTCCGCATCGGGTGGCGGCGTCGCGGCCGGGGGAGGCTTCGAGATTCCGCGGAAGAGGGTCTCGGGATCGATCACGCCCGTGTACATGAGCACCACGACGATGAAGATCGCCGCCAGCGCACCGCCCACGCCGACGCCGCGCATGGCGTCGCCACCCGGCGCTCCGAGGGGCGGCGTCCCGCGCCCGTCCCGCTTCCAGCTCATCGCTCGAACGGGATCGCGGTTCCCACGTGCTCCTTCACGGCCCGGTCGTAGACGGCGCGTGCGGTCGCGAGATCCTGGAGAGCGAGACCGGTCGAGTCGAACACGGTGATGTCGCGCGGCGAGGTGCGGCCCGGGGTCTTGCCCGCGAGGACGGCGCCGAGCGTGCCCGCGAGCTGATCCTCGCGGAGCGCGCCCGAGGAGAGCGGCACGTTCACCTCGCCGCTGTGGCTCGCCTGCTCGACGTCGTCGACGAACACGCGGCCGTCGCTCAGGATCGCGGGATCGAGCTCCTGCTTACCGGGCGCGTCCGCGCCGATCGCGTTGATGTGCGCGCCATCGCTGACCCATGCCCGTTCCACGACGGGCTTGTGCGACGGGGTGGTGGTGACGATCACGTCCGCTCCGCGCACCGCCTGCTCGACGCTGTCCGAGCTCTCGAACGCGACACCGCGCCCCGCGAACTCGGCCGCCAGCGCCGGAACCAGCTCGGGATGTGGGTCGAACACGCGCACCGTGCGGATCGATCGCACCCGCAGCAGCGCGTCGAGCTGGGTGTGGCTCTGCGCGCCCGCGCCGATCAGCGCCGCGACGGAGCTTTCGGGCCGTGACAGGTGCTTGGCCGCGATACCGCCGGCGGCGCCGGTACGCATCAGCGTGATGAAGGTCGCGTCCATGATGGCGAGCGGCTCGGCGGTCTCCGGATCGCTCAGGATGAACACCGCGATCACCGCCGGCAGACCCTTGCCGGGATTCGCGGCGTACGACGAGACCCACTTCATCCCCGCCGACTTGAGCGCCGGCAGGTACGCGGGCATGGCGCGGAAATCGCCCTGATATTCGGGCAAATCGAGGTAGATCTTGGACGGCATGCGAGCCTGGCCGTGGCCGTGCGCCAGGAACGCCGTCTCCACCGCGGCGAGCGTCATCTCCATGGTGAGAAGCTTCCTCACCTCGGAGCGAGTGAGCATCAGGGTGTCTTGGATCGCCATGCGAGCCTCCGCGAGAGCGCCGCGTCGTGTTTCTTGCCGCGGAGCCTATGGCCACCCCGGAGCCGCCGCAAGGCGGCGTTTCGCCGGTCACTCTCGCTTCGCGCGAGAGACGAAGCGGGCGTCGCGGGTGTCCACTCGGATCAGCTCGCCGCGCTCGAGGTAGGCGGGCACCTGGATCACGAGCCCGGTCTCGAGGGTCGCGGGCTTGGTCTGCGCCTGAGCGGTGGCGCCCTTCACGGGCGGCGCCGTGTCCTCGATCGTGAGATCGACCGTGTTCGGCAGCTCGATCGAGATCACCTGTTCGTTGAAGAGCACCGAGCGGATCTCGCCCAGTCCTTCCTTGAGATAGCCGGCGGTCTCGCCCAGGTCTTCGTCGCTGAGCGCGAACTGGTCGTAGGACTGCGTGTCCATGAAATGGAAGCCGTCGCGGTCCCGATAGAGGAACTGCACCGGCCTGAGCTCCACGTTCGGCTCCTCGATCTTGTCGCCACCGCGAAACGTCCGGTCGAGGGTCAGCCCGGTCCGCAGGTTCTTGAGCTTCACCTTGGTGAGCGAGCTGGCACCCCGCGCCGAGGGCGGCTGCACGTGCACGTCGACGATCACGAACGGCTCGCCCTCCACGAGGATCCGCACGGCGCGTTTGAGTTCACTGGTCGAGATCACGCGATTTCCCCCGGATTTGGAGACTTCGTTCTAGCGTCGAGACTCGTTCCGACCAAGACCTGGCCACCGCGACCGTCGAACTGCACGCATCTGGTGGTGGACCGGGACCGCTAGCGCCCGAGCGGCAGCACCATGAGCGTCGCGGGGCTGTCGTCATCGTAGTGCGGACCGAAGCGCACCACCGGCACGAAGCCGAGGTGCTCGTAGAAGCCGCGCGCGGCCTTTCCCTCCCAGCAGTGGAGCCACACTCCGGTGGCGCGCGTTCCCAGGACCTGAGCGACGACGCGGTCGAGGAGCGCTTGGCCGATGCCGCGCCCGCGGGCGATCGACGTCACCGCCAGCATGCTCACGTAGCCGTCGCCCGGATGCGCGGTGAAATCGCCGCGGGTGAGGGCGTTTTCGAACACTTCCCAGACGCGCGTGACGCGTCCCAGCTCGAGATCGGGCGTCACGGTGGTGCCGAGCCGCACCGACTCCTGCGCCAGCGCCAGCAGGTCGCCGACGCCGTGCTGGCTCGTGGCTTCGCCGCCGAGTGGCTGGAAGGTGACGAACCCGGCGACCTGCTCGCCGTCGGCGGCGACCAGCGTCCAGGGCGGCGCGGGGCGTGCGCCGCTCCGCCGCGAGCGCGCCACCAGCCTGCGCAGGAACCGTCCGCCCGAGCGCGGGGAGAGCTTGCGAGGAAAGGTGCGGTCGTGAAGCTCGACGACCTCGCCCACGTCTTCGGGACGGAGCGGCCGGATCTCGATCACGGACGCTCCGCTCAGAGCATGCCGCGCTCGCGAAACCACGCCACCGCCTTCTCGACCGCGGCGCGCAGCGGAGTCTGCGCGAGACCCAGCTCCTTTCGCGCCTTGGTGCAATCGAAATAGACGTACTGGCTCGCGTACTCGAATGCCTTCACGGTCGCGAAGGGCTTGCGCCCGGTGAGCTTCGATACGCGCTCGGCCGCCGAAACGGTCGCGTGTATCAAACCGGTGGGAATCTTGAGGTCCGGGATCCACACACCGGCGACCTCGGCGACCAGCTTGGCGAACGCACGGTAGGTGACGTTCTCGCCGCCCAGGATGTAGCGCTCGCCGATCCGTCCCTTTTCGCTCGCGAGCAAGTGCCCGCGCGCCACGTCCTCCACGTCCACCGCGTTGAAACCGCCCTCCATGTAGCCCGGCACCACGCGCTTGGCGGTGTTGAGGACGATCTCGCCGGTGGGCGTGGGAGCGATGTCGCCCCTTCCGAACGGAAACGCCGGGTTCACGATCACCGCCGGCAAGCCGCGCCGCACGAAGTCGAGCACCTCGAGCTCCGACACGTACTTGCTCAGGATGTACTCGTTGGCGCGGTCCCAGAGGTTGAAGAACGTGGTCTCGTCGGCGGGCTCGGTCCCGGGCTTGGCGCCGACCGCGGCGATCGAGCTGGTGTGGACCACCTTCTCGAGGCTCTTGCTGGCGAGCGCGGCGGTGAGCAACGAACGCGTGCCCTCGACGTTCACTTCGTACATGAGCGCCGGACGCGCGAGCCACAGCTGATAGATCGCGGCCAGGTGGTAGAGCTCGCGCACGCCCTTGAGCGCCTTCTTGGCCAGGTCGGCGTCGCGCAGGTCGCCCTCGACGCGCTCGACGTCGAGGGCGTCGATGTTCGCCGTCGGCGCTCCCGGCTGCACCAGCGCGCGCACGTCGTGCCCCTCGTCGAGCAGCATGCGCGTCACGTGGGAGCCGATGAATCCGGTCGCACCCGTCACCAGCACCTTCATCTCGGTCCCCCGTCGGAATCCGGGTCGCGATAGAGCCCGTGCGCGGAAATGTAGCTCGCGACCGCCGCGGTCACGAGCGTCTCGAGAGGCTGGGTGCCGGCTCGCGCGTCGTGCCCGCGGAGTTGTCCGCGGATCTCGACGCTGCGCACGTCGGGCAGAAACGGCTCGAGACCGAGGGCCCGATTGGCGGCGTCGAAGCCGCGTCTCGGGACCCAGAGCGGCGGCGCGATCCGCTCGATCTCGGCGAAGTCCTTCCAGTGCGCGCGCTCCTCGAAGAGGTCCGAGCCGAGCACCAGGCGGAAGCTGCGATCGGTCTGGAGCCGCGTGAGGTAGCGCAGGGTGTCGATGGTGCGGCCGCCGTGACCCGGCACCTCTCGTTCCACCGCGACGACTCGAGCGCGCCGCTCACGATCGTCGAGATCGGCGAGCAAGAGCTCGCACATTGCGATCCGCGATTCGAACGGAGCCAGCGGCTTCGCGAAGGGATGCACGTACGCGGGCATGAGCCAGAGCTCGCCCGGATGCGCGCGCAACACGTGCTGGCAGACACCGAGATGACCCAGGTGGGGCGGGTTGAAGCTGCCGCCGAAAAGGGCGATCGCGTCTCGGCTCACGCACTCAGCTCGATGGCGATGGGGTAGGGGTCGGGTACCGCGAGACGGCGCACTCCCGGAGGCAGCGCCTCGATCGCCGCGCGGGTCCGCGCGCGCGCCAGCTCGAGCGGCTCGGTTGGGCGCGCGCGCTGGCCGTTCACGATCGCCGGAGCGAGCAGCTCGGTCTCGCCCTTCCGGGGCGGCGTGCCGAGAGTCGCGACGCGATCGCCGGCTGCGCGGCCATGCTCGTCGAAGCGGCGCAGCACCTGCTTGGCTCCAGCGACGTTGGCCTTCCCGGGACTGGTTTTCGCGGGCTTTCGCACGGCTCCACGCTCACCCTCGATCTCGACCAGCTTGTAGACCGCGCCCAGCGCCGGCGCGTCGCCCGGGGTCGCGAGCTGCTTCCCCACGCCGAAGCGGTCGATCGGCGCGCCGCCGCACACCAGCTCGTCGATGCGGTACTCGTCGAGCTCGCCGCTCGCGGTGATGGTCGTCGAGCGCAGGCCGGCGCCGTCGAGAATCTCGCGCACACTGCGGCTCAGGGAACCCAGCTCACCCGAGTCGATGCGCACCCCGCGCACCGGCCGGCCGAGACCGGCGAGGGTGCGCGCCGCGGCCTCCGCGTCGTAGGTGTCGAGCGGCAGCAGGTCGGCGTCGGGGAAGAGGTCGAGAAACGCCTCGAATGCCTGGCGCTCGTCGCCGTGCGCCAGCACCCACGAGTGCGCGGCACCGCCGAAGAGCGGGATGCCGAAGAGCCGCGCCGCTTCCACGTTGGAGGTCCCGGCGCATCCGGCCAGATACGCGGCGTGCGCGATCCAGAGCGGCGCCGCGATTCCCGGGGCGCGCCGGCCGGCGAACTCGACCACCGGACGATCGCGCGCCGCGGTCACGAGCCGCGCGGCCTTGCTGGCCGCGCTGGTCGAGAGGCTCACCACCGCGAGCAGCGCCGTCTCGAGGATCTGCGCCTCGACCACCGGTGCGGTGACGCTGAGCAGCGGTTCGCCGGCGAAGACCGGCGTCCCCTCCGCGACCGCGCGTACCGTGCCGGTGAATCGAAATCCCTCGAGCCACTGGAAGAAGCTCGCGGGAATCCCCTGAAAATACGGGTCCTCTCGGAGGTAGCGAGTCTCCGCCGTGGTGAACCGCAGCGTCTCGATCCGCTCCAGCGCCACCTCGATTCCCGCCGCCACCAGGAAGCTCCGGCCGCGCGGCAGCGCGCGCACGAAGAGCTCGTAGGTCGCGAGCTCTCGGCGCCCCGCGGCGTGATACGCCGCCGCCATCGCGAGCCCTTGCAGGTCGGTGGCGAGGGCGCTCATGGCTGGGGCGGATCGGAGAGGAAGCCTTTCCCGGGAACGTGGTTCACCTCGAGGCGGATTCCGTCGGGATCCTCGAACAGCACCGAGTAGTAGCCGGGCATCCACGGGCCTTCTTCCGGCGGGTGGACGATGGTGGCGCCCATCGATTGCAGCAGCTCGTGGACCCGGTCGACGTCCTCGCGCTCGCGCGCGCGGAAGCACACGTGGTGGAGACCCACGCGGAACTGCGCGAAACGCTCGCCCGCGTACTGCGCGTCGGCCTGCGCCACGCCCACGGCGGTGCGTCCGCCCACGTAGTAGAGGTACCCCTCCTGGTCGATCATCGGACGCAACCCCAGGAAAGGGAGCAACTGCCCGTAAAACGGCCGCGCACGCGCGAAATCGCTGACCGTCAGGAAGAGGTGGGCGATGCCGTTGATCTCCATGGCGCTTCCTCCACGGCGCATCGTAGCTCACCGCACCGAGCTGGATCGCGTGCGCGTTGCACCAGCGTCCGAAACGCAAATGTGCAAGCAGAGCCACGGCAGAGCGTGTGAGACATTCGCTTGTCAGTCGGTTCAGGGACGCTTTCAGTCGCCGTTTTCCCCGAACCGACTGCTCGCGTTGATCTCTGGCAGGCGCCGAGAGGCGCCCGCGAGCGCAGCGAGCGCCTCAGGGGTGGGGCCCCGAAAAAGTCGCACTTTTTTCGGGGCGGGGGGCTTGAAAAGCCCCCCGAAAAACCTAGCGATTCGCGAGCAGCGCGTCGACCGAGTCCTGGATCTTCGCGAGCCGGAACGACCCCGCGCCCGTGTAGACCGCGCGCAGCCGGCCCGATCGGTCGATCAGCGCGGCGGCCGGAACGCCGTTCAGCCCGTACGCCTTCTGGGCACCCGGATCGGTGACCGCGGTGGGAACGGTGATGCCCGTTCGACGCAGGTAGTCGTCCACCGTCGAGTAGCGCTTGTCGATGCTGACCAGCAGCACGTTGACGCCCTTGCGGCTCAGCGCATCGTGAAGCCGCTGCACCTCGGGCATTTCCTGACGGCACCAGCCGCACCACGTGGCCCAGAAGACCACCAAGCTCACGCGGCCGTTCAACCCGTCGAAGCTCGACGGCGCGCCGGCGAAGCTCTTGCGGAACGTCAGACTGGGTGCCTTGCGCGCGGATTGCGCCGGTGTGAGCTTGGGAGGCGGGGCCGAGGAGAGGCCCAGCGACTCGCCGTCCTCGGGCGACGGTGCGTCCTCGGGGTCCGGGGAGAAAGGCTTCGCCAGCTCGGCGGCGGCGAGCTTGTCCGGGTCGGGCGGGAGGCTGCGCTCGACGAGCGCCGCGAGCAATGCGCGCCCCGCGCCCGTGAGCGTGTCGGGCGTTCCGCCGAAGCCCCACAGTACTCGCTGTCCATAGCGGGTCACGGCGAGGCCGGCGTCTTCCGCGGAGCTCATCTTGCCGAGCGGCTCGACGTCGGTGGCGCGCCGTCCGTCGATGCCCACCAGCTGGCGCATCGGCACATCCTCGCGGTAGAGCGCGACCCGTCCGTCGGGATCGTGCGGCAGCGAGGTCGAGAGGCCGAGGTCACTCATGACACGCGGCCCGAGCGTCACCGCGTGGCCGCTGGCGCGTTCGAAGCGCGCGGCCTCGCTTCCCAGGCCCTGGGGAGGCGCCAGCTCCGCGGCCGCACCCATGAGAATCAGCGGATGGTTGGCGGCAGCCCGCCAGGCGCCCGGATGTCCTTGCCAGAAGAGCGCGGTATCGGAGGTCGCGAACACCGCGCCGCACGCGAGGGCGTCGGGACGATTCGACACCTGGTCGAGGTCGATCGCGTCGATCACGCGCACCGCGAGCTTGTGCTCGCGCAGCAGCGCCGCCCACGACTCGGCGAGCGCAGTGCTCGCCGAGACCACGCACACGGTGCGGTTCTCGAGCCCGGCGCGTGCGGCAGGAGCCGCGACGAACGAGGCTGCGAGCGCGACCAGGCCCGAGAGGACGGTCCTTCCCAAGAACGCGCGGCAACGGGTCATGAAACGAGCCTCTCACACTCGCCGGTGCGGGGAAACACCGAGGTCCACGGCGCGGCCCTTTGTTGCGGCCGGTGGAAACCGCGTGCTAAGGCTCGAAGAGCCCATGCGCATCGCACTCGTCAAGCCGCCGTCCAACTACCTCGCGAGTGCCTGCCACATCGAGCCGCTCGGGCTCGCGTACGTGGGAGCGGTGTGCCGCGACGCGGGGCACGAGGTCCGGATCCACGACCTGGTGATGCCCGACCCGTCCGAGGTCGAGGCGCTCTTCGCCTCCCTCGACCGGTTCTCCCCCGAGCTCGTCGGTCTCACCGCGATGACCGAGAACTTCCGCAGTGGGCTCGAGCTGGCGCGAGCGGTGAAGGCGCGCTACGGCGCGACCGTGGTGTTCGGCGGCTGGCACGTCTCGGGCGAGCCGTCGGTGGTGGCCGATCCCGCCCTCGATTACGTGGTGCGAGGCGAGGGCGAGGAGACGATGCTCGAGCTGCTCGAGCATCTCGCCACCGGATCGCCCGCGGCGAGCGAGATCGAGGGTCTCGCCTACCGCGACCCGGACGGAGCCGTGCGCGTCAATCCGCAGCGGCGCCGTTTCAAGAAGCTCGACACGCTGCCGCTGCCTCTCCGCGACGGGCTGCCGATCGACCGCTATAAGTTCCAACCGCTCTTCTCGGTGCCGATCTCGCGGATGCGCACGCTCTCGGTGCAGG
>CAZYWA010000177.1:0-14112 GCA_964650975.1 uncultured bacterium
CGACCTCTCCAGCTCGTAGCTGCGCACCTTGCTGTCCGCCAGGTAGTCGACGCCGAATACCTGCAGTCGCTCGCCGGTGGCGTCGCCGACCACCAGGCCCGAGTCGAGGATCAGCGCCGCGGCGCTGGCGACGCCCGGCACGGTTCGCACCTCGTCGAGCAGCTCCTCGGGAATGCCCGCTTGGCCGTTGGCGATCGAGAGTGTCGCGCGTCCCGCGGTGTCGGCGACCGACTCGCGCACCGACGCGAACACCGAGTGATTCACCAGCCGCATGGCGATGATCACCGCCACGCCCAGCGTGATGCCGACGATCGTGAGCAGCGTCCGCAACCCATGCCGCCGCCACTGCGGCAGGGTCACGTGGAGCAGCAGATTCCACATGTTCCCTCGGGAGGCGGTTCCAACCTTCCCCCGGCTCGCCACTGGAGGCCCACCGGTCCCTCGGTGGGCAGCGCGCGACGTGGCTTGATCTCGATCGAGCGCTCGCGCGCGAGGGACCGCGCGCGCTCCAGGACATCGAGGCGCGAGATGCGTGCGGCGCTCGACGTCATGCCGACTCGGTCCGGCGATCCTCCACGATCAGGCCGTCCTCGAGCTGGATCACGCGGTCGCCGAAGGTCGCGGCGCGGGGGTCGTGCGTGACCATCACGATCGTGGGAGCTTTCTCGCGGTGCACGCTGCGCAAGAGCTCCAGGATCTCCTGGCTGGTGGCGGAATCGAGGTTTCCGGTGGGCTCGTCGGCGAGCAGGAGCCGCGGCTCGACGACCAGTGCACGGGCGATCGCCACGCGCTGCATCTCACCGCCCGAGAGCTCGTCGGGCCGATGGGTGCGGCGGTCGGCGAGACCCACCACCTCGAGCAGCGCCTCCACCTGCGGCCGCACTCGCGCCATGCGCTTGCCGTCGAGCAGGAGCGGCAGCGCCACGTTTTCCGCGGCGGTGAGCGTCGGCAGCAAGTTGAAGAACTGGAAGATGAGGCCCACGCGCTCGCGGCGGAAGATCGTGACCTGGGTGTCGGGAAGCTCGCTCAGGCGCACGCCGTCGACCTCGATCGAACCGCTCGACGGCCGGTCGAGCCCGCCCATCAGGTGGAGCAGCGTGCTCTTCCCCGAGCCGCTCGGCCCCATGACCGAGAGGAACTCTCCGCGCGGGACGTCGAGCGTCACGCCCGCCAGCGCGTGCACCTCGCGGTGGCCCTGCAGATACGCCTTGGTGACGTTCTCGACCCGGACCAACGGCTCGTTCAAGCCAGCACCTCGAGAGCGGCAGAGGGAGCGCGCAATATGTGGGCTGGCCCGCTCTGCATCAACCGGCGGCGCGCCGGGCGGCCACCAGCGCCAGCACCGTGGCCACCGCCGAGCTGGCCGTGCCCACCAGCAAGAGTCCCCGGGAGTGAAAGCGATCGAGGCCGAGCGCGATGGCGACGCCCGACACGATCGAGCCGATGCCGTAGGCACTGGTCGAGAGCACGCCTTGCGCCGTGGCGCGGATTCGCTCGGGAGCCTTGCGGCGCAGGATCTCGACCGCCGAGATCCAGAACGCCCCGAACACGATGCCGTGGAGCAGCTGCACGGCGAGCAGCGCCGCCGGGCTTCGCACCATCGCGGTCGCGAGCCAGCGCACCACACCCACGGCCATGGCGATCGCCACGGTGTGAAACGGATCGACCCGCGCCAGCAGATCGCGGCCCCGCGACATGACCCAGATCTCCGCCACCATCGCCACCGCCACCGCCGCGCCGGTCCAGCGCGACGAGAGCCCGATCGCGGCCACGTGGATGCCGATCACGTTGTCCCACGTGGCGAGCGCGAAACCGTGCAGGATGAGCGCGGCCACGAACGGCGCGAAGAAACGGTCGCCGGCGAACGCGCGCAGCGCCTCGGCGATCGGCACCGGCTTCGAGACCGGCGCGCGCGGGAAGAGCAGGGTGAGCCCCGCGCCCAGCGCCCACACCGCGATCGCGAGATCGAGTGGCGCCCGCGGATGAAGGTCGGCGAGCACGCCGGCCAGCACGCCGAGCACCAGATAGCCGAACGAGCCCCACAGCCGGATGCGGCCGTAGTGGCGAACGTCGCGCCCGCTGCGCTCGAGGGCCGCGAGCGTCTGCGCGTCGAGCAGCGGTCCGATCGGCCCGCGCGCCGCCGCGAACACCACGAGCAACAGCGTGAAGGTCCACGGTCCGAGCGGAATCCAGATCGCGGCCATCACCGCCGCGATCGACACCAGGCTCGCGATCACCAGCACCCGCTCGCCGCTCCGGAACCGGTCGGCGAGCGCCGTCCAGAGCGGCGCCGACAGGACCCTCGCTGCGGTCATCGCCGCCACCACGCCGCCGAACGCCGCGGCGCCGTGCCCCATCCGCTCGAGATAGAGCCCGAAATAGGGCACCCAGGCGCCCGACCCTCCCAGCACCAGGAAGAAGGTCGCCGCGATCGTCGTCTCCGACGCCGCGGCGCGAGGTCTCGGCTCGAGGGCACTCATGGGACGCGCGCCAGTCTGCGGAGCACCGCATCGATGGCAAACTGCCGCGCATGCCGTTGGGAGGGACCGGCTCCGCCGGTCCGCGTGCGATCGCCGCACGGCCCGAGCGCCAAAGGCGCAGGCGCCCTCCCCGCCCCAAACCGCGCGCCGGTTCGCGCCGTAGCTGGAGGACCGCTGAATGGAGGCCCGATGGAAAGACCCGCACGATCCACACCACCTGCTCGCTGGGCGGTCATGACGATGGCCGGGCTCGTGGCGTGGCTCGGGGCCGGCTGCACCGATCTCGTCTACCGCGTCGGCATTCCGCTCTTCTACGAGGAAGCCGACCTACCCGCGAGCCAGATCGTTCGCGACGTCGCGTACCGCGAGGGGGCCGGCTCCGATCCGGAGAAGAACAAGCTCGATCTCTTCCTGCCCGCGCCGTCCGCCGCACCGGCGCCGGTCCTGGTCTTCGTCCACGGCGGCGGCTGGACCACCGGCGACCGCGCGTTCAGTCCTGGCGGCTACGACGTCTACGGCAACATCGGCCGTTACTTCGCGGCTCACGGTGTGGCGACCGCGGTGATCAGCTACCGGCTCATACCCGACGTCCATCTGGAGCAGCAGATCGACGACGTCGCGCACGCCGTCGCGTGGGTGCACGCCAACGCCGGACGATATGGCGCCGATCCGGACGCGATCTTCCTGTCGGGACATTCGGCGGGCGGCCAGCTCTCCGCGTGGGTGACGCTCGATCGCAGTCGCCTCGCCGCGGTGGGCGTTCCGGAATCGGCGATCCGCGGTGTGCTCCCCGCGAGCGGCGCCGGCTACGACATGGCCGACGAGGAGACTTACCGGCTGGGCGCCGATCGCGACTACTACGAACAACGATTCCGGAACGGCGACACCGGCGACGGCTGGAAGAGGGCCGCGTCACCGATCCGCTTCGTGCGCGCCGACGCTCCGCCGTTCCTGGTGCTCTACGCATCGGGTGAGACCGAGGCGCTTCAGCATCAGTCGAAGCTGCTCTTTTCCGCGCTGCGAGGCGCGGGCGCCGAGGCGGAGCTTCTCGAGGTGCCGGCCGGCAGCCACGAGCGAATGGTGCTGACGCTGAGCCGCGACGACAAGGTCGCGGGCCCAGCGATGCTCGCGTTCATCCGGGCTCACCGCGGCGGCTGATCGCCCGCGGTGAGCCCGGCGCTCGCTCGCGCGCGAGGACCGCGCCCGCTCCAGCCGATCGATCGCAGACTCGCGCGATCCTCGGCTGGAGGCCCACCGGTCCCTCGGTGGGCAGCCGTACCCGGGCGAACGATCGCTCGCCCGCGAGGATTAGCCGCTGCTCCGGCTCAGCCGCCCGATGGCGCGTCGGATTTCGCGGCCGCCGGCGCCGGTGCCGCGTCCGGCGCGGCCGCGATGCCGCCTTCGCCGCGAGGAAACTCGATGCGCGCGTCGTAGGGCACGTCGTTGGCGTCGTCGAGGTTCGAGATGCCCTGCCACTCGAGGAGCTCGCGAGTCTCGCAGTCGTAGACCAGCGTGATGGGATCGATCAGCCAGCGCAGCACCGGGTTCGCGAGCTCCACGGTCACCACCATGGACGGACGGCCCCGGGTGCTGCGGTCGCCGCTCTTTTCCACCTGGAAGCGATAGGTGTCGCGGCGCGCCGGTGCCGCGAAGGCGAAGGACAGCGTTTCGCCCGAGACGATCGGCAGCCAGTGCTCGCGGATGAAGTAGTTGAAGCCCGCGTCCACCACCAAGTCGGGCGGGGTATCGATGCGGGTGCGCTCGACCGGCTCGCCGCCGGCCTCGCGCACGTAGAGCTCGATCCGGTCGGCGTTCACCACCACCCCTTGCTGGTACCCGTCGCGCAGATCGTCGAACTGGAACGTGGGGCGCTCGATGCCCTTCGCGAAGTCGAGGGTCTTGGTGGCGATCTCCTTGCCGCTCGGGTCGCGGTAGCTGACGCGCGTCGAGACCAGCCGCTCGCCGGACCAGGATTGCTGGTATTCCTCGGTGTAGAGCAATGCTCCGGTCTTTCGATCGTAGGCGATGCCCTTGAACGAGCGTGTCGTCGCGGGAGGCTCGCCGTCGTCGGCCGGAGCGGCGCCTGCGACGAGCACCAGCAGCACGGAAAGCGCGAGGTGGAGGAGGAGGAAACGCATGGCGGAACCGACTCAGGGTAACTCGTCCGAACGGCACGGGCCCCGGCGGGATCCCGGTTCCCTCGCCGCACCGGCGTCACGTCGCGATCGAGCGACGCGGACGCGAGGGACCGCGTCCCTCCGACCCACCCCGATCGTGCGCGACCTTCGCGGAAGCATCGACGAGATGGCGCAGCGCCGAGCGCAGCGCCGCATCGCGCTTCCCCGAGCGCATCTCGTGAAACGCGGTCTCGGCCGCCATCGCCACCACCAGCCGCGCCGCCGCCAGCGGCTGCGGGTGCCGCGCCGCGCGCAGATCCGCGGCCACCCTCCGGCTGAACGAATCATTCTGCCGCGCCACGTCCTCCGAGAGAGCCGTCTCCGAGCGCGCGTCGAAGAGCAGCGCCTTCCGGCCGCGCTCGGCGAGGCACCCGTCCAGGTAGGCCTCGATGCCGCGGTCGAGCCGCTCGAGGCCGGCCGGGAGCGACTCGCACGCGGCGGCGATCGCGTCGGCGAGCCGCTGGTGGAGGTCGCGGTGGACCTCGCGCAGGAACGCCTGACGGTCGTCGAAGTGGACATAGAACGTGCCCTTCGCCACGCCCGCGCGCTCCACCAGCGCGTCGATCGTCACCGCCGCGAGTCCGTGCTTCTCGAAGAGCTCGCTCGCCGCGTCCATCAGCGCGCGCCGGGTGCGCGCGCCGCGCGGACCTGGCCGCGCCGTCACGAGAGCGACTCGAGGAACGGCATCACCGCGGCGAGAAACGCGGGCGGATCCTCCGCGAACGGCATGTGACCGGTGGCGAGCCGCACCAGCCGCGCCCCGGCGATGGCCTTCGCGGCGCGCTCGCCGTCGCTCACGGGCAACACCGGATCCTTCTCGCCCCAGACGAGCAGCGTGGGTGCCTGGATCTTCGCGGCCTCGCCGAGCAGATCGTGCCCGGGCTCGAGGAAGCTCCGCCACAGCGCCGCGTTGAGCGCCACCGACGGGGCCGACTCGTGCGCCCTCATCCGCGCGAGGATGGCATCCACCTGCGGATTTCGCGCCGCGAGATAGTGCTCCGGGAGCGCGTTCCAGAGCCAGCGGGTCACCGTCTCGGTTCCCTTGAGCCGGCAGAACGTGCGGTCGATCCAGCCCAGGTCGCCGAAGCCGCCCGCGTCGACCAGCACTAGCGCGCGGACCCGCGACGGCTGGCGCGCGGCGAGCCGCGCGGCGGCGAAGCCGCCCACCGAGTTGCCGATCAGGATGGCCGGGCCGGTGTCGAGGCTCGCGGTGAGATCCTCCAGAGCGTCGGCCACCTGCGTGGCGCCGAACGACGATGGATCGGCGGGCATCGGCGCCTCGCCGTGTCCCGGCCAGTCGACGGCGATGACGCGGTAGCGTTTCGCGAGCGGCACCACGATCGAGTCGAAGTCGCGGTGATCGTGGGCGGCGGCATGCAACAGGATCAGCGGGCGTCCGTCGGGGAGCCCGCTCTCGCGGACCGCGACCACTCCGGCGCGGGTCGACACCAGCCACGCCGGCGCCGGGAGCGGATCGGGAGCGGGCGGCGAGACCGGCGCGGCGGTGCCGCAAGCGGCGACGAGGGCGAGGAGCGACGCGCCGGTTCGCGCGATCGAGGGTTCTCGCATGGCTGCCTCCCGGGGGGATCGATGAATATGACTGACTGGTCAGTCATATTGGCAGACGGCGATGCCGAATGTCCACCCGCCGTCCCGGGCCGCGGGCTTGGCGGCCGGAAACGGCCCGGTTACCCCGCGTACTGATCGAGCGGAGGAGAGCCATGGAAACGCGCAATCCGGGCTACCGGGAGATGGTCGAGCGGGTGTTCCGTCAAGCGGGGTTCGTCCGCGACTTGGGCGTCGAGCTAGCGGACGTGGGGCCTGGGTGGTGCGAGACCACGCTCGCGATCGGTCCACGTCACCTGCAGCAGGACGGGCTGGTGCACGCGGGCGTCCAGGCCACGCTGGGGGATCACACGGCGGGAGCCGCGGCCGCGACGCTGGTGGCGGCGAACGAGTACGTGCTCACCCTGGAGTTCAAGATCAACCTGTGGCGAGCGGCGCGCGGAACCCAGCTGGTGTGCAGAGGCGAGGTGGTGAAGCCGGGCAAGAGCTTCAGCTTCGTCGAATCGTCGGTCTTCGTGGTCCACGCCGACCGCCGCGAGCAGGTGTCGAGTGTCCTCGCCACGATCGCAGTGCTCGAGCGGCCGAAGTGAGGATTCTGCCGCTACGAACGAGCAGCACCGCGCCGTAGGCGCGCGGCGAACGCAGTGAGCCGACTTGGGGGTGGGGCCCCGAAAAAATCGCACTTTTTTCGGGGCGGGGGGCTTGAAAAGCCCCCCGGGAAACTCAGCCCTCGCTGCCGAGCGCGCGCAGCGCCTTCGAGCCCAGCACCCACACCAGCGTCCCGCCCGCGCTACCCGGCACGAACAGCTCGATCATCGCGGCGCCGGCTTTCTTGAGCTCGGTGAAGGGCGTCGCGCGGCCGGCGACCGCGAGCGCCAGCACGGCGTCGAGGTTGGGTGCGTGGCCGGCGCACAGGATGTCGGGCGCTTTCTGCTTGGCGAGGATCGTGAAGATCTCGCGCGGATCGGATTCCGGGAGCAGCGCCTCGGTCTCGTGGATGTGGTCGGCGCGCACGCCGAGCGCACGCGCGGCGATCCGCGCGGTCTCGAGCGCCCGCGCGTATGGACTGGTCAGGATCAGCGCCGGGTTGACGCCCAGCCTCGCCAGACCCGCCGCGGCCGCCGTGGTGCGCTCGATCCCCTTGGGCGTGAGCGTGCGCTCGGGATCGGGCGGACAGTCGGGCGCCGCGCGGTCGTGCGCGATGCCGTGACGGAAGAGCACCAGCCTCATGAGCGGTCCGGGGCCGCGGGGGCGCTCATGAGGTCCAGCGCCAATCCTTCACCGCCGGAAGATCGTCACCGGTGCGCGCGATGTACTCGCGGTGCTCGGCGAGCTTCGCCTCGAGCTTGGGCGGGATGTGCGACGCGGTGGCGGCCAGCCCAGGCACGCGCCGGATCACGTCGCCGACCAGGTGGAAGCGGTCGAGATCGTTCCGCACCACCATGTCGAACGGTGTGGTGGTGGTGCCTTCTTCCTTGTAGCCGCGCACGTGCAGGTTGTGGTGATTGGTGCGCCGGTAGGCGAGGCGGTGAATCAGCCACGGATAGCCGTGGTAGGCGAAGATGACCGGCTTGTCGGTGGTGAAGATGGCGTCGAACTCGTCGTTCGAGAGGCCGTGCGGATGCTCCTCGCTCGGCTGCAGGGTCATGAGGTCGACCACGTTCACCACCCGGACCCGCAGTTTGGGCAGGTGCTCGCGCAGCAGCGACACCGCCGCGAGAGTTTCGAGAGTAGGGACGTCTCCCGCACATGCCAGCACGACGTCCGGATCGCGGCCTTCGTCGGTGCTCGCCCACTTCCAGATGCCGACTCCGGTCGTGCAGTGCTTCACCGCCGCGTCCATGTCGAGCCACTGCGGCGCGGGCTGCTTCCCGGCCACGATCACGTTCACGAAGTCGCGGCTGCGCAGACAGTGGTCGGCGACGCTGAGCAGCGTGTTGGCGTCGGGAGGCAGGTAGACGCGGATCACGTCGGCCTTCTTGTTGACGACGTGGTCGATGAAGCCCGGGTCCTGGTGCGAGAAGCCGTTGTGGTCCTGGCGCCACACGTGCGAGCTCAAGAGGATGTTGATCGACGCGATCGAGGCTCGCCACGGGATGTCGTTCTTGGTCACGTGCAGCCACTTGGCGTGCTGGTTGAACATCGAGTCGATGATGTGCGCGAACGCTTCGTAGGTGGAGAAGAAGCCGTGGCGCCCGGTGAGCACGTAACCCTCGAGCCAGCCGAGGCAGGTGTGCTCGCTCAGGATCTCCATCACGCGGCCGTCGGGAGCGAGGTCGCCGCCGTCGGCGTCCTCGGGCAGCCGCTCGGCGAGCCAGGTGCGGCCGGTCGCCTCGAAGAGCGCTCCGAGCCGGTTGGAGGCGGTCTCGTCTGGACCGAACACGCGGAAGTCGTGGCCGTTCAAGCGCATCACGTCGCGCAACAGTGCGCCGAGAGCACGGGTGGCCTCGGCGTCGACGGCGCCGGGACGCGGCACCGCCACGGCGTGATCGCGGAAATCGGGCATCCGTAGGTCGCGACGCAGCACGCCGCCGTTCGCGTGTGGATTGGCTCCCATCCGCCTGGGGCCGCGCGGCGCCAGCTCGGCGAGCTCGGTGCGCAGGGCTCCGCTCTCGTCGAAGAGCTCTTCGGGCCG
This sequence comes from uncultured bacterium, assembly GCA_964650975.1. Classification (GTDB taxonomy): domain Bacteria; phylum JADJOY01; class JADJOY01; order JADJOY01; family JADJOY01; genus CAZYWA01. Next base: position 8,859 of record CAZYWA010000177.1, read on the forward strand.
GTAGCTCCGCATCCAGCGCTCGAGCTGCGCCAGGTGCTCCGGGTTGGTCGCGAGTCCCGAAAGCGGCACCTGGTGCGATCGCCACGAGCCCTCGGTCTTGTGGCCGTCGACGGTCTCGGGCCCGGTCCACCCCTTGGGCGATCGCAGCACGATCATCGGCCAGCGCGGCGGTGCCGGCGCTCCGCCCGCGCGCGCGGCCTCCTGGACGGTGCGAATCCGGTCGAGCACGGTGTCGAGGGTCTTCGCCATCGCGCGGTGCATCGGCAGCGGCTCTTTGCCCTCGACGAAATGCGGCTCCCAGCCGTAGCCCACGAGCAAGCTCTCGAGCTCGGTGCGCGGAATCCGCGCCAGGATCGTGGGATTCGCGATCTTGTAGCCGTTGAGATGCAGGATCGGCAGCACCGCGCCGTCGGTGACCGGGTTCAGGAACTTGTTCGAGTGCCAGGCGGTGGCGAGCGGACCGGTCTCGGCCTCGCCGTCGCCGATCACGCACGCCACCACCAGCGCGGGATTGTCGAACGCCGCGCCGAAGGCGTGCGAGAGCGAGTACCCGAGCTCCCCGCCCTCGTGGATCGATCCCGGTGTCTCGGGCGCGGCGTGGCTCGGGATGCCGCCGGGAAACGAGAACTGCTTGAAGAGGCGCCGCATTCCTTCGGCGTCGCGCGAGATCCGCGGGTAGAGCTCGCTGTAGGTGCCTTCGAGGTAGGTGTTCGCGACCACCGCCGGGCCGCCGTGACCGGGGCCGGCGATGAAGATCGCGTCCAGATCGCGGGCGCGGATCACGCGATTCAGGTGCGCGTAGAGAAAGTTGAGGCCGGGAGTGGTGCCCCAGTGCCCGAGCAGTCGTGGCTTCACGTGCGCGAGGGTGAGCGGCTCGCGCAGCAACGGATTGTCGAGCAGGTAGATCTGTCCCACCGACAGGTAGTTGGCGGCGCGCCAGTAGGCGTCGATTCGCTGCAGCTCGTCCTCGGTCATGGCGCGGTTCCTTTGCCGGCTCGCGAGCGCTCGACGCAATCCTGCGTCTGATGCGCGATCTCGAGCTCCTCGTCGGTGGGAATCACCAGGATGGCCGATCGGCTGGACGCGTGGTGGATCGCGCGCTCGCCGTGCTCGGGTGCGCGGTTCCGCTCCGGATCGAGCGTGAAGCCGAGCGGCTCGAGCCCGGCGGTGCAGCGCTCCCGGACTTCGGCCGCGTTCTCGCCGATCCCGGCCGTGAACAACAGCGCATCCACCCGGCCGAGCACCGCCGTGTAAGCGCCCACGTACTTGCGGACCCGATGGGCGTAAACGTCGAGCGCCAGCACTGCGGCCGCGTCACCGGACGCCGCGCGCTTCAGCACGTCGCGCATGTCGCTGGCACCGCAGAGGCCTTGGAGGCCGCTTTCCTCGTCGAGCACGCGCTCGATCTCGCCGATCGGCCTTCCGGTCGCGCGCGCCAGGAAGCCGGGCACCGACGGGTCGAGGTCGCCTGTGCGCGTGCCCATCACCAGCCCTTCGAGAGGAGTCATGCCCATCGACGTGTCGACGCTCCGGCCGTTCTCGATCGCCGTGGCACTGGCGCCGTTGCCGAGATGGAGCGTGATCAGGTTGGTGTCGCCGGGTGCTCGCCCCAGGAAGCGCGCCGCGCGCCGCGCCACGAACGCGTGCGAGGTGCCGTGGAAGCCGTATCGCCGGATGCCGAAGCGCCGGCGCAGCTCCTCGGGAATCGCGTAGCGGTGCGCGCGCTCGGGAATCGTGTGGTGGAAGGCCGTGTCGAAGACCACCACCTGCGGCGCATCGGGCCAGCGCTCGAGCGCCGCGTCGATGCCCAGCAGATTGCTGGGGTTGTGGAGCGGCGCCAGCGGCGCGAGCCGCTCGATCTCGTCCCGCACCGAGCGATCGAAGAGCGTGGCTTCGCGAAAGCGCTCGCCGCCGTGCACCACGCGGTGCCCCACGGCGTCGATGTCTGCGCCGCCGAGCTTCTCGATGGCGAGGTCCAGGGCCTCGCGGTGCGACGTCGCGGGCGCCTCGCCGATCCGCTCGATGACGCCGTGCGCCAGCGTCTCCTCGCGAGCGACCTCGATCACCCGGAACTTGAGCGACGAGCTACCGGTGTTGAGGACCAGGATCCGCATCGAAGGCACCGATTTCGTGGTAGCACATGCGCATGCGGGCGGCTCATTGGGCGGTGGCCATGGCGTGGGCGGTGATCGCTTGCGCGGCGCTGGTCGCAGACGCGATCGCCGACGACGCGATCGCTCCCGACCGGCCGGGCATCGCGAACAGCTCGACCGTGGTCGCTCCGGGCGTGGCCGAGATCGAGGCCGGTGTCGAGCTCGATTTCCGGACCCGTTCCACCGAGCACAGCGATTCTCTCTCGGTGCCGACCCTGGTGCGGCTCGGCGTCGTCGACGGCCTGGAGCTGCGCGTCGAGGGCGACACTCTGAGCCGCGAGCACGACTTCGACGCGGCCACGGGCGGCAGCACCTCGACCGGCATGGCGCCCACGTCGGCCGGCGCGAAATGGGGCATCGACGTGAACGACGCGGTGGCGGTCGGCGTGCTGGGCCGGGTGTTCCCGCCCTCGGGCAGCTCGAGCTTCCGCACCCACCACTGGACCGGCGACCTGACCCTGTTGCTCGACTGGAGCCTGAGCGACGACTGGTCGCTCAATCCCAACCTGGGCGTGGGTTTCCTCGAGGACGACCAGGGGCGAGCCTTCACCGCCGCGCAAGCCGCGCTCACCCTCGGCTACACCATCGACGATGCCTGGGGCCTCTTCGCCGACACGGGCCTGCAGGATCGCGAGACCGCTCGCGGCGGCCCGGTGGTGGTGCTGGTCGACGGCGGCGTCACCTACGTGCCGATCCCCGACCTGCAGCTCGACCTGAGTGCCGGCACCGGCGGCTCGGGACGCCAGACGCCCGATTTCTTCGTGAGCGGCGGCGTGAGCTTTCGCTTCGACCCGATGTGGTGAGCCGCCGCGCCTCGAATCGCGTTAGCTTGGGCGCCATTCGATCCGGGGGGAAACCATGCTCAAATTCGTGTTGTTCGTGATCGCGGCCGGTGTCGCGTGGTGGGTCTACAAGAACGTGCTGTCGTCGCCGAAGCCCTCGGTGATTCCGAGCGCGCCGCCGGCACCGCCGGAGCCCAGCGGGCCACGCATCAATCCGATGGACGTGCAGATCGATCCCGAGGCCATCTTCGAGCGCCAGGGCAAAGGCGAGAAGGTGGTGTTCGTGGACGTGCGCGAGGTGCCGGAGCTGGCCGGAGGCATGATCGAGGGAGCGGTTCACATCCCCTCGGGCCAGATCGACAGCCGTTTCACGGAGCTGCAGCCGACCGACGACATCGTGGTCTATTGCGCGTCGGGGATGCGCTCGACCAACGCCGCGGTGTTCATGCGCGGCAAGGGCTACGACAAGGTGTGGAGCCTGATCGGCGGCTTCTCCCACTGGGAGCGCGACGGCGGCAAGACCCAGAAGCCTGCCTGAGAGGCTGGCGAGCCCTCGAGAGAATCAGGTGGCAGATTGGCCCGCGCCGTGAGGCGCGCGGCGAGCCGAGCGAGCCGACTTGGGGGTGGGGCCCCGAAAAAATCGCACCCGTTGGGGTACGGGGTCTTCGCAAGACCCCGCGGACACGTTCGGGGCGGGGGGCTTGAAAAGCCCCCCAGAGAAAACACGGCTCAGGCGGCGTCGCGGGCCAGACCGGCGGCGGCTGCTTCGATCGCGTCCCACTCGTGGAGCACGCGCTCCAGGGCTTCCGTGCGATCTCGATCGCTCGCGTGCAGCCAGCGCCCGGTGATCTCGGGCTCGGCCGGCCGATCGACCGCCGTCTTCGCGATTCGCTCCCAAACCAAGGCCAGCTTGCTCATGGCTGCGTCTCCTCGGACCACGGAAATAGCAACCGCCGTGCCAGATTTTCCTCGAACGAGGATTGACCACTCATGCTGAATTCATTCAGGTTTCCCCCCTTCGTCGAGGTCGCATCCGGATGGGATCGAACCGCTGGGCGGTCCAGATTGTCCGATTGGGTTGGACGGTCTTCCCGGCGTGGCAATCGAGTCGGCCGGAGCTCTGCCCGCGAACGCACGCGCGGTAGCCTCGAAACGTCATGAGGCGGGGCTTGGAAAGCCCCCCGGGAAAACTCAGAGCGTGTGAAGAAATCGACCGAACCGGTCCCGCGCCAGAGGCGCGGCGGCGCGTTGTCGCGCCGGATTTGGGGTGGGGCCCCATCCGAATTCACTTCGGATGGGGCGGGGGCTTGGAAAGCCCCCGAGGAAACTCAGCGCAGCGCGCGGTGGCCGATGTCGGTACGGAACTGGGCGCCGCGGAAGCGGATGCAGTGCACCGCTTCGTAGGCGCGGGCGATCGCGGAGCGCAGGTCGTCGCCGAGGGCCGTGACGCCGAGCACGCGGCCGCCGGCGGTCACGATCCGGTCGCCGTCGCGTGCGGTGCCGGCGTGGAACACCTGGACGTCGGGGAGGCGCGCGGCGTCGTCGAGTCCTTCGATCACGTCGCCCTTTCGCACGGGGCCTGGGTAGCCCTCGGCGGCCATGACGATGCACACCGCGGGGCGCGGGTCGACGTCGAGCTTGCCGTCGAGGCGCTCGCCGCTCGCGATCTGCACGAGCGGCGGCACCAGATCGCTGGCGATGCGCGCGAGCAGCGGCTGGGTCTCGGGATCGCCGAAGCGCACGTTGTACTCGATCACGCTCGGCGACTCGCCGCAGATCATGAGGCCGGCGTAGAGGAAGCCCTGGTACGGGTTTCCCATCTCGAGCACGGTTTCGAGTGTCGGCTGGATCACCCGCTCCAGGATGGTTTTCTCGAGAGCGCGCGTCACGAGCGGCGCGGGCGAGTAAGCACCCATGCCGCCGGTGTTCGGGCCCTGGTCGCCGTCGAGCAGGCGCTTGTGGTCCTGGCTCGTGGGGAGAGGAAGCACGGTGGCGCCGTCGGTGAGCACGATGAAGCTCGCCTCCTCGCCGGGGAGACAGTCCTCGATCACCAGCGCGCTGCCGGCGTCGCCGAACACGCGCTTCACCAGCGCGTCGTCGATGGCGCGCTCCGCTTCCTCGATGCTCTGGCAGACCACCACACCCTTGCCCGCCGCGAGGCCGTCCGCTTTCACCACCACGTTGGTGCCCTGGCGCGCGCGCTGTCGGGCGTAGTCCTTGGCGGGCGCCGACTCGCGGAACACCTCGTAAGCGGCGGTGGGCCCGCCGGCGGGGGGGGGCGCCCGCATTGGGGGGGGCATCGCTCCGTAGGGGCGGCGG
>CAZYWA010000178.1:0-14080 GCA_964650975.1 uncultured bacterium
CGTGAGAACCAAGCACCTGGTCGCCAAGATCCGTCTCGGTTCCCGGCTCGCGCCCCGCTTCCCCAAGTGAACGCAACCCGGCGCCAGCAGGCTCGATGAACACCACGTACCGGCGACCGTAGATCGCCCCGGCATCCCCGATCTCGAACGTCGCATCCGTCGCCCCTCGAGGAGCGAGCCCGCGGATCCGTAGACCGACGGGTGCCACGAGCTTCCCTCGCGTGACGATGCGCAACGCCCATACCCCGTCGCCGAGCTGACGGTCGAGCAAGTCGACCGCTTCCGTGCCGCCTTCCGGAGTGCGGGTGACCGTGTCGAGCTCCGGAAGGCCGACGAGCCCCACGTCGACGGCGAGCGGCGCGATCGGGACGTCGAACGTCTGGATCGGGCTCAGGGCAATCGGCGTCGCCTTCGCTGCCCGAGGGTGCTGGACCTCCGGTCCCGCGCGTGAGCTCCGCGGATTCAACGTGGCTGCATCGCGAAGGAATGCGGAACGGTTGTTGATGGCCACCGCCACGACGGTGAACACCGCCACGATCGAACGACCTCGCGCGCCGGGCCCGTGCTGCCCAACGCCGCCAGGAGGACGAGCAGCGGCAAGAAATGAAGCGAATACAAAAACGTTTCCCGTCCCACGAATGCATGGAGAACGAGCTGCACGAGCAGCGACGTGAGCACCAGCCGCACCTTCCATTCTCCGATACGCCGCCAGGAAACCCACATGCCCAGCCCGAGCAGCGCCAGCCATCCCGCCGCGGCCACCAGCCCCCAACGACACGCCGATCCCACCGCCGATTCCTGGATACTGAAAAGTGGCAACGAGGACGGGAGGAAGCTCGCCCCGCGATCTCTCGTCGCCATGGCGGACCGCGGCGTGACGGCGGACCCTGGCATGACCATCGAATGCACGAAAAATGCGCGAATCGCGTCACCGATACGCACGAGCGTCACCCGCGGGATCAGGTCCCGGAGTCCTCGACGCGCGGCGCCGTCGTCGCGATGCCCGTCCGCGGACGCGAGGCTGCTCACGGTCGAGCGGATCCTCGATCCGGCGTTCGGCAGCATGCGACCCTCGACGATCGTGAGGGTGACGAGCAAGGCCGCCGAGAACGCGGCCACGCGCGCGATCGACGACCACCTGCGGGTGGCCACGAGAAACGCGAGCGGGCCGGCGGCGTTCGTGGTGGTTGCGGAAAGAGCCGACACGATGGCACCGGCCGACGACAGGTCGCCGCGCCAGTCATCGCCGCTGCGGACCAGCCACGCGAGCGCCACGAGGGTGGTCGCCCCGCCCATCGAAAACGTCTCCGGTATCGGCGCGAAATACAGGAACGACGCGCTCGAGGCCAGCAAGGTCCCGAACAGGATCGCGTCGAGCCAGCCACAGTCGAACGCGCGTGCGAGGCGGACGAACGCCACGAGCAATCCGGCCCCGACGAGGCCGAGCACGCCTTGCACGGTGGAGATGGTGCTCGCGTGTCGCACCGCCGCCATCGCTCGAAAGAGCGCCTGCGCGAAGAGTCCGAACAGCGGATGGTAGACGGCACGCATCAGCCAGGTGGTGGGCTGCGAGATGTCGTCGAACACGCGCACGGTATCCGCGTCGAACCAGCTGTCGAACGATTCGGGGAGGTAGATCGCCATCCCGAGGCGCGCGCAGAGCGATTGCACGAGCGCAAAGCCCGAGACCGCGACCGCCAACGCGACCGCGAGTCGAAGCTCTCGGCGCGCGAGCAGGATGCGGCCGATTGCCGCCTCCAGCCGCTCGTGGCGGCTCGTCGCCCTCGAGATCATGGGCGGCGCACGGCCTCGTTCACGAGCCCACGTGAGGATGCCCGAGAGCTAGGCGTCGAGCCGCTTCAGATCGTCGGCGTCCAGTCGAAGATGGGCGGCGGCAACCAGTTCTTCGACCTGACCTCGGCTGGTCGCCGATGCGATCGGCGTGGTCACGAAGGGCTTGTGGAGCTGCCACGCCAGCGCGAGCTGGGCGGGCGTCGCTCCGTGTTTCTTCGCGACCGCGCGGAGCGTGTCGAGCCGCGCCACCGCTTGCGGGTCGTCGAGGTAGCGCTGCGCGCCGCCGGCGCGCGCGCCGGCGGGCTTCTCGCCCTTCGGGTATTTGCCGGTCAGGAATCCCGACGCGAGCGCGAAGTAGGTGCAGACGCCGAGCCCCTGCGCGGTGCAGAGCTCCGCGAGCGCACCCTCGTAGGCGCCGCGAGAAACGAGGTTGTATTCGGGCTGCAGGACCGCGTAGCTCGCGAATCCGTTCTGGACCGAGACTTCGAGCGCCTCGGAGAGCCGCTGCGCGCTGTAGTTGGACGCGCCGATCGCACGCACCTTCCCCTCGCGGATCAGCGCGTCGAAGGCTCCCATCGTGTCCTCGAGTGGCGTCGCGGGATCGTCCCGGTGCGCGTAGAAGAGATCGATGCGCTCGACGCCGAGCCGCGCGAGCGACGCCTCGCAGCCGCGTTTCACCTGCTCCGCCGAGAGCCCCTCGCCGATCCCGGGGCCGCCCATGCCGACCTTGGTGGCGACGACGAATTCGTCGCGGCACCCGCGTGACTCGAGCCACGCCCCGATCAGCGTCTCGCTCTCGCCACCCACGTGGCCCGGAGCCCACTTGCTGTAGACGTCGGCCGTGTCGACGAAGTTTCCGCCCGCTTCGCGGTACCCGTCGAGCACCGCGAAGGTGGCGTCCCGGTCGGCGGTCCATCCGAACACGTTGCCGCCCAGGTTGATCGGAAAAACATGAAGATCGGTGCGCCCGAGGCGCCGTCGCGGTGCGTGGGTCATGGCGTCCGAGTCTAACGGCCCGTGCCAGGGCAGAGCACGCGGTTTCAGAACGGCTGCGACCGACCGCCGTCCGCGGCCTCGATGAGTGATTTCCCCGCGGGCAGAGAAAATCGATACCTGCCTGCCAAAGTCTGGTCCGAAAACCGGCGTAGTGGGTGCTGTCCGGCCGGTATCCGGCCAGCGCGACGTGTCTCCCGTCTCGAAGCCATCCGCGAAGATGTCGAGCGGCTCGCGTCGCCGCTCAGGTCGAGCTCATGAGATGGGTCGTGCAGGTGCACGAGGAGCTCCGTGTTCTGACCTTGCTCAGTCCTGATTACAATCCAGCCGTCTCGCCCGTCGCCGCGAAGCTACCGTGCGCCTCACCCGATCTGCATTTTTCGTGCTCGCGGCGCTCGGCGCCGCGGGGTGTGGATCGGGGGCCTCGTCGAGTCACGTCGCACCGGGGCCGACGGCGCTCTTCACCGTGCCGGCGGAAGGTCAGGGCCTGGCTTTCGGGGACGTTCCCTTCCCGAATGACGCGTTTTTCGAGTCCGCTTCCGACGGCTCGAGCCGCCTGGCGGTGGCGGGGCTCGACGCCGTGGCACCCAAGCTCCCGGACGTGCTTCAGCAGGGGCTGGCGCAGCTCGACGGTTTCGGCCTCTCGACCGCGACGTACTTTCGCTTCGACGGCGACGTCGATTCGTCGACCCTGCCCGCGACCCCGGACGCCACGACCGCGAGCGGCGCGAGCGTCTTTCTCCTCGAGGCCGGTGACGGCCCGGGGCCGCACGTGGCACAGCCCATCGAGCTGCAGTGGGACGCGGGCTCGAAGACTCTCGCGATGCTGCCCGAGGCTGGCGTCCCGCTCCGTCCGCAGACCCGCTACGCCGCCGTCGTGACCAAGCAGGTCCACGGCGTGAACGCGACGACCGGTGTCATGGGTCCGGTCCAGCCGTCCGCGGATTTCGAAGCCGCGATCGACCCGCAGAGCGGCTCGGGCAACTCGACGCTTGCCCGGATCCAGAGTCGCTACCGGGACGCGCTGCAGGTCGTGCTCGACACCACCGGACTCACGCGGGCCGACATCGCGTGCCTGGCGGTCTTCACCACGCAGAGCAGCGTGACGGCCCTCACCGCCGTCCGCGCTCAGCTCGAAGGGAGACCGGCACCGCAGCTCGACTTCGGCGATCCAGAGCTCACCTACCTTTATGACACGCCGGCCGCGCTCGACGGCCTGCTCGGCGTCGCCCAGGGCCAGAACCCGGGCTTCGGGAATCCCGGCGGAATCGCGCACGACGCGATTGGCGCCGTGCTGAGCGCGTCGTTCTCGACCGACTGGTACAAGTCGAACGAGCTGGGACCTGCGCAGCGCCTGGCGAAGAAGTCGTTCGACGACGGTCGATTCGTGCTGGTGAACGGCGAGCCCCAGATGCAGCGCCAGGACCGCGTTCCCGTCACGTTCGTTTTCCCCCGCACGCCGCCGCCGGCGAGCGGCTATCCCGTCGTGATCTACCAGCACGGTCTCGGCGGCTCGCGGGCCGACATGTTCGGGACGGCCAACGGCCTCGCGGCCGCAGGCTACGTGGAAGTGGCGATCGACGCGGTGGCGCACGGGTTCCGCTACAGCACCACGGACGACGTCAACAACTTCACCGGCGCTCCAGGCCCCGACGGCTTCGCCGACTTCGACCTACTCCAGGTGCCACTCGGCTTCTTCGAAGCGTTCCTGGACCTGCTCGCGGTCCGCGACAACTTCCGGCAGAGCGCCATCGACCTGATGGAGCTGGCGCGGCTGCTGCGCAACCCGAGCCTGGACCTGTCGCGCGTGCCCGGTGCGCCGATCCTCGACCCCGAGCATCTGGTGGTGATCGGCAACAGTCTCGGCGCGATCATGAGCACCATCTTCGCGACGGTGGAACCGCACCTCGAGGGCGCCGTCCTCAACGTGGGCGGCGGCGGGCTCGCCAACTACTTGCTCGTCAACTCACCGGGCGAGGGCGCCGGTAACATCCCGATCGTCGCGGCCCTCTACGGCCTCGACATCTCGCAAACGTTTCCCGACCGCTGGCTACCCTTCGTGAACGTGGCGCAGACGATCCTCGAGGCCGGCGACTCGCTCGCGTTCGCGCCCTTCATCGTGACGGATCCCTTGACCGTGACGGGCCTCGGTCAGAACCACCCGAAGAACGTCATGCAGATCGAGGTCATGGGTGACGAGGTCGTGCCCAACCCGTCGAACGAAGCGCTGGCGCGCGCGATGGCCCTCGATCTCCTCGAACCCTCCGCGCATGCGGTGGCCGGGTTGCAGTCGATCCAGAGCGTCGCGAGCGGTAACCGCACCGTCGCCGGGACGACCGTCACCGCGGCGCTCGTCCAGCTCAACCCGGCGACGCATGGCGACGACCTCGAAGCGCAGGTGGGTGAGCTCTTCTATCAGCCCGGATTCCCCCATCCCGGTGCCGATCCGTTTCCGCTGCTGGCCAAGCCGGTCCAGGTGACCGAGCCAATCGTGCAAGTGCAGTCGAGCGTGGTCAGATTCGTCGAGACGCTTCGAAACGGAGCTGCCGAGATCGCCAGCCCCGAGGATCCGAAGCCGTTCTGAATCTCTGAATCGGCCACGCCACGCCAGGGCGTTCAGCGGCGCCCGCGCTCGGCCGTCGCAAGCCGGATGAGCGGGTGACGGATTCGGCGGGGAAGGAGCCGCTGGAGCCCGACGAGCAGGTGGAGTTGCCACGGGAACCGCACGTAGAGCGCGCGGCTCCGGATCCCCGCGTCGATGGCGTCGATGGCGCGCTCGAGCGGGACCAGGAACGGAAGCGGATCGTCGAGCGAGTCGGTGGCGGGAGTGCGCACGAAACCCGGATGAACGATCGTGACCGCAATTCCTCGCGGGCGCAGCTCGATGTCGGCCGTCTCCAGGAACATCGTGAAGCCCGCCTTCGCAGCGCCGTAAGGATTCGCGCGCGGGTTGGTGACGTCCGCCGCGATGCTCGAGATCCCCACCAAGTGTCCGTGGCCGCGCGCGAGCATCCCGGGGATGAACGGCACCAGCGTCGCCACGCTGCCCGTGAGGTCGGTGCTGAGGATGTCGCGGATCTCGGGCCACGTGCTGTCGGCGAGCCGCTTCGCGGCCGCGGCACCCGCGAGCGCGGCGTTGGCGACGACGAGGTCGATGCCGCCGGCGTCCCGATCGAGCTCCGCGAGCCTGTCGTGGGTCTCATCGAGCCGCGAGATGTCGAGGACGATCGAATGGGCGCGCCCGCCGGCCGCGATGATCTCGGCCGCGAGTTGCTCGAGCGCCGCCTGGCGGCGCGCAGCGAGCCACACCTCGATCCCGCGGCCAGCGAGGCGACGCGCCAACGCTGCCCCGATGCCAGACGAGGCCCCCGTCACGAGGGCCCGGCGGGGTTCGTTAAGTGGGTTCACGTCGGCCCCCTTCGACTCGGCCGGAGGGCAATGCTTCCGTACCGCCACGGTTCGCGATCTACCAGGCTCGCGCTCGAACCCGGCCACGGAATACCACGGGATCCCGCCGAGCACCACGCCGCGCATGTCGACGGGTGCCCGACGACGTTGGATGAGCCGCGGTACGGGACTGCTGCGCCAGTCCGACGCCGTCTTCTAACGAAACAGCTTCCAGTGTCCCTCGGAGACGACCTCGACGGTGCTATCGACCACCTTGATGGCGGTTTGGTCGTCGATCGCGTACGCCGGAACGATGTCGGCCGCCCACCGCTCCGCATCGGCCAGGGTGTTCCCCGGCATCATCGCGTGGTCCAGGTGCGGGAAGATCGAGAAATCGACGACCCCCAGGGTCTGGTCGTCCGGCGCGGACCGCCACTCCACGAAGTAGGCACCGATGCGAGGGGTCATCACCATGCTGCCCGCGCTCACGCCCACCCAGACGGTCTCGGACAGTGACGGCAGGAGGTTCGCCAACCCGGACTCCCGCATCCAGTGGCACAGGTACGTCGCGTCGCCGCCGTCCACGAGCAGAGCGTCAGCCTCCCGGACCCAGGGAACCCAGCGCTCCTCGCCGATGGTGGGCAGTGCGGTGAGCTCGAGGAGACCCACCGACTTCCAGCCCAGGCCACTCATGACGTGCCACGGAGGCCCGCCAACGACGAAGCCCCGCACCGAGGCCGGGCCGCAAACCGGGTGGCCCCATTGAGCCGTCGGGATGCAGAGCGCGGTGGACTCGGCGATCGGCTTGCCCAGCAGGTCGACCAGCGCGTTCCGGATGCTCGGGTTCGTGACGCCCCCGGACGTGAGTAGCAATTTCATCATGACTCTTCTTGCCGATGTAACGACAGGCGAAAGGCTCCTCCCGCTCGAATTGCAAGACGATCACAGTTTGCAATGAAGAACGGTGCCGTCAGGTGCAGCGTTCACTTCGGCTCTCAAGCGACCGGCTTGTCCTTTCCAGCAGTATGAGCATACGGACTCCATCCTGTCGCGAGGCACCAGATGATGTACCCACCGATCATGGTACCCAAGGGAAACCCCACAAGGAACACGACCGCCAAAGCTATGCCTACAATGCGACTCCATGACCTGTGCTCTCTGATCGCCTTACCAAGGAAGAGTTCAAAGATGGAGAGACCCACAACGATCGCGCAAAGCAATAAAACAAACGTTCGCTCGTCCGGATTGGCGTCCCAATCCCGAGTCCATCGAGCCCGAAGTTCCGGACCACCAATGAGGAGAAGGAGGGCGAAGGGAAATACGAATACCAGCACCTGCAGCCAAGCTACGAGCCTGAACAAACGGCCGGCCCTCTCATAGGGCAAAAGTGGTTTACCCATGGAACTCTCTGCGTGTCGGCCCACAGCTAAGCTGCGGCCACGGACCATGCGCACCTTCCGGGTGTGACAAGATACTCCGCAGTTTGCGTTCGATATTACCAATTAGCGGCGGAAAGGAGAGCCATAGTAAGGCGGCAAGACAGAGGGATCCGAGACTTACTTCCAGAAAGGTGTACCGGCCAGATCCGGGCGGAAGCCGAGCATCTGTGAGGGTCCGAAGAAATGCAGCGAACCAAGACGCGCACATTAGTACCCCTAGGCTTGGGCTGAGAAGGTCGAGCTGCCGGCGGACCGTTACCAACGTCACTCCCGATTCAGCTTCGACCGTGGCCGTGATTTCAGGTCGGAATTCTCCACGCCAAGCGAAGCGGGCGGCGAGGGCGAAACCGCTGGGCATGACCACACCAGTGAATGGACGAGTTCGGAGCTCACGCGTTCTGAGACGGGCGGAGCAGGTCCCGGATGTTGGCGGTCCGGAGGTCAATCGGCGGACCAATGGCGGCGGAGATTCGGTCGAGCACCTCCGCCCTGCTCAAGGTTGTTGAGATGACTGCGCTACGAAACTTCATGGGTTGCGCATGCACGATTTGAGTTGGCCGAGCTGCGGGCGAATCCCAAGCTCACCTGCGTCCACGGACTACCACGAGATCCAGACGAGCGCTACCCCGGGTGCCGGCAGGTGCAGCGACGTGTTGGACGCCGCGCCGGGTCACCTCGATGTTCACGAGCCACCTGCGGGGCTCTTGGTGACCAGACCGACGCGGCTCTCGGCCGTAACGGTAATGCTCGGGTGCACATCATCTGCGGTGAATGGCTTACCGTCTGAGCCCGTACCGATGAGGTAGTAATGGTCTGGGTCCGCGAGTTCGTAATAGAACTGCCGGTGGGCCTTTCCGAACGACATGTCGGTTGGATCGTAAATCGAGAAGGGCAAATTGCGAGGTAGCGACTTGCGGAGCGTTTCGAGCGAGTCCGGGTAAGAGCCGTGCTCGGTCTTGTACAGTTCAATGATCGGAATCAACGAGTTGAGTTGCGAGATCGCGAGCTTGCGCCGGAGGTCGTCGTATACGCCGCCGCGTTTGACAAAGCCGAAGTAAAAGAGACCGGCGTAGATCGCTAGATTGAACGCCAGGCCACAGACACCGACGACGGCGAGTCTCTTCCCCCCTTGTCTTTCGGTTACCAACCCCCACACAACAACCATCAGACCCACGACAACTCCAAGCCCGGGGAGGAACGAAAGTCCTCCGAAGACGTACGCCAATGGGCCTAGTTGCTTTCGCTCTGCGGTCACGACGTCGGGCGCCCCACTCTCTCGATGAATCACTCGACAACCGACCCGCTCGTACGCTTGTCAGAGAGGCTTGGCTCGTCCAAACGAAAAAGGTTCAACGAAATTCAGTGGAACCGTCGATCCGACGGATACCCCGTCCGCGTGGCCGAGGATAGCGCAGGTCGGGGCCTCAGCGCTCGTGGCCGAAGGTGGCCGGACGGACCAAGAAATCTTCGACGGTCGGCCTGGGGAGGCGGGTTAGCGAGTTCGGGGTATCTGGCGGGCGACGATCTCGCTGGGGGGCGACACACCGGGCGATGCGCTGGTTCATGGTTCGCTCGAGCAGCCGCCCGCGTACGGCACGGTGATCGGGGCCGGGTCGCCCCGGGACTCGTCGCGTGGGGCGGCACTCCCCCACTTTTCCGCGGCAAATTTTTGCTCTGCTGGGCGAGACAGGACGCTCAAAAATAGAACGGCCCGTCACTTCAGCCACTCGATCACGTGCGCGACGACTTCGCGCTCGGTCGGGTCGAGTTGGTCCCATGCGTCCTTGGTGGTGAGGTCGAAGGCGGCGCCGGTGTGGAAGCAGCAGCCGAGGGAGCCGGCGGCTTTGGCAGTGCGGAAGGAACTTTCGAACTCGGAGACGGGCCAGCCTCCTGGCGGTGTGGTCGAGTGGCCGTTGCGGCCGGGTTCTTGGTGGTGGATGGGGATGCCGGGAATGGCTTTGGCGAGCGTGGTGGCGTTCGGGCCTTCGGCGGCGCCCCACCCTTTCACCCGCGGGAAATGCGGCAGCAAGATGTCGGCTTTGGTGTCGCGGAAAAGGTTTTGGTAGTCCTTGGGTAAGCCGTCCACGGAGAAGGAGCAGCTGGCGCTCACCAGGCAGGTGCGCGGCACGGAGCGCGCGACGGTCATGAGCTCGTTGAAGCGGGCCGGGCTCGTGTGGCCGGTGTCGGGCGAGCCGTGGCCGCCGGCGCCGCGCACTTCGGCTTCATTGTCGGCGTCCACGATCCGCAAGCACGGGTGCTGGCCCCAGCGCACCAGCACGGCGCGCAGCGCGGCTTTGTGGGCGCCGATGTCGTAGCCCTCTTCGCTCTTCTTGGCGGAGTCGTAGTGGGACGTTTCGAGGGTGAAGTCGAAGGAGAGGCCGATCGAGGCGGCGTGCTCCATCGCGGCGTCGAGCTTCGCGGCTTGCGCGGGGATGAGGGCACCTTTGCGATCGACGATCCGCGACGCCGGGTCGGGCCGTTCCCAGTCGACCCACACGCGGCAATGGCCGAAGCCGGAGGCCCGGATGCGGTCGAGGTCGCGCTGGATGCGGTCGAGCGGTGCGCCGCCCAGGCCGTAATAAGAAAACGCCGCGGTGAAGGTGCCTTTGGTGAATTGCTGCGCGAGCGGCGGGACCGGTGGCAGCGATCCCAGGTCGATCGGCGGCGGCGGGCCGCTCGGTGGCACCGGTTTCTTCGTGGGCGGCGGCGCGGGCGGCGGGGTCGACGCGGCGCACACGATCCGCTCGTCTTGCGCGGCCGCGCCGTCGGTCACGGTGAGCGGCCACGCCCAGCTCTCGGCGCTCGCGTCGTCGCCCGAGGAGCCGTGGACGTCGAGGGCGTACTCGCCGGGCGGCAGTCCGCCGGGAATGTCGAAGAAGCCGGCGCCGCGGCGATCGCTGGGCGGCAGGAGGTCGAAGCTCTTGCCGACGAGGGTTGCGGTGCGGCCGTCGAACGGGCCCGCGGCGTGTCCGGCGTGCGCGCGCACTCCCACCACTCCGGTCCAGCCGCGCGTGGGGCCGAGCCGGTAGACGTAGGCGCGGCCGGAAACCGGCGCGCCCGCGGCGTCGACGACGCGGCCGAAGGCGCGCACCGGCGGCGCGCCGCCGCTCTCGACGAGATCGAGCAGCGCTGCCGCTTCGTCGTCGCCGAGGTTTCGATTGCGCAGCCGGAGCGCCAGCGCGAGCGCCAGGTCGGACTGGGTCTTCGACGCCTTGGTGAGGTCGATCTCGAGCGGGCGGGTCTGCGCGGACGCGCGCTGCAGGTCGGCGAGCGTCGTGCCAGCGACCGCTTTCACGATCTTGGGCCAGTAGCCGGGCGGGAACGGCGCGCGGATTCCGGACTCGACCTCGCTCACGTAGCTGTGCGCCACGCCGAGCGCGCGCGCGACGTCGGCCTGGCTCAGGCGCGCGGCTTTGCGGGCGGCGCGGAGGTATTTGCCGAAGGCGGAGGGCATGGGAGGGATCGTAGCGGAGAGCGTGCGAACTGTCACTAGGATGTGACGGAAATGGTCACGATCAGTAGACCAATATCGTCACTAACTGTAGACGAAATTGGTCACTTTGACGTGACGGGAGTGCGTGGATTTGGCTTGAAACGAGTCCTTTTCCGAGGCCCGGCGGCCCGAAAGGCTCGTGTTTCGCGCACCCTACCCCATCGAGCGCTGCGGACGCGAGGGACCGCGTCCCTCCAAACTGCCACGCGGACGCGCGCGCCGGGTGGCGCCCGCGCAATCGACCGGCTCAAGAATTCCGCTCGATCGGCCGAAAGGAACCACATCGAGCCCAGTGCGATCGGGAACGCGGTAGCCGCGATCTCGCCAGCGCGCTGGCACGCAGGCCAACGAGGCACCGATGCTGGTTCTGACACGCAAGGCGGGTGAAGGCTTCCGGATCGGCGGGGGCATCCGCGTCTCCGTCATCGCGCTCAAGGGCAACTCGGTGCGCATCGGGATCGAGGCCGAGGATCAGGTTCCGATCCATCGCGACGAGGTCTATCTGCGGATCGAGAACGAGAACCGTCGCGCCGCGGATCCGCGCACCGACGACGCCGCGATGCTGACGCCGGTCAGACAAAGCGCCTGACGGCGCAGCGCCGGTAGCGCGGCGCCTCGCCGGGCTGCGCCCTACCCGGCAAGTTTTTCCCCTCGGCGAGACATCCGAGGTCCGCCGAGGGGAACCGAGCACCACCGCGCGAGCGCGGGCTACGCGACCGGCACGCGGCTTCGCCCGCGATCGCGCGCTGCGCATGCGCGCGCGAGGTTTGCGGCGGCGGCGCGGCGCGGCGGGAGAATCACGGGGAAAACCCGCGAAAGTCGGCCGGTCTCGCCGCTCGCCCGGCTGGCTCGACCACCGAGCGTCCACTCGACCGCACCTTCTCTTCCGGCGCGCGCCGATTTTCGCGCTCGCCGCGCGCGATTCGGCATGCGCGTTGCTCAACCCGCGTCCGTCAGCCAGTTCGGCACAACCGGCGAGGCTCGCACTCCCGCGAGCCCTACCAAGGAGCGGACGCCGTCATGCAAATCTCCACCTCGCGGTTCGGGATCGTCGATGTCGCCGATGAAAAGCTCTTGCGCATCGAGAACGGCCTGATCGGTTTCCCCGGGCGTGAGCAGTTCGTGCTGCTCGAGCACCGCCCCGGTTCGTCGCTCCACTGGCTGCAGAGCGCCGACGACCCCGGTCTCGCGTTCGTGGTCGCCAACCCGCTCAACTTCTTCCCCGACTACGTGGTCGACGTGAGCGAAGCCGAGCTCGAAGGCCTCGAGCTCAGCAATCTCGACGACCTGGTGCTGCTGGTGGTGCTCACGATCCGCGACGGCGGCCACGAGGTCACCGCGAACATGATCGGACCGATCCTGCTCAACGCGTCGAGCCTGCGCGGCCGGCAGCTGGTGCTCGATCGCTCCGACCTGAGCACCCGCCAGGTGATCGTCTCCGACGAGATCCAGAACGGGTTCGACCTCGCGGCGCCCGGCAACGAGGGCTCCGAGGTCGAGATCGGGCTCGAGGTGCTGGCGGGCGGGAACGCGGCGCCGAGCTTCGAGCGCGCTCGCTGAGCGGCTCCCCCTCGATCCACCTCTCTCCGCATCACTCCGCATCTCCGTCGAGGCTGCCATGCGCGCGGATCCGTCGCCCTTCGCCTCCGCGGACCCGTGCACGCTGCTCAAGCGGCTGGTGGTCGGCACCGAGGCCATCCAGGCCGCGCTCGATCGCGGCGACGCCGTCCTGGCGCTGGCTCAGATCCGCGATCGCGAGCTGGCGGTGCGCTCGCTCTGCCAGCAGCTGAGCTCCGGGACCGCCCTGGCCGAGCTCGGCGCGCTCAGGCCGCTCTGGGAAGAGCTGGTCGAGCACGACCGGCGGATCGAGCAGCGCCTCGAGCGCCTGCGCTCCGAGACCTCGGACGCGCTGCGCACCGTCGGCCGCGACCGCAGGGCCCTCGGCCAGTTCCGCGCGCCCCCCGCCGGCGCCTCCGTCCTCTCCGATCTCGGCTGATCCGCCGGTTCCAGCGAAGAGCCGGTTCCGGAGGGCTGCGCTCCGTCGCAGCCGCAGCGTCCGATCCGGATCGAGCGCCGCGGACGCGAGGGACCGCGTCCCTCCGACCTGTCGATTGCCGGGCTCGGGACCTGCGCTTCCGCGCAGCCGCGGCGCCGAGTCTCGCATCCGTACGTCGACGCGCGCTCCTCTCACTTCGTCTCGATTCGTCACGCGAGCAACTCGCTCGCGACCCTTCGCCGTGGCGAAAAGCCCGGTGAATCGAGGCGTTTTCGGGCGGTCTTCCGGCGCCGCGCCGCGCGCGCAGGGCACTTGGACCGTTCACTCGCCGAGCTCCGAACGGGCTCAAGTTACTGCGGCGACTGGCCGATCTTCCCATGCAAGCGCACCGCGGCATGGGGCCGGAGGGACGCGAGGCAGCAGGATCGCCGTCACGACAACCGAGGGAAGGAGGCCCACGTGAAGACTCGGAGGCCAGTCGAGACGCGAACCGAAAACACGGCGGACAAGACGTCCGTCGCGCGCGAAACCGGAGCGAAGCGCCCCAATGGGTGGGGTGGCAGGCGCACGGCAGACGTAGTCGGGTAAGGACGCCCTCCAGACGAATCACAACCGGCGTTCCCATCGGGATACGCAAAACAAAACCACGTAGGAGGGTTCAGTCATGGCACTTCGAGTAAACACCAACGTCGCTGCACTGGGTGCGCAACAGGCTCTGAGCAACGTGTCCGATCGCGTGAATTCGAACTTGACCCGGTTGTCCACCGGTCTGCGCATCAACAGCGCGGCGGACGACGCGGCGGGTCTCGCGGTCAGCACCAAGCTGGGATCGGACATCCAGGGCTTCAATCAGCTGGTTCGCAACGCCAACGACGGCATCTCCCTCGCGCAGGTCGGTGACAGCGCGCTGGGCAACGTCAGCTCGAGCTTGAGCCGTCTTCGCGAGCTGGCCCTGCAGAGCTCCAACGGTACGCTTTC